>JANOVY010000075.1:0-4028 GCA_031417635.1 Bacteroidota bacterium | reverse complement strand
CCCCCAACCCCCTGAAGGGGGAGTTGAAAAAGTGTTGTTTGGAGCAGCTACTTCATCGTGTTAACTAATGTTTATAAAGGAACCTTATTAACTCCCCCTTCAGGGGGTTGGGGGGTCTACCGGATCATATCCATGCCCACCCCCGGGCCTACACCTGCTAACACGTTTTACAGATAGCCAACCTCCTTTTAGTAATCCATGTTTTTTCAACGCTTCAATTGAATATTGAGAACAGCTAGGGGTAAATCTACATTTGGGTCCGATGGCGGGGGAAATTACATATTGATAAATCCTGATCAGCAGAATAAAAGGATAACTAATCAGAATAAATAATTTTCGGATAATTTTTTGTGGTGGATTCGGTATCAGTTTGTTTTCAGGCAATGATGGAGTTGAGTTTGGTTAATGCAACAGGCATTTTTTCATTCAATAAATTAAAGTCGGGTATTTCTTTTCCAATGTATAAAAAGAATAGAGCAAAAGGTTTATGATTATCATCTTTTGAAAAAGATACAATTGATTTATGTAACCGGTAGCATTCGCGCAATAATCTTTTTATCCGGTTTCTATGTACAGCCTTATTAAAATTACGTGCACTAACCCCAACACCTGCTTTTATCGGATTATCGGCGCCTTCTTCGATAGGCATATAAAATACTTTTATAGGAAAGACAGAAAATGATCGACCCTTAGTAAAAAGTTGATCTAGCAACTTTCGACTTTTCAGTTTTTCTTTTTTATTATATGAATAGGTTGATGCCATTGCTTTGCAAAACTAAAAAAGCCTCATCTATTGATGAGGCAATATTTTTTCCTTCGTCCCTGTAATGGGCTCCTGGTTTATTTTAATCCTTTTTCGCTCGAAACAGAAAGTTTCTTACGACCTTTTGCTCTGCGGCTGGACAATACTTTGCGGCCATTGGCAGATTCCATGCGTTTACGAAAACCGTGAACAGTTTTACGACGACGTTTGTGTGGTTGGAATGTACGTTTCATGATCTCTTTTTTTTACTAACCCGGTAATATTGTTTCGTTTGATACCCTATCATCTCCTTGTTTAGGCTGAAAGGACGGCAAAAGTAAGGGAATTCACTTAGAAGTTGTGGGTAAAATGTGGTTTTTTTCAATAAAGCTATATTTCTGCCTGATTTACACCTTATTATAACGATAAAGTGAGGTGTTTTGAGCGTACAGCGCTTCCAAAAAAATCAGTTCCATGGATATCAAAATCTTCCGTTGAATCGGTGGTGTAAAAGCTTATTTGGCCGTTTTTGCTTATTTTATCAGTTATTTCTTTGTGTTTTTGAAGATACCCTGAAAGGCTTTTGGCAACGATTTCACCCTGCGTTACAACTCCAATATTTTCAGGAAGGAAAGCTTTAATTTTCTTTATTAGTAATGGATAATGAGTACAAGCCAATAAGACCGTATCCATACTAGCTGAATTTTTCAATAAATGCGTCAGGTGCTTTTGTACAAAATAATCAGCGCCTGGGCTATCATATTCATAATTTTCTATAAGGGGAACCCACATAGGGCAGGCCTCCTGGTACACTTTTATATGAGGGAAAAATTTAGCAATCTCTATTGGGTAACTCTCGCTTTGTACAGTACCCAGCGTACCCACAATTCCCACCTCCCCGGTTTTAGAATATTGACCAATGATTTCTGTGGTAGGCCGTATCACGCCCAATACTCTTTTTGAAGGGTCTATTGTTGGAAGGTCTTTTTGTTGTATGGTTCGCAATGCTTTGGCTGATGCAGTATTACAAGCTAGAATAACCAGTTCACAACCCTGTGAAAAAAACCATTTTACAGACTCTAAAGTATAATGATAAACAGTATCAAATGAGCGAGGTCCATAAGGCGCTCGGGCATTATCGCCCATATACAGATAATCAAATTCGGGTAGCTGTTTAACCATTTCTTTTAAAATAGTTAAACCGCCATATCCGCTGTCAAAAACACCAATGGGACTTTTTGCTGGCATATACAAAAATAAGAACCCCGTGGGAGGACGGGGTTCTTATTTTATTTTTTAGCGAAATAATTTTTATTTTTTAACAGGTGCTGCTGAAGGAGCGCCACCACCGGATGCCGCTTTCCAAGCGTCTTCTATTTCTTTAGGAAGTGGAAGCTTTAATTTCATAGCAACACGAATAGATAAATTGTCTAATAAGGGTGGCTGTGCATAAGGAGAAAGGGAGGAAGCAGTTAACACTAAAGTGTACTTCTGCTCAGCAATGATTGATTTCATAGCCTCGAACATCCTTAATTTGTAGGGATTTAACAATTGTTCCAGTTTGCCTTCACCCATTTGTTGTGCATAGGTTTGCCAGTTTATAAGGTTGTATTTTAACTGATTTAATTCTCTCGTAGCCAATTCTCTTGCTTTAACAGGCATTGTAGCAGAGTCTTTCTTAAAAATGCTGTCTCTTCGTTGAAAGTCACCAACCCTGTATTCATACTCAACTCGTAAAGAGTCGTTTTGATAACTTTGCATCAAAGAATCAATCTTCTGAATACCCGGAAATAAAGACAAAGTCTGTTGCTCATCAAAATACCCGATTTTTATTTGTTGGGCATTTGTATTTGTGGATAGAACTAGGCTTACAGCAAATGCTACACACACGAATAATAATTTCTTCATTGTAATGAATTTATAATTGATTTTGGTTTAAACTAGTTTTTAATACCCAATTCTTTCAAGATATCATCACTCTTATCCAGTTTTGGGTCGGCAAATATAATGGTAATTCCTTCACTTTTATCTAGTACAAAATCGTAAGACTTTGCTACTGCTATTTTTTGTACTGCATTATATACTTTATCCTGTATAGGTTTTACCATTCTTTGCCTTTCTTTAAATAGGTCCCCTTCATAGCCAAAACGTCTTTTTTGTAGCTCCCGAACCTCTTTTTCTTTTACAAATAATTCATCTTCTCTTTTCTTTTTTAGATCATCGGTAAGCATAAACTGTTCAGCCTCATAGTTTTTATACATTTTGTCGAGTTGCGTCTGTTTATCGTCTATCTCCTTCTGCCATTGTTCGCCAACCTGTTGTAGTTTTCTATCTGCCTCTTTATATTCAGGTATTTTGTTTAGGATATACTTTGTATCAATAATTGCATATCGTTGTGCTTGAGTGGCAAAAGCCATTGTTAATAAGGCGATAGAAAACAGGATTGTTTTTTTCATAACCAATTTTTTAGGGTTTGATGAAAGTATTATTCGGGTTCAAAACCAAGCATGAAAGTGAATTTAGCTGCGTCTTTAATGGCATTTCCCGGTGTAAACCTATCCAATCCTATGCCATAATCAAATCCTAACAATCCAAACATAGGCAAGAAGAAACGCATACCCAATCCAACGGACCGTCTAAGTTGAAAAGGGTTATAATCTTTAAACGAATACCAGCCATTAGCAGCTTCAAAAAAGCCCAGCGCATAGATGGTACTACTTGGGTTTAGACTTAAAGGGTAGCGAATTTCCAATGAGTATTTGTTAAAAATGGTAAAAAACTGGCTCGCTTGTTGCTTATCGGGATTTATTTTAGGGTTAGAATTGTCATAAACAGGAAAACCTCTATGCGCAATGATTTCATAACCCAAAAGTGCAAATTGGTTACTCAATCCGGCATCACCCACTTGATATCTTTCAAAAGGTGAAATTTCCAGATCGGAGTTATACCTTCCTAGGAATCCAAATTTTGCACCTGCTTTTAAAACAAATTGTTTATTTCTTTCTTCGCCTCGTGGCTTACCTAAGGGAACATACCATTCGCCATTAAATCGCCATTTATAGTATTCAAGCCATTTATACGGCTCGGCAACATTTTCTTTGTTTTTATTAAATAAAGAATAAGGAGGCGTAACCTGTAAACTTAATAGGAAAGTAGAACCGGAACTTGGAAATAAAGGTTGGTTAACCGATGATCTTTGTAAGGCAATTTTAAAGTTCAGATTATTAACAAAGCCGCTATCAAAACCGGGAAGGTTAACAGGGTCAATGGCATAATTATTTAATTT
>JANOVY010000074.1:0-10708 GCA_031417635.1 Bacteroidota bacterium | reverse complement strand
CCTTCTACATATTTGAAAGAAATATTGCTAACATGGGGTAAACGATGCTCTTGGTTACCATTTACATACGTTTCTTCTAGTTTCATTAATGAGGTTTCCAGCTTGTCACGCAAGATACTCAAACGGGCTGCGTCATCTGCCATTTCCAACCTTGCCAGTTCGCAGGCTTTACCAAAACCAACAATTCCGGGCACATTTAGCGTGCCGCTGCGCATACCTCTTTCATGGCCGCCGCCATCCATTTGTGCCGTTACCTTTACACGTGGATTTTTACGTCTTACATATAAGGCCCCGATTCCTTTAGGACCGTACATTTTATGTGCTGTGAAAGCCATGATATCAATACCATCTTTAATTACATCTACCGGAATTTTTCCCACTGCTTGCACCGCATCTGAAAAGAAAAGGATACCATTCTTTTTTGCAATTGCCGCAATTTCTTTTACCGGTTGTACCACACCAATCTCATTATTGGCATACATAATAGCAATCAGAATGGTAGTAGGCTTAATAGCTGCTTCCAACTCTTTCAAGTCGATAAGTCCGTCAGCTTTTACTTCCAGATAGGTAACTTCACCACCGGTTCTTTCTATGTGTTTGCAGGTATCTAATACGGCTTTGTGTTCGGTAGTACAAGTTATTATATGGTTGCCTTTGCTGGCATACATTTCATATACACCTTTAATTCCAAGATTATCTCCTTCTGTGGCGCCGGATGTGAAGATGATTTCTTTAGGATCGGCTCCAATTAATTTGGCAACTTGTTCACGTGCGTAATCTACTGCTTCTTCAGCTTCCCAACCAAATGGATGATTACGGCTGGCTGCATTGCCAAAATGTTCAGTAAAAAACGGTAACATCGCTTCCAACACGCGTGGATCCATGGGTGTTGTTGCATTATTATCTAAGTAAATGGGTAATTTCAACATAATGTGCTCGAATTTATTATCTATCTAAACGCAAAAGTACTGCAATAGGTTCTATAAATTTGGGCTCAAAAGGCTATCCTGCGTGTTTTTCCATAAATCGTAAAAGGTTTTATTTAAAAAATAGCTTATGTTAAAAATTGAACACATTGGTATTGCAGTTAAAGAATTTGCAATCGCCATTCCATTATTTGAAAAGTTATTAAACACACCTTGTTATCAGACCGAGAAGGTAGAATCGGAACAGGTAAATACCGCTTTTTTTCAAAAAAGCGAGTCCAAAATTGAGCTATTGGAAAGCACCGACCCTGATGGTATTATTGCCAGATTCATTGCAAAAAAAGGAGAAGGCGTCCATCATATTGCTTTTGAAGTGGCAGATATTACTGCTGAAATGGCTCGCTTACAGGCAGAGGGATTTGTATTGTTAAATGAAAAACCCAAAAAAGGAGCAGATAACAAATGGGTCTGTTTTCTCCATCCCAAAGATACAAATGGGGTTTTGGTGGAATTGTGCCAGGAGATGGGAGCAGGTTTGTAGTTTGAGGTCTGTAGTTTGTGGTTGTTTGGGGTTAGCGGTTATTGATGGAAAAGGAAAGATAGAATTGATAGCTTTCATTTGCAGAAGGAAAATAAGGAGAGCCGAAATGTACACCATTAAAACGCTGGTGAAGAGGATGCCAGTAGCCGTGATTGTGTCCCCACAATTACCGGGCAATTACTAAAACTAGACAGGATTATTTGTGTGATGAAAAATATAAAATAGCCAGGATACCCACTAATAGCAGGCTTGCAAAGAGAATGCCTTTTTTCTTTAGTTGAAATTTGAATTGATTTTCATTAATTATTGAATTCCCAGTTTTTCTACAGCTACTTGAGCTGCTATTTGGCTGGCGTCTTTTTTGTTATATCCTTTTCCAAACGCGAGAAGTTCTCCATCTAACATGGCATTGATGGTAAACAATCTACGGCTTCCCTCCATTTTTTCTTCAAACAATTCAAAGCTCAAGGTTTTGCCTTGTTTGTTAGCCCAGCCAATTAATTTATTCTTGAGGTTGATATCAATGAGTTCCAGATCGTCTACGAACATGTGTGGAATAACAATTTGTTTTACCACCCAGTTATGTGTTTTTTCATAGCCTTTGTCTAAGTAAACCGCACCCACTAATGCTTCCAATGTATTTCCAAATATTTGACTCCCTTTTAGAGAGTTATCAAACTTGTTATAAAAAGTAAGTTTGCGCAAGCCCATTTTTAAAGCAATGTCATTTAACTGCTGGCGATTTACCATTTTGCTGCGCATTTCTGTCAGAAATCCTTCGCCTTTGTATGCATACCTTTTAAAAAGATAATCGGCTACAATGGCACTGAGAATGGCATCTCCCAGGTATTCTAATCTTTCATTGTTTTCATCTGCTGTCTCTTTAACAGACCGATGACTCATGGCTGTTCGGTACAATAAAATATTGCCGGACTTAATGCCCAGTACATTTTTCAATTGTTTTTCAAATGAAGAATTGTCTGCCTTTTTAAATAGATTTCTGAAAAATTGCACGAATTTAAGCTACGTATTTTTTTACAATCACACAGGCATTATGGCCACCGAATCCAAAAGTATTACTTAATGCGGCTCTGACGACTCTTTTTTGTGCTGTATGAAAGGTAAAATTAAGCCTTGGATCCAATGTAGGATCATCGGTAAAATGATTAATGGTAGGGGGAACTATATCGTGAATAACACTCTGAATACAAGCAATGGCTTCTATGACTCCTGCAGCACCTAGGCAATGACCGGTCATAGATTTGGAAGCACTAATGTTAAGATCATATGCATGTTCACCAAATACTTCGGTAATGGCTTTTACTTCAGCACCATCACCCAACGGGGTAGATGTACCATGAGTATTGATATAATCAATTTCATTGGGCTGCATTCCGGCATCTTTCAATGCAGCAATCATTACGTTACGTGCGCCCAATCCTTCGGGATGGGGGGCTGTTAAATGATAGGCATCGGCAGTAGCGCCGCCTCCGGCAAATTCACAATAAATTTTGGCGCCACGTTTTATAGCATGTTCATATTCTTCTAATACAACTACACCTGCGGCTTCTCCCATAACAAATCCATCACGATCCTTATCATATGGGCGGCTGGCTGTTTTGGGATCGTCGTTTCTTTCACTCATGGCTTTCATGCCATTAAAGCCACCTACACCTGCAATGCTGATAACGGCTTCAGATCCGCCACAAAGAATGATATCTGCTTTACCTAAGCGAATATTATCAGCTGCGGTAATCATGCCATTGGTACTTGAAGCACAAGCACTTACCACTGCAAAATTGGGACCCCGGAAACCATGTCTCATAGAGATCTGGCCTGCTGCGATATCCAATATCATTTTTGGAATAAAGAATGGATTGAAACGAGGTGTACCATCTCCATTAGCAAAGTTGATGACTTCTTCCTGAAATGTAGTTAGTCCACCAATCCCACTGGCAAAAATGACCCCGGTTCGATCTACATCAACATTTTCTTTGCTTATACCAGCATCTTTAACAGCCATATCACTGGCTACAATGGCTAATTGGGCAAAACGGTCTAATTTTCTGGCTTCTTTCCTGTCCATAAACTCATGGGGATCAAAACCTTTCAATTCACAAGCAAAGCGGGTTTTAAATTTTGCGGCATCAAATAAAGTAATGAAATCAGCACCGGAAACACCATTCAATAACCCATTCCAATAATCAGTTAGATTATTTCCAATGGGAGTTAAGGTTCCGATTCCTGTAACAACTACTCTTTTTAACTGCATAATACGTTACCCGTTTGAAGTGATAATCCGCCTTTTGAGGCAGAGGATGCCACAAAAAGCGGATTAAAATTATTCCATTTTTAGGAAATAATGTCTTACTTGGCGTGTTCTTCAAGGTAAGCAACAGCCTGACCAACAGTTGTAATGGTTTCAGCCTGCTCATCAGGGATAGAGATGTTGAATTCTTTTTCAAATTCCATAATAAGTTCAACGGTGTCCAAAGAATCGGCACCTAGGTCGTTTGTGAAAGAAGCCTCATTGGTTACTTCGGCCTCATCAACGCCTAACTTATCTACTATGATTTTCTTAACTCTTGTTGCGATGTCTGACATTGTAAATGTTTTGTTATAGCTGCAAAAATATACATTTTGTGAAATAAGCAATCTTTTATAGCATTTTTGTTTTAAAGGTTATTTTCTTGGAATATGTGAACAAATATCGATTTATGCTATTTTTTTACTAAAATCATCATTATCTTGTAATTAAGACCCCCCTACTTATGGCACTGAAAATCATTACACATGGCTCTTCTGAGTACAAGCAAATGGTTGATTTACGTTATACAATGTTGAGAAAACCACTTGGCTTATCGTTTACCCCCGAAGACTTGGAGGCTGAAAAAGATGATATATTATTGGGTTGTTTTGAAGATAATAAACTGGAAGCCTGTTGTATGTTAACAAAAACGGAACCCAAAACGGTTCGTTTACGACAAATGGCAGTTACTTCCGTATTACAAGGAAAGGGTATTGGAAGAGCATTGATGACATTTGCTGAAAATGTTGCCAGAGACCGGGGTTTTAAAAGATTAACCATGCATGCCCGAAAATCTGCTATTGGTTTTTATGAAAAGAATGGTTATCAAACCAAGGGGGATGAGTTTTTTGAAGTTACCATTCCACATTTTGTGATGGAGAAGGAACTTTAATGCGGTTTGTGGTTTGTAGTTTGTGGTCTGTGGTTGTTTATGGTGACAATAACCACAGACCACAAACCACAGACTTACTATACTTTTCCAATTTTCCTATTCAACAGCCCCCTCAAATCATGTTTCAATTCTTCGCTAATATTTTCTTTGGGGACTAGAAAAAAGGATTTTGAATCGAAATACAAATGAAAGAAGTGGGGACTTTCAAAAAAACGACTAAACTTTTGCCAGTTCCAGTTTACATATCCTCTTTCATTTTCAAGTCTCACTTCATTCTCATTAAAATCGATAATAAATGAGTCTTGAAAAGTGGTCGATTTTTTATAAATACTTTGGGGTAAAAAATACCAGAAAGCTGCCATTAACATTAGCCAAATAAATGATCCTAATAAGAAAGGTTCGGGCCTAATTTTTTTTGTGTAAAAAAGAATAGCGGATACAATGGCGAAAACATTTACAAAAATAATCAGCACGCGTATTTCAGGCCTTTGAATAAAATGATAACGCAATGCTTGAATGACTTTCTTTTTTTCGTAAGAGAAACTTATTTGCATAGGAATGCAAGATTAATTAATAATTAGTAATTCGTAATTAGTAATTATTTTTTCGTTGTAAAAGAAGAGACGAACTGATTCAAAGAAGATCTGTCTAATTTCTCATTTCCGGCTGCAATAACCACACGATACCGAAAAGCGGTGGATTGCCCTTTTGCTAATTTAAAATTTAGGGTTTGTTTTCCTTCAGAAAACACTTTTTGTCCAAGTGGATTGGCTGCAAAAAGTCCATAATTTCTGGCATGCCAATAAGTAGGATAACCTGGGTTTTCCGGATGATCAATGATGACAATACTAATGCTATCTTTCCCTTTTTTCCCATATAACATACACCAATTGCCTCTGGTACCCCAGGCTGCTTCACCTTGTTTGCCTTCAGAAGTAAGATAATTGCCAGTAACCATTTCATCTTTAGTAGCCGTAACTTTTGTAACAATTCCTTTATCGTCTTTGTATTCTTTGGTTTGTTTTACAGGCAGTTCTAACTCATGTGCCACCCGCAAACCCAGCATTCCGTCTTTAACATCGGGCATGGTAACATCCTGGATAGCCATTAACTCAGTAATCCTATCAATTATTCGATTTCCTTTGGAACTGCTGAAAATAAATGTTGTTTTTTCCTGTAGTAAAATATTTTTTTGTTGATCAGTCCAATTAGCGAGATAAACTAATTTTCCTTTTTGACCACTTTCTATTTGCGCTATTTTTTCTGTTCTGATCCAGCCATATTGTTTTTTCTTTTCAACAGGAATATTATATGAGTTATTCCAAAAATCGAGTCCGTTTACACTTTCATAATTAAACCAAAGACCTATATGGTGTGGGTGATCGGTAGGATCATTGGGTTGTGGATTCCAGGGAAATCCTCTGGTAATGGATTCACCATTGGATGCATAAATAGGATATAGAAATGGTTTTTCAATTGAATCAGCATAAATGAATTCAGTAAATAATTTATTGCCAATGCTTATGCTCACTTTTTGATGAATGGGATCTTTTTTTACTAAAATGTTATCTTGCGCTTTTGCACCGAATAATAATACCATAATAACCGTAACAAAAAAGCATGCTGATTTCTTAGTTTGATTCATAAAAATTATGCGTTTAGTAAGATATGTGATCCTGTTTCCAAAATGGTTCATTCTATAAACGAACTTGTTTTTCTTTTGGCACCAAGGTTTTCATGATCACCCAGGCAATCAGGTATGCAATGGCACAATAAGTAAACATAATGGTATAGGAAGTTGACATAGATGCCAATACCAATTGTTTCTGTATTCCCAGAAACTGTGTAAACTGTTCCGGATTAACTTGTTGCAATTGTGCTTGCAAGTCTTTTGATAAATTGAAAACTTCCTTTTTTGTGATATCAATCACCGTTCCGTGTTTGTCTACTAACTGTAGTAGTTTTATTTGGTCAAGGTATCCGCCTAATCCATTGGCAGTTGCTTGTTCCCAAGATTGGCGGATTCCTGTTAATTTGTAAGCATCAAACATCCATCCCCCGATTTTTGAAATGATAACACCCCCTAACCCTCCGGCCATTCCGCCAATGCCAATGACAGAAGCAATCGATTTTTTGGGGAACATATCTGAAACTGTGGTAAAAATATTTGCAGACCAAGCTTGGTGAGCGGATGTTCCTATACCGATTAATAAAACCGGCACCCAAAAACTGTATACACCCAATGGTTGTGTGGCTAAAACAACCAATGGTATGAAGGCAATTAACAGCATTGCTTTCATTCTACCATCATAGGGCTTATACCCTTTATTAATAAAATAGGTTGGGAACCAACCCCCTCCTACACTTCCAATCATAGTAATACTGTAAAGAATTGCCAATGGCATCATAATAGCCGTGCCTTCCATTGCATATTGATCTTTTAAATAACCGGGAAGCCAGAATAAATAAAACCACCAAACGCCATCGGTTAAAAATTTCCCGACAACAAAAGCCCATGTTTGGTTAAATTCTAACAGCTTGGCCCAAGGTGTTCTAATGGTGGATTTTTCATTCTCGGTTTCTTCTTCTACTTTATCACTGTTAATATAGTCGAGCTCTTCTTTGGATAAACGTTTTTGCTCGGAAGGAGTTTCATAATAAAATAACCAGAATGCCAACCATATAAAACCAATCCCTCCAATAATGATAAAAGCAGATTCCCAACCCCAATTTTTAGCAATCCATGGAACAGATAAAGGCGCCAATACGGCACCTACATTCGTTCCGGAATTAAAGATACCGGTAGCAAAAGACCTTTCTTTTTTGGGGAAATATTCTGCGGTTACTTTAATAGCAGCCGGAAAATTACCTGCTTCGCCAAAACCAAGGACAGCCCTTGAAATCATAAACCCAATGATAGAAACGGGCACTGTTGTAATTCCTATCCATCCCAACACAGCAGCAACACCCGTTCCCACCGGCACAGCATATGCATGAATAATGGCACCGATAGACCAGATAATGATTGCCCATGCATACCCCTTTTTGGTTCCTAACTTATCAACAATTCTGCCTGCAAATAACATTGAAATTGCATATACAAATTGAAATACGGATGTAATATTTGCATAATCTGAGTTTGTCCAGTTGAACTCATTTTCCAAGGTTGTTTTCAACAAGCTCAACACTTGTCTGTCCAGGTAATTTACTGTGGTTGCAAAAAATAACAAAGCACAAACTGTCCATCTGTATTTACCAATTTTTTCCGCGATAGCTGTCATGATGCTGATTTAATTGAATGGATAATTGCTAATACCTCTTTGGTAGCTGTGGTAATTTGCGAATAATTTTTATCTTCTAATAATTGTTTAGTGATCAATTTACTTCCCATACCTACTGCACAAACACCTGCTTTGAACCAACCTGAAATATTGTCTTTGTCTAATTCCACCCCTCCTGTAGGCATAAATAATAGGCCGGGAAATATCTCTTTTATCGCCGATAAGAAACCCGGACCCAAGATATTTCCGGGAAATAGTTTAATCATTTTTGCACCTAAGGTTTCTGCTTTAATTATTTCAGAGGGAGTCATACATCCGGGCACCCATAGCATATTATTTTTGTCGGCAACGGTCGCAACTGATTCAACCAAACCGGGGCAAATGATGTAGTCAGTGCCCGCATCTATGAAAGTTTGTGCCATTTCACCATTTTTTATGGTTCCGATTCCCAAGTACATCCCTTTCAATTCGGTATCACAAACTTTACGCATTTCAATAAAGTTTTTTAAGGCATCTTCTCCTCGATTGGTATATTCCACTGCGCGGATGCCTGCCGAATATAAGGCTTTTAGTACTTCAATGCTAACCGAAGTATCTTTATAAAAATACAATGGCAAAATGCCTTGTTGCGGTATTAAAGTAAGAATGGCTGCTTTCTTTTCCATATGGTTTTGGTTGATATAGCAATGTTATTTTAAATGCTGAAATTCATCTCATAATATTACGCAAACGTTTGCGTATTTTTATTGTATAAAATTCATAGGATTTCGTTTCCCACCAAGAATAATTTCCCAACTTCGTGGAAGGAACTTTGAAGTTACTAGAATAAAGTTTTGTAACCATCCTTTTATTAAAAAATGACTATTGCTTATGCCAAAAAAAGTTGTTACCCTCGGAGAAATCATGTTACGCCTCTCAACACCGGACTTTAAAAGATTTGTACAAAGTGACACTTTCGATATTACCTATGGAGGGGGTGAAGCCAACGTGGCAGTAGCCCTTTCAAATTATGGTTTGAATGGCGTTTTTGTTACCAAGGTGCCGGATAATGCATTGGGACAAGCAGCTATTAACCATATCCGACGTTTTGGGGTAGATACTCAATTTATTGCCAGAGGTGGAAAACGTTTGGGAATCTACTTTTTAGAAACAGGTGCTTCAATGCGTGCTTCACAAGTTATTTATGATCGCTCAGATGCATCAATTTCCGATGTGGATATAAGTGAATTTGATTTCGATAAAATATTAGAAGGTGCCAGCTGGTTTCATACAACCGGTATTACCCCGGCATTAAGTGATAAAGCAGCAGCTTTGACATTAGCGGCTTTAAAAGCTGCTAAGGCAAAAGGCATTACGACTAGCATTGACTTGAACTATCGTAAAAAGCTTTGGACCAAAGAAAAAGCAAGAGAAGTGATGACAAAACTTTGCCAGTATGTTGACGTTTGTATTGGGAACGAAGAAGATGCAGATACTACACTAGGATTTAAAGCCGAAGGAACTGATGTTACCAAAGGTGAATTAAACTTGGAAGGTTACAAAAGTGTATTTAAACAAATGAAAGAGAAATTTGGATTTAAATACATTGCTTCCACTTTGCGTAAAAGCCATAGTGCTTCGGATAATGGATGGAGTGCCTTGGTATATGATGGCACAGAATTTTATCATAGCAAACAATATGAAGTTCGCATTGTTGATCGTGTTGGAAGCGGCGATTCATTTGCGAGTGGATTTATTTATGGATTGGTAAGTGGTATGCCTATTTCGGAAGCTGCTGAATTTGGAGTAGCTGCTTCTGCCATTAAACATACCATTCCGGGCGACTTAAATCATGCTACTTTGGGTGAAGTAAAAGAATTGATGAAGGGTGATGGAAGTGGAAGAGTACAACGATAAGACTTACCCCCTAGCCCCCTAAAGGGGGAATTAATTAATTAACTTCTCACTTTTCCAACTCCCCCTTCAGGGGGCTGGGGGGTGGGACAAACATTTTTTATGATTCTAGATAGTTTATCAAATGCAGGTAAGTATATTGGACTGAACCCGTTGTTTGCAAAAGCATTCGCGTATATTAATAGTTTAGACCTGGCTTCTTTGGAAGTGGGGAAATTTGACATTGATGGCGATAACTTAAAAGGTATCGTTGCGGAGAAAAAAGGAATGACTGAAGCAGAAAGTACGGCTAAGTTTGAATGTCATAATGCACATATTGATATCCAAGTTTGTATTAAGGGTAAGGAAACCATTGGCTGGAAACCTCGAGGCAATTGTGTTTCTCCAAGAGGAGAATACAATACAGAGAAAGATGTACTATTTTATGAAGATGCCCCTGATATGTTTTTTGGTATAACAGATAACCAATTTGCCATTTTTTATCCTGAAGATGTGCATGCTCCGATGATTGGAGATGACGTGATAAAAAAGTTGGTGATTAAGGTAAAGATTTAATTTTATTATCAATCGTTATCGCATTCTATATTTAAGGATATAGGATGCGATTTTTTTGGAAAAACTTTGCAAGTTTTTTCTGTGGCTCGGTGCTTGGAAAACTTTTATTCTTGTTTAGTACTTGCTATTATTCGAGATTCTTCCAACCGCTGAGTCGCTGACCTGCCTGAGGGCAGCTACTGTTTGGACACAAATATATTACTTTGCCACATGGAGCTATTAAGTCATAAAACGAATTACAAAGGTATCTTTCCTGATAAGCGGCTTGAGAAACGAGCTTCTATGATCGCCCAATCCTTGTTGCACACCAGG
>JANOVY010000073.1:0-3050 GCA_031417635.1 Bacteroidota bacterium | reverse complement strand
CGGTTTTATTAACCGGGCCAACAGAATTTACTGTGGCTGCACCGGCTCTTATTACTTCATCAGGCTATGTAGCTGAGTTGAATGAGATTAAAGCACTTCAGAAAAATATTACTACATCGCAAAAAGAAAAAATTGCTTATTGGGGAGCAGGTGGAGTATTGCGTTGGAATGAATTGATGCGCGAACTGGTAGCAAAATACAATCTGCCACCCTATCAAAACGCAGACGGTACTTATCCGGCGCCCAGTGCCGCTAATCCATTTGCATACCCATTATTTCCTTTTGCCAATCCACCTTATGCGGCAAGGGCCTATGCTTATATAAGTGCTGCACAGTACGATGCATTGGTGGCTGCCTGGTATTATAAAAAACAATACAACCGCCCTGCACCGTATAAAACAGACCCAACTATACAAGCAAAACTACCCGTTACAGATTTACCTTCTTACCCTTCTGAGAGTGCAGTATTAGCAGGCGTTACGGCCGAAATGATGAAATTATTATTTCCGGGAGAGATTGCTTTTATACAGCAAAAATTAGAAGAACATGAACTTTCAGCTATCATTGCCGGAACCTGTACAAGAAGTGATATAGAAGCGGGAGAAGCTTTGGGAAGATTGGTAGCACAAAAATTTACTGCCCGCGCAAGAACAGATAAAGCCGGTGCAGCAATTGGTACAGCAGCAGATTGGGCAGCACTTGAAACCAACACCATAACCAAAGGAGAAACGCCATGGATAAGTCTGGATGTTCCCAAAAGGCCACCCATGTTACCGCTGTTTGGTAAGGTAATACCTTTCTTATTTGATGCAAACACCACTATTGCTTTAAGAGCAGCAGCTCCGCCATTAACAGCGAGTGAACAGATGAAAAAAGAAACAGCAGAAGTAAAAAGTTATATTGATAATCCAACCCGCGAAAATATTCGCATTGTACATTTCTGGGCCGATGGGGTGGCAACATATACACCTCCCGGTCATTGGAATGCGATTGCTGCCGACGACTTCATTACCAAGAATTTCAGTGAAGTACGATGGGCAAGAAATATGGCACTGTTAAATATGTCGATGATGGATGCCGCTATTGTGTGTTGGGATACAAAATATTATTATTTTAATCCCCGTCCCACACAACTTAATGCTGCTATCAAAACTCTTACAGGTATTCCTAATTTCCCTGCGTATATTTCAGGGCACTCAACCTTCAGTGGCGCTGCTGCTGCTATTCTTGGCTATATCGTACCGGAAAAAGCCAATGCATATTTAGATATGGCCAAAGAAGCTTCCATGTCAAGATTAGTTGGGGGCATTCACTATCGAAGCGATTGTGAAGTGGGGTTGGTAACCGGGAAAAAAGTAGGCGACTATGCTGTGGCGAGAGCTAAAACGGATGGTGCCGATTAAATAGGGTCAGTTTTTAAATGTTGTTCTATAGATGGCAGTTTATTCAAACGACCCATGGTTTTACCTTTAGGGTATAATTAAAAAACAGGTTTTACATTGTTATTACAAATCCCCATTTTTTGAATGGGGATTATTGTTTTATCTGGAGTTCTTGTGATTTACTTTTCTAAGCCTTCCTTTAAAATCTTGTACACACTATTTGAAATGACGAATTGTATTCAATTTCTTTTTAACACATAGGAACATAGTTAGGAAAAAAGATACAAAGAAGTGAGAGCCTATCTCCCCTCTTTCTTCCCTATCTGCCTATGTGTTTAAAAAAATTTACCCTTATCATTACTCCTTACCAATCTTTAATATCTAGTGAACAATATTTGAAATGATGAATTGAATTGAATTTCTTTGAAACACATAGGAACATAGTTAGGAATAAGGGAATATAGAAATGATACTGTATATGCCCTCTTTCTTCCCTATGTGTGTTTAAAAAAATTTACCCTTATCATTGCTCCTTTCCAATCTTTAAAATCATGTAGATAATAATTGAAATGACGAATTGTATTCAATTTCTTTTTAACATATAGGAACATAGTTAGGAAAAAAGTTACAAAGAAGTGAGAGCCTATCTGCCTATGTGTTTAAAAAAAATCACTCTTAAACCAAACTCATTCGTTTGTATTAAATTGATTAACTTACATTAATCATTGGCCCTTACCAAAGCCATCACAAAAAGATGATACAACAAAGCACACTAAAAAAATTATCAGAAGTATTGGGGCTAAGTATTTCTACCGTCTCCCGTGCATTAAAAGACCATCCCGATATTGCAGCTAATACAAAAACCAAAGTAAAAGAACTAGCAGCACTCATGGAATATGAGCCCAATAGCAGTGCGGTTCAGTTACGAACCAAGCACACCAAAGTGCTCGGTATAATGGTTTCGGCGATTGATAATTTTTTCTATGATTCATTTATTGCGGCGGTTGAAGAAGATGCCCGACAGCATGGTTATTCGGTGATTATTATGCAGTCGCGAAATGAATTAGACATAGAGAAAAAAAACCTTACCCTTTTTCGGCAAAATAGGGTAGCCGGTTTGTTTGTTTCGGTAACTACCGAAACAGAAGACATCACCCCTTTCTTAAAATTTAAAGAATTAGAAACCCCCGTTGTTTTTTTTGATTGTGTGCCCGAGAATACCGAGGATATTTATAAAGTTTGTTTAGCCGATACAGAAGCCGCTGCTATTGCGGCACATGCCATCATTCAAAAGAATAAAAAAAGGGTACTTGCTTTATTCGGCCATCCGCATTTAAGTATTACAAAAAAAAGGTTGGCTTCATTTCAGGAAACATTTGCTAATCAATCACCCCAAACAAAATTAGCCATTGCTTTCCCCCATGAAACAATGGAATCTAAAACCGAAACATTGGCGGCACTCAATAGCCTCAACCCCCCCGACACCCTTTTTTGTATGGGCGATCAAGTGTTGGTAGGAGCGATGTATGCCATTCATGAAAAGAAGTTACGCGTACCGGATGATATTGCGGTAATTGGTATCAGTAATGGTTTCTTGCCAAAGCTGTACAGCCCGGCCATCACCTATGTAGAAACCAGTGGTTATAAATTAGGGAAAAGCGCATTTGC
>JANOVY010000072.1:0-1900 GCA_031417635.1 Bacteroidota bacterium | reverse complement strand
GAAAAAATGAAACAGATCGGCAAAGAATACCTGAAAGAATTGGGCATCCAAAACACGCAAGTCGTGATCGTCAGGCACACCGATCGCAAGCACCAGCATGTACATATTGTTGTGAACAGGGTAGATAATGACGGCAAAACGATAAAGGACAACTGGATTGGATTGCGCGGGAAAAAAGTGGCCCAGCAGTTGAGCTTAAAACATGAACTGGTACAGGTGCAAAAGAAGAACCTGGAGCTTACCCATCTTGAAAAATTGAATGATTACCAGGTCAATCGTTATAAAGTTTACCAGGCAATCACAAATGAATTACCAAAGTGTAAAACCTTAACGGAACTCGAACAGAAATTAACCCGGCATGGCATCGAAACTTTATACAAATACAAAGGGCAGACAAAGGAGTTACAGGGTGTAAGTTTCCAGGTCGGGAAGTTCAAGTATAAAGGCAGCGAAATTGACCGGGAGTTCTCGATCAGGAATCTTGAAAAATCACTTGCCCGAAACATCGTATTGAAACAGGAAAACAAGCAGCACCGGCCATTGAATGAAAGCCAGCAAAAAACGCTGAGCCAGATGTTGGAAATGAGTCAATCCAGAAGCAAAAATTTACTGGAAGAACTCATGGGCCTGGAACACGTAAATGACAATGTGCCGTATGAACTGATGAAAAAGAAACGCAAACAAAAAAGACAAAGCCATCACCTTTAAAATATGACCAATGAGCGAACAATTATTAGAAGCGATCCTTGAAAAGATAGAATCCTTTGAACTGCTTTTAAAAGTAACCGATAACGGAAAAGAGGAGATTCAGCAGATAAAATCTGAATTGACATTGCTACACAAGGAGATTAAAAATCTGCCGACCCAACTACAACTTGACTCTGGTAAATTAAATGAGGTTGTAACAGCCATTAACAAGCTACAATTGCAGCTCAACATCCCTGTTAGAAATCAGATAGAGCACAGGCACCATTTGCATAAAGGGATTTGGATTGCGGTGGGGTTATTTGTGAGCTGCTTTTTGCTGGGCTGGGGATGGATCAATGCGCACCAGGAAAAAGAACAATTTGAAGCAAATGATATGAAGTACCGGTCTTTAAAAATTTCCGGCAATAAAAACGTCTTAAATCTTTGCAAATACACGGATAGCCTTTATCAAAAAGACAGGGCCGGTTTCAGTAATGATGTTGAGCAGGAGGAACGGCGTTTGATTGAACAAGCGGAGTTGCTTCGTCTTGCGGGTGAAAAGGAAAGAGAAGCCAAGACCTTGAAAAATCGGGCAGGGCAATAAATAAATTCAACCCGGTAAGGTTGAGTTCATTCTTCTTACTGAAAAATCAAAATGATTGAATTAGCGTAATAGATAACCAGAAGCAATTTTTGTAGTTAGCCAATTCCCTATTTTTTTATAAAATGGAATTTTTTTAATAGCCCATAACGGTTCAGATTTCCAGTTAGCTGGGAAACCCATTGCACGTAAATCAATATTACTGTGCTTGCTAAATAAAACAGCCAGTCTTTCTTTGAATGTATGATTAGGGTTTACTGTTTCAAGTAAATAAACCATCATACTTAAAATAAAATACATCCTATTGTTTACAGGGGCAGAAACTCCTGTTCTTATGTTTATAGCAGTAGGAACCAAAATCCAATTTCTAGCAGGAGTAAGTGGGATCTTTGGTGAAATACTCATTATTTTATTCCATAGTCTGGCATGATGGGCACAAACGTTCCGTATATAAACGATACTATGCAGCCAGGATTCAAATGTGGAATCATCAAGTCCAAAATAATCAGCTATATCTCTTTTATCATTACCAGGCTTTAGATTTTTATATAAATACGAAAGATTGCCAAATGATGAAATCTCCAAGATCATCCAGCTTGGTGGTAAAGGGTC
>JANOVY010000071.1:0-28852 GCA_031417635.1 Bacteroidota bacterium | reverse complement strand
AACTGAATTGTTCGAAGCACGAAATCCTGGTAACCCAGCCATTGTTTGTGAAATTGATGGGGTAGTTGCTTTTGGTAATGTGAAAAGAGGTAACCGCGAAATCATTGTTGAGTCAAGAGATGGAATGGTAAAAAAATACCTAGTTCCTTTAACCAGACAAATTCTAGTTCAGGATGGCGATTTTGTAAAAGCCGGTACACCAATGTCCGATGGACAAATTGCACCTGCTGATATTTTAGCCATCAAAGGACCATTTGCTGTTCAGGAATATGTGGTAAATGAAATTCAGGAAGTATATCGTTTACAAGGTGTGCGTATCAACGATAAGCACATTGAGGTAATCGTTCGCCAGATGATGAAGAAAGTAGAAATTGTTGATGCCGGCGATACTAAATTCTTAGAAGAGGACCTTGAAGACCGCTTTGATTTTATTGAAGAGAACGATAGGATTTATGATAAGAAAGTGGTAACCAACTCTGGTGAAAGTAGCAAAATGACAGCCGGTCAAATTTTAACTTTGCGTGAATTAAGGGAAGAAAATTCCATCTTACGCAGAAGCGATAAAAAACTGGTGGAAGTAAGAGACGCAAGTCCTGCAACTGCTACACCGGTGTTATTGGGTATTACCAAAGCTTCATTGGGTGTTCAAAGTTGGATTTCAGCTGCATCTTTCCAGGAAACAACTAAGGTATTAAGTCAGGCAGCTATTCAAGGTAAAACCGATATGATGTTGGGATTGAAAGAGAATGTTATTACAGGACATTTAATACCTGCCGGTTCCGGTCAAAAAGAGTTCGACAACATGATTGTGGGTAGTAAAGAAGAATATGAAGTTCTAACTACCACACGTGAAGCCATGAACTTTGATGATGATGAATAATAATCATAACCATTAGACAGCAGTACCTGCTCGCCTCAGACAAGCAGCAGCATACATAAAAAAAAGTAGGGAGTGAAAACTTCCTACTTTTTTTAACATCTTTATCAGTTTTATCTCCAATAAATTTGCATTTGGCATCCCACATAAATTCATTTAGGTCATCTATCAAAATAACTAGCGATTTATGAAAAATTTTACACTCGGTTTAAATATCGCATTGGTTCTGGCAGTAGCTGTTTTATTTTACCTGCATTTTTCTGGAAGTAAACAGAGTGCAAGTTTTTCAAGTGCTACGAAAGCGGTACCCACGGGAAACTTTCAGATAGCATATTTTGATAGTGATTCTATTCAATCTCAATTTGAATATTTTATTGAAATCAGAACAGAACTGCAAGCAAAAGATCAGGCAAATGCGAAACAGTTAGGCGATATGAAGAATATTTTCGCAGGAAAATACCAGGAGTTGCAAAAAGCGGCTCCCTCTTTATCACAAGCAGAACTAGCAAATAAACAGCAGGAATTGATGCAGATGGAAAAAGCTTTTCAAGGCAAAGAGAAAATGATGAGTGATGAAATGCAAGATGAGCAGTTTAAGAAATTGCAAGATGTAAAAAAGAAAATAGAAGATTATTTGAAAGAATATAATAAGGACAAAGGATATGCTTTTATCTTTTCAAGTTCTCCGGATCTTATGTATTTAAAGGATAGTTTGTATAATATCACTTCCGATGTTGTTAAGGGGCTTAATGAGCTATACAAGAAGAAGAAATAAAATTTCAATCATATTCATTATCTTCAATCCTGCTATTAAAAGCAGGATTTTTTATGAGTACAAACGCTAGTTTTAAACCCACTTTAGGTCTCTTTGATGCAACCATGATTGTAGCGGGAGGGATGATCGGATCCGGAATATTTATTGTAAGTGCAGACATTACCCGTAACGTAGGTAGTGCCGGGTGGCTAATTATGGTATGGTTAATTACCGGGTTTATGACGATTACTGCAGCCGTTAGTTATGGAGAGCTTAGTGCCATGTATCCAAAGGCAGGTGGGCAATATGTGTATTTAAAAGAGGCGTACAATCCTTTGGTAGGTTTCTTATTTGGTTGGAGTTTTTTTTCAGTTATTCAAACAGCAACAATAGCAGCAGTTGGGGTGGCATTTTCTAGATTTACGGCTTATCTGATTCCGGCAGTTGGGGAAGGGAATATCATTGCTGATCTTGGATTTATTAAAATATCGGCAGCTCAATTATTGGCCATTGCCATGATAACTTTTCTTACCTACACCAATACAAGAGGCGTTAAAGGAGGTAAGATTATTCAATCTACTTTTACCGTTACTAAACTGGTCTCTCTTTTCGGGCTAATCATTTTTGGTTTTCTACTATCCAAGCAAAGTTTTTGGTCAGAAAACTGGGCTACCGGACTCAATGCAGTGCAGGATTTAGGTGCTAAAAATGCGGCCGGTATATTATCACCCACAAGTTGGCAACCTATCTCAGGAGCCGTATTAATTGGTGCCATTGCTGCTGCCATGGTAGGATCTATTTTTAGTAGCGACTCATGGAATAATGTAACTTTTATTGCCGGGGAAATTAAAAACCCGCAAAGAAATATTGGACTCAGCCTTTTCTTTGGAACATTAATTGTAACGCTCATTTATATCTCTGCTAATCTAATGTATTTGCATGTTTTGCCTTTGCAGTCAATCGCCTATGCTGAAAATGACCGAGTGGCTGTAACTGCCGCTAATGCCATTTTTGGAAATGCGGGTACGATTGTGATTGCAGTTATGATTATGATTTCAACTTTTGGTTGTAACAATGGTTTGATACTGGCAGGCGCCAGGGTTTATTATACCATGGCAAAAGACGGATTGTTTTTTAAGAAAACAGGCGAATTAAACAAGAATGCCGTTCCCGAATATGCTTTATGGATACAATGTCTGGTAGCCGGATTGTTGTGTTTAAGTGGCAAGTATGGAGATCTGTTAACCATGGTATCATTTATTGTAGTTATTTTTTATGTGCTTACCATTATTGGCATTTTTATCCTCCGCAAAAAATTGCCAAATGCAGAAAGGCCCTATAAAGCATTTGGATATCCGGTATTACCCGCTATTTATATCATTTTCGCTTTGTTATTTTGTGTAGGGTTAGTTTGGGTATCACCTACGTATTCCTTATGGGGACTGGGTATTACTTTACTGGGTATTCCATTGTATTATTTTGCAGTTAGTACGTCAAAAAAATAGACGATGAATTTTAATCAATTATTTTCCGCATTTACCAATTGTAAGGTTGTGATTGTTGGAGACGTTATGCTTGACAGTTATTGGTGGGGAAGTGTAGATCGCATTTCACCTGAAGCTCCCGTGCCTGTGGTTGCACTTAAGAAAAAGGAGTTTAGGGTTGGTGGAGCTGCTAATGTTGCATTGAATACAGTTTCATTGGGTGCCAAAACTTCCATTATTTCTATTATAGGTGATGATGCAGAAGGCAAAGAATTGTTGCAGTTATTGAATGACAATAAAATTGATACTTCTTATATCATTACTTCTCCTAAACGAATCACTACTTCCAAAACCCGTGTCATGAGCCGTAACCAGCAAATGATGCGCTTAGATGCAGAGATCACAGCTGATATTGATATTGAATTGGAAAATGAATTATTACAAAATGTAACAAAACTTTTCAAGAAAAATCCCCCGGATGTTTTAATATTTGAAGATTATAACAAAGGGTTGCTGACTGAAAAAGTAATCAATGAATTAATTGAATTATGTAAAGCGCATAATGTAGTTACTACGGTTGATCCCAAGCGAAAAAACTTCCTCGCATTTAAAGGGGTTACTATTTTTAAACCCAATTTGAAAGAAGTAAAGGAAGGATTAAATCTCTTAACAGATTCAGTTACACTGGGTTCATTGAAAGAAATTCATGATAAATTGTATCAACATCTAGGGCACCAGATTTCTTTGATTACTCTTTCAGAAAAAGGGGTATTTTACCGGCAGGGGGAAGAAGTAAAAATTATTCCAACACATATTCGGAGCATTGCAGATGTAAGTGGGGCAGGAGATACAGTAATAGCGGTAGCTTCTATGGTATATGCTGTTTCTAAAAACATGCACCTGGCTGCTGAAATGGCCAATATTGCAGGAGGATTGGTTTGTGAAGAAGTGGGTACGGCGGCAATTAATAAAGAAAAATTATTGCGGGAATGTGAGGTGTTATTGGGGGAATGAGTAATCGTGCACATAGAGGCGTGAATCTAGCGTGTTTTTTTATTTTTCTATTCAGTCATGCAATACTTTTATTTCACGTTTTACATTTTCCACATTGAGAAACTCCAATAAATCATCTTCCTTCTTAAATCTTCTCTAACAATATCCCAATATTATTCGATTTTTTTAGGCAATAAAAAATCTACTTTTGGGTCTGAATTAGCAAAATAAATTATGTCGAATTTTACCATTGCCATACACGGAGGAGCAGGTACTATCTTGAAAGAAGATATGACACCTGAATTGGAACAAGCTTATTTTGATGGATTGCAACAAGCATTAGACATTAGTTATGCAGTATTAGATGAAGGGGGCACCGCTGTAAATGCCGTAAAAGCCGCTTTAGTCATATTAGAAGACAATGTTTTGTTTAATGCAGGTCGCGGGTCTGTATTTACCAAAAAAGGAGTACAGGAAATGGATGCGGCTATTATGGATGGAATTGATTTATCTGCCGGCGCTGTGGCAGGTGTTCGGAATGTTCGCAATCCCATTGAACTGGCCACAGAAGTGATGCGTAATAGTAACCATGTATTTTTAAGCGGCAAGGGAGCCAATGACTTTGCCATAAAACAAGGCGTGAAATTAGAACCGGACGAATTTTTCTTCTCGCAGTTTCGTTACGACCAATGGAAGGCCATTCGTGATTCGGATAATTATTCTCTCGATCATACCAATCATCATCTCGAAGAATTAATGCGGGACAAGAAGTTTGGCACCATTGGTGCAGTCGCTTGTGATCAACATGGAAATTTGGCGGCCGGTACCTCTACCGGTGGTATGACAAATAAAAAATACGGAAGAATCGGCGATAGCCCAATGATAGGAGCCGGAACCTATGCCAATAATAAAACCTGCGCCATTAGTTGTACAGGGCATGGTGAAGTATTTATACAAAGTGTGGCAGCTTATGATGTAAGCTGTTTAATGGAATACAAGGGCCTTAGTCTACAGGCTGCTATGGATTTTGTTGTAAATGAGAAGTTAGTACAAATGAAAGGAGAAGGGGGGATGATTGGGGTAGATGCAGATGGTAATGCCGCCATGGTCTTTAACAGCGCCGGAATGTATAGAGGTACGAAAAACAATCATGGTGTAAATACAGTTTCTATTTATAAGTAATAAGTTGTAAGAATTAAGTAGACAAATAATTTTCAATATTTTATTTCAATATGAAAAAGTATGCTGTCATTGTAGCAGGAGGAAATGGCCAAAGAATGGGAACTGAAACGCCTAAACAATTTCTGCTATTACAACAGAAACCGGTGTTATGGCATACGATACATGCATTTCAAATTGCATACCCCGATATTCAGATAATTTTGGTTTTGCCAAAAGACAATGTAGTTGAAGGAGAAAAGCTTGTTAATGAGCTTATTACTGAAAATAGAATTTTAATCACGACAGGAGGAGCGACTCGTTTTCAATCCGTTCAAAATGGATTGGCATTGATTAAGGAGCCTTCAGTCATATTTGTACATGATGGCGTTAGATGCCTGGTTACAAAAGAGCTCATTCATCGCTGCTATGAACAAGCTATTGTAAAAGGAAGTGCCATTCCAGCGGTGGTAGCCAACGACAGCATACGAATGGTTGATGAAGAAGATCATCATGTTGTAAACAGAAATCATGTAAGAATCATTCAAACACCCCAGACTTTTTTGAGTAATATTCTCCTTCCTGCATTTCAACAACCCTATGATGAAAGCTTTACCGATGAAGCAACAGTTGTTGAAGCTTTTGGTGAAATGGTATATTTGGTGGAAGGTGATTATCAGAATATTAAAATTACCAGACCCTTGGATTTAGTATTGGCAGAAAATATTCTTGTTCGAAAATCAACTTCTTAATAGATGTATGGGCCAGGGCAAATGATTAAAATGATAATGAAAATAGGGTTCATTTTCTGCTCCGAATTTTTCATAAAAAGCTTTCACGCCGGGTAAGGAAGACCCTTCAAAATCGAATAGCAGCAATTGCCCAGAAAACTCTCTGATGATCTGGTCTAGTAAGTAATGATTGGCTTCTTTGTTTCTTCCTTCTAAAGTGGTTGTATTCATTACATTGTATATTCTCTTATTATCTTTCAACAATACCGCCGTTGCTAAAACCGCATTATTATCATCTTGAACACTTCTGATAATACATTGCTTTTTTTGAACCAATAAAAGACATAGTTGCATAAAATTTATATAGTCTTTATTTTGTGTTTGCGGAAACCTTTTGCTGTATTGGGTTTGAAATAATTCGATGGACTCTTTTAAACTGCCAATCCGGTAGGAAAGAGAAGCTGCTTTTTTAATATTTTCAATTAGATCATTACTATACAACGATTGAATGGTAGGGTAGCCTTTTGACAGATCAATGATTAAATTAGTGCGTTGAATTACGGAAGTATTATCTTGAATGGATTTATTTTGAAAGTTGAAGTGGATATCGGCATATGAATAAAATGAATGAATGGCTTCTAACACCGATGGCCATTTGGTATCATGCAGCTTTCCAGTAAGTCCCAACTGTTGTATAAATGGTGGAGTATACCCATATCGGATGCCTAACTTTCTTTTCCATGGTAGGGGCATTATTGCCGAATAATCATCTATCACCAATCCATGCCATTTTTTAGCCATTGTATTCAAATACAAACTAGTCGAATAAATTAAACCATTTGAATAATTGGCTACACACTGGTCCCACTTTTTTGTATCAATTTTTTTAGAGGGTAGTATGGTAATTTTATTTGTCATTAACAGGTCAAATAATAAGTAATTTGGAGAGAGCATTCTTTAAACACATAGGAAAATAGGGTAAGAAAAGGACAGATAGATTGCGTACTATGTTTCCTTTTCTTTTCCTATCACTCTATGTGTTTACAACTACTCCATCGATAAGAATATTATTGTGTAAATAAATTATTTCCCTTGCCCCGATAAAATAATCCTTAACGTATGCATCATTATCTTAAAATCTAACAATAAAGATGCATTTTCAATATAAATAAGATCATACTGCATTCGCTCAATCATTTCATCGATGGTTGAAGCGTACCCAAATTGAACCATTCCCCAAGAAGTAAGTCCCGGCTTAACTTTCAGTAGGAATCGATAGTAGGGTGTTTGTTTTATTATCTCATCTATGTATTTTTTTCTTTCGGGCCTAGGACCAATCAGGCTCATATCACCCTTTATGATATTCCAGAGTTGAGGTAATTCATCTAGTCTCCATTTGCGCATGGTTTTACCCCAGTTCGTTATTCGTGGATCATGATCACTTGATAAAGCAGGCCCATTTTTTTCAGCATCTGCTATCATACTCCTGAATTTGTATATCACAAAAGATTTGCCTTTGTATCCAATTCTTTCTTGAGAATACAATATGCCCCCTTTTGATGAGACGAATGTTCTTAACGCAATAAGGACCAAAAAAGGGCTTAAGAGTATGAGACCCGTTATCGCAATCATTAAGTCTAATAGTCTTTTCACATTTTGTTGTCTAGGGGATAACACACTGCTTTGAATATCGATTAACATAGCACCAACTACATTATTGGTTTTAACTGAACCGGATAAGATATCTAATGTGTTGGGTACTAATTTTACATCCACATCTTTTTCGGTTAATTGATTCACCAACTCTTCGGTAAGTTGCGATTGTTTTTTATCTAAAGAAAGGATAACTTTTTCAATTTGATATTGATCAATGATCTCACTCAATTCTTTTGTGCTACCCAAGTTGGGGATATATTTACTTAACCCATTTTTACTGTCGCCGGCTTCAGTAATAAATCCAATGGTTTTAAAACCCATGTATTTAAAGTTCTTATTCAAGTCTTTAAAGAGCTTAACAGCATGTGAATTGTTGCCTACAATTAAAGTATTGAAAAATATGTCGCCTTTCAAAATTGATCTTTTTGCCCAAAAAAGTAAAACACTTCTGCCTATAAAAACAACTCCGCTTTGCATAAAATAATATACCAAAAAAGATCCTAAAGAATTGATATCCGTTTTAATGGGTAAAAAAAATAAAACAAGGGTACCCATAAACGAATAAGTAATCGTGGAAGTCAGTTCATTTAGCCTTGATTTTTCATATAAAGATTTATGATAACTTCCGGCAAATGCATAAAAAAGTACCCAGCCAAATGAAATCATTGCCCATTCCGAAAGTTGTTTCCGCTCAATGGAGTGAAAATGAATAACATTGGTATAAAGAATCCCGGTAATAAAGGAAAAAAGAAAATCTTGGATGATGTAAAGCGCTATGTTTTTTTTTCGGGCAATCATTTGACTTACACTAGAATACTGGTATTATTTATTTTATCTAATATTTGGTGAGCTACTTCCATTGCAAGAAAACCATCCAACTCACTAACGATAGTGGGTTTATTATTTACAATAGAATCAACAAATGCTTCTAATTCTAATTTGATGGCATTTAGGGGTTCGATTTTCGGACTGGCTATTGCAATGGTCTTTTTACCATTTTGTGTTTCAATATCAAAAGAAAAAACATTCGTATCTTCTGGTTGTTTTAATTTGATGATCTCAGTCTTTTTTTCGAGGAAATCTATACCCAAATAAGCATCTTTTTGAAACAATCTCATCTTCCGCATTTTTTTCATACTAATACGGCTGCTGGTAAGATTGGCAACGCATCCATTATTAAATTCAATTCTTACATTGGCAATATCAGGCGTTTCTGTCATAACCGCCACACCACTTGCTGATATGTTTTTAACGTCACTCTTTACTAGACTTAAAATAATATCAATATCATGAATCATGAGATCTAATATTACACTTACTTCTGTTCCCCTTGGATTAAATTGAGCCAGCCTATGTACTTCAATAAACATGGGGTTAAGATTCATGTCTTTGACGGCTAAATAGGCAGGATTAAAACGTTCTACATGGCCTACCTGCATTTTTATATTGGCTTCGCGTACCATATTCACCAAGTCGCGTCCTTCTTGTATGGTATTTGCCAAAGGTTTTTCAACAAACACGTGTTTGCCTTTTCTAATGGCTTGCATACAGATGCTAAAATGTTGGTCTGTAGGAGCAATGATATCAATAATATCACAAGCGTCCATTAGTTTATCTTCATCCATATAGCGTTTCAGGCCATATTGTTCAATTACTGATTTGGCATTCTCATTATTGGGGTCAAAAAAACCTACCAATTTCACACCATCTATTTCTTTCCAGTTGTTCAAATGGAATTTCCCCAAATGTCCTACTCCAAAAACACCTACTTTAAGCATAGAATTGGCTTTTTTATTAATGGGTAAATATAATTATAACGTGGCTAACCCCGGTCGAATATTGAATTTTGAGCAAGGAATTATGAAAGTAGAATTGAAAAGTCGTTAAAATTCGATATTTCTTATTCAATATAATGATTTCCACTCCTTTTAAGCGAACATATCATGATTCTTTATATTAGTCAATTGTCGGGTTTTCAGCAACGTTTTTTCACAAGCTTGGGCGTGCGGAAGTTCATAATGGAAAAAGAATTCCATCGTATGAATTTTGCTTTGGTAAAATATTTCGGTATTGGAAATGAAATTCTTTTCTTCCAGTTTTTTAGCTGCTGCACTCGCTTGTTTCAACCATTGCCAAGCCATTACCACATAACCGGCCATTTCCATGAAAATGGCCGCATCTGATAAATATCTTTCCAGTTCTGCTTTTTTAGCAAATTCTATAAGACCTTGTAAAACAGACCCCATCCTTTGTAACTCATTCTCCAATGTTTTTGCATAAGGATTCAATACTTCAAAATGAGAGGCTTTTTGAATAGTATCTTGTATAGTCTTTTGTAATAATAAAAGCGCTTTTCCGTTTTCCATCATTACTTTTCTGCCTAGCAGGTCGAGCGATTGTATGCCCGTGGTTCCTTCATACAACGACATAATTTTCAAGTCGCGATAATGTTGTTGTACCGGGAAATCAGTCGTATATCCATAGCCCCCTAATGTTTGAATAGCAAGTGCTGCAGAACGACTGCCTTGTTCTGATGCATATGTTTTTACAATAGGTGTTAAAATTTCAAGTAGGAGTAAATGATTCAATTTTTCTTCTCCATTGGTAGCGTGTGTAAGATCATAGAGTTTGTTGCATTCCATGCCCAGCGACAATGATCCCTCTACAATGGCTTTTTGTGTCAGCAACATTCTTTGTACATCAGCATGATTAATGATGAGTGTAGGTGGTTTTGAAGGATCTTTTTCACCAGCTGGTCTTCCTTGCGGTCTTTCCATTGCATATTGTAAGGATGCTTGATAAGCCGCCATTGCAACTGATGCAGCACATTGTCCAACACTGATTCTTGCACCATTCATCATATGAAACATATAACTCAGTCCTTTGTGTGGCTCACCTACCAAGAACCCCCGACAATCATTATTGTCACCAAAAGATAAATGGGTGGTAGCGTAGCCTTTTTGTCCCATTTTCTGAAAATCACCTGCACAATACACATCGTTATACACAAGGCTTCCATTTGTTTCGGGCCTAAATTTTGGGATGATAAAAAGCGAGATACCTTTTACTCCTGCCGGAGCCCCCTCTATTCTGGCTAGTGTAAGGTGGACAAAGTTTTCACAGGCTTCATGTTGTCCACCGGAGATAAAAATCTTTTGTCCGGTAACATGATAATACCCGTCTTGAGAGAGTTTAGCAGATGAAGTAATATCCGATAAAGAGCTTCCTGCCTGTGGTTCCGTTAATGCCATTGTGCCTTGCCATAGACCTTCAAATATTTTAGGAACATAAGTGGCAATCTGATCTGCATTTCCAAAATTCGTAATCAGACCTGCAGCTCCACCGGATAGTCCTAAATAACCCTCCACACTATTGTTGGCCGCTTGAAAAATATGGTGGCCTGTGCTGAAAATCATTTCCGGTAATTGCAATCCTCCATGTTCAAATAATGCACTTCCCCCAATCCAGTTTTGTTCCGCAGCTTTGCGAATGATGGTTTTTAATTGCGGATGAGAAATGACTCCTCCTTTTCCATCATATTTTACAGGCTTTTCATCCATTTCTTTAAAAAAAGGAAACATATCCTGTTCGGCAAAAAGTTTTGCAGATTCTATAATCATCCAAGCTTGTTCTTCATCTAAATGTGAAAACCTTTCATGGGTAAATAATTCGGCTGCATCGTGAACATCAAATAATAAAAAACGCAATTGTTCCATACTTGTAAAACGTGCCATGGTTTGATTGGTTAAAGAGGTTAAAAAGGGTTAAAGAAGTTAAAAAAAAAATAGTTTTCTAATGATTATCTTACCTCGCAGTACCTCCATCGATTGTTAGGCAGATGCCATTTACATATGCGGCTTCATCAGATGCAAGATATACATACCCATAAGCAATATCAATGGGTTTGCCCCAATGGCCTAGCGGTATCATGGGAGTGAGTTTTTGTTTTACTTCTTCGGGAATTACATGTGTCATCTGGGTTTCAATAAAACCGGGTGCAATACAATTGGCAGTAATGCCATACCTGCCTAATTCCAATGCCCAAACTTTTGTCATACCAATAATCGCAGATTTTGTAGCCACATAATTCGTCTGACCGTAATTTCCCCTTAATCCAACATTGGAAGATGCGGAAACGATTCGCCCATAATTTTGGGCTTTCATATAATGCGCTACAGACTGCGTGCAATTAAAAACACCGGTTAGGTTTACAGATAATACTTTGTCCCAATCATCCTGCTCCATTTTTAGTAGCGTTTTATCTTTGGTGATACCTGCATTATTTATCAAAATATCAATCCTGCCAAATTGGTTGATTACTTCTTCAGTTGCCTTTTGTATATCAGATTTTATGGCGACAGATACGTTTTTATAACTAACCCGATAACCTGCATCAGATAGCCGTTTGGCGGTTTCATTTCCTTTGAGATCTACATCCCAGATGATAACTGTTGCCCCTTCTAAAGCAAATAATTCTACTGTTGCAAGGCCAATGCCCGAAGATCCACCGGTAATAATGGCTATTTTATTTTCTAAACGCATATTGTTGATTTAGTTAAAAAATTATACAACCAGACTAATTAACTCTGCCGCATAAGCCGGCTTATCAGATCCTTCTAATTCAATTGTGCAATTGAGAAAGAGTTTCACGGAACCATTGGGTTGTTCTTCTACATTTCCCAAAGAAGCATGTAGTCGAATGTTGCTTCCAACAGGAACCGGTGAAATAAATCTTGCTTTATTGATACCATAATTAAAAAAAGAACCAATGTTTTCTATAGTAATCAATTGGTAAAAAAAATGAGAAGCCAAAGACATGGTAAGATAGCCATGTGCTATGGTTTTCCCATTCGGTAACAATGCTTTTGCTTTTTCAACATCGGTATGTACCCATTGAAAATCTAAGGTAGCTTCTGCAAAGTCATTGATCATTTTTTGAGTAATGGAAAGCCAATCACTGGTGCCGATTGATTTGCCTATATAATTCTTAATATCTGCGAGGCCATTTATAATGATGGGCTTTGTTTGTTCAGCAATAACCGGAGTGGGTTGGGGAGCTGTCTTTTTTAAAAGGGTACTTTCATTAGCTACTTCTTGCCAATTGCCCACTTTAACAATAGCCTTACCCATCACTTTTCGATGCATGATATCACTGATGGATTTTGCTGCTTCATCTAGCGGATAAATATGATGAATATGTTGTTTAATTTTTCCGGCCCTTAGCCATTGAAGAATTTCACCAAGATTTTGTAAACTTTGTTTGGGTTCTTTTTCTGCGAAACTTCCCCAGAAAACACCCAATACAGAACATCCTTTTAGTAAAGCAAGGTTAAAAGGTATTTGTGGAATATCACCCGAAGCAAACCCTATAATCAAATAACGACCTTTCCAGGCTATTGAACGCAAAGCTTGTTCAGCCAGTTTTCCGCCAACCGGGTCATAAACAACGTCAACACCTTTATCTCCGGTGATTTCTTTTATGCGAGCCCTTAGGTCTTCTGTACTGTAATTGATTAAATGATCAGCTCCTTTTTCTTTACACAAAGCCAACTTTGCATCTGAAGAAGCTGCAGCTATTACATTTGCACCCATTCGTTTCCCTAATTCAATAGCAGCAATACCCACGCCACCGGCTGCCCCTAAGACCAATAAAGTTTCTCCTGCTTTTAATAGACCTCGGTCTTTTAATGCATGATAGGAAGTGCCATAATTGTATAATGTTGCGGCCGCAGTAATGAAATCCATATCGGGAGGAATAGGAAAAACCCTATTTGCATCAACAGCCACTTTTTCTGCAAATCCACCCCATCCGCAAAGAGCCAACACACGGTCACCGATTTTCAAATGTGTAACATTTGCGCCAGTTTCTAGAATAATACCTGATACCTCACCTCCCGGAGAAAACGGCAAATCTGGTTTAAACTGGTATTTATTTTGAATGATGAGTGCGTCAGGAAAATTAACACCACAAGCTTTCACTTCTATTAATACCTGATTTGTTTTAATAGTTGGCGTTTGTATTTCCTGTAATAACAGAGATTCTGGTAATCCAAACGCTATACATTGAAGGGCTTTCATAAACGGAAGTTGATAATCGCAAAAGCTGAATTTACTATGATTCGGCCAAAACAAGCCTTTCTGTATTGTCTTTTTATGTCAAAATTGCTATTTCGCTTTATTTTAGATAAATCAGAATCAATTTCTAAGGGGAAATCCTTATGATAGCTGTTTGAATAAGTAATTAGATTATCAAAACCTCAATCATCTAACCATATCAACTGTCTAACTTCGATCTTTGTAAACCAACAAAAAGATAAGCTAAAAATACATCCGCATGCTTAAAAATTTTATTCAATGGATGTGCCAGAAAATATTGGGCTTTCATCGCTATTTATTCCTGTTTTCTCTTTTTCAAATTAAAAGGATCCAAGCAGGCATTAGTGAAAAAGCTTTTCGCCATTTTCTAGGCATGTTAACCGATGAAGGAGCCATTCTTGATATTGGGGCTAATATTGGAATTATGTCAATTTCACTTGCTAAAAAATATCCAAATGCAACCGTGTTTGCTTTTGAACCCGTTCCACAAAATATACTTGCTTTACAGCGTGTTATTAAATACTTTCAGCTTCAAAATATTCAAATAAACCCTTTTGCCTTGGGAGACAAAAATGAAGAGGTGAAAATGATGATGCCTATCATTAAGCATGTAAAAATGCAAGGACTCAGTCATGTGATAGAAAAGGAGAATCAAGCCGAACACGGATTATTGTATTCAGTTAGCATGCAAAGATTAGATGACATTTTAGCATTACGGATATTGCCAAAAATAACAGCCATTAAGATAGACGTAGAAAATTTTGAATATTATGTTTTAATGGGAGGGATTCAATTAATTACTAAACAAAAACCATTGGTGTATTGTGAACTTTGGAATAATGAAAGACGAATATTATGTATTGATTTGATGCGTAATCTGGGTTACGACGTTAAAATATTTAAAAATTCAGCCCTTGTTGATTTTACAGGACAAGATGTCATTGATTTTTTCTTTTCTCCTTCAAAAACAGCAAAAATATAATTGGGATATCCTTTTTTTGTAAAAAAAAGCACTGTTTTATATTTTTTAAGGAAACCGAACTTTTCTTTGAGCTTTTTAAAAAATTGGTTGGTAAAAATTAAATTTGTCGATTTATATCAATTTAGAGCCATTATTTGTTGAAAGTTTAAGCGTTATATGTGAAAATTGATAATTTGTTATTAAATTCATGGATAGGAGTTAGTAGCTTTACGTACTCAAGGAATTGGGTATTCATTTTGAAAACATAATTCGACTGATCAATTCAATAATATAAACAACAGATATTCAATAAATTTGCAATAAATAAACAGAAATATACGTTTCATATAACTGATTAAACACCCCCCGATAAAAGAATCAGATGATTAAGAAAGTAATGTGTGTAGATGATGATGCTATTTCTCTGACCATTTCCCAGCTTTTGTTAAAGCGAACGGGATTTGCAAATGAAATAATAAACAAAATTGACGGAAGTGATGCATTAGAATATTTTAGTGATCTTTTTGCCAATGATCCCAATCCAATCGAAAATGCCCCAGAATTGATATTATTGGATATAAATATGCCCATTATGAATGGATGGGAATTTCTAGAAGAATATGTTCCTCTCTATGGCGATAAATTAGCAAAAACAAAAATTGTTATTTTATCTTCTACGATTGATCCACAAGATTTTGCCAATGCAAAAAAGTTCCCTATCGTTATTCAATTTATCAGTAAACCTTTGAGCATTGAAAATCTGGAAGAATTGAAAGCGAATGATGTGATGAAAATGTTTTTCAATTGATCATTCATTCATTCATTTCAATCTTTTAATGTATCATTGACTATCCTGAACTTTATGCATGGCTTCTTTAACCAGCTTAAAAAATAAAGGTACAATCTCAAATGGGTCACCGGCACTTAGGGTTTCTATTGGTAAATATCCACGATAATTAGAATCTACAATAATTCGGAATAGCTTTTCAAGGTCCATCATTTCTATTTTCCCGTTTACTGCCACTTTCTCTTTTATTTGCCAGTTTACTGCATAGGCTACCGTTTTTTGTATCTCCTGATACGGGTCAAGTGTAATAAAACTTCCTGTGTCCAATACCAATCCAAACCATTCACTATTTATATTTTTAAGGATACTAATTGCCTGATCAGCCGTTTTAATAAAATCATTGTGGTTTTGTACAGCAACGATTACGCCATGTTGTTTCCCATATTCTACGCAGGTTTTAATGTCATTGGTTATCCATTCGGAAGCTTTATCCCAAGTATAATTTTGAGGCAATGCTTTTGCGGTAAATATGCGAATTACGGGAGCACCAAGTTTGGCAGCTACTTCAATCCATTTTTTGACAAGCATAATTTCTGCTCCTCTTTTTAAAGGATCCGCCTCTCCAAACTCTGTTCGAATGCCGGTTCCACTGATGGCAATACCAAGACTATGCGCTTTTCTTTTTACATGATATATATATTCATCTGTGGGTACTTCAGGATATCGGGGAAAATAATAACCTGTCATATCAATTGCATCAAAACTGTGTTTTGCGCAAAATTCAATCATCTCATCATAGTTGGTTTTCCCTGATCTTAAGGGTTCATTAAATGAATAGGCATTCAAACTAAATTTGAAACGATTGGATTCATTGTTTATTTTTGGCTCTATTATTTTTGCATTCAATATTGAAAAGCTGCCCATACCGGTTATCGCCGAAGTGGTAGCCAATGAACGTAAAAAAAATCTTCTGGGAACTTCTTTCATATGTAGAATGTTAAAGAGGTGTTTATATATTCTTTTGTAAAGGCTTGTACAAGAAATTTTCCATCACTTGCATCGATTCAATTGCATCAGTTGCGGAACAGGGATTCGAACCATCATTCATAAAATAATTTACTACTTTCTCAATCATCGGTTGTTGAATATGTTGTGGGGGTTCAAATGTTTCATTGATTATTTTATTGCCTATTTGGATACAAAGTGAATGATCAAAAATTGGGAAAGAGATTTTCCCTTCAGAACCAATCATTTCACAAAGATCTTCTTGTAAACCATCCCCAACTGTATAGCACCATACACCTGTAAATAAAATATTTTCCGGTAAACGCATAATGCCGGTAACGATATCTTCTGCTTCATAGAAACCGGCTTGATTGGCCGACATTCCATAGGATTGGGAAGGTGAACCAAAAAAGAACATCATCAAGTCTAATTGATGGGGAGCCAAATCGTAAAATAAACCACCACCTGATATAGCCGGATTAATGCGCCAGTTTGTTGCCGAATCGGCAATAATGGAAGACTTATTCGGTTGCAGCATCTGCATTCTAACCGTGCGGATTTGACCAATGGCTTTTGATGATACCAATTCTTTGATCTTTAAAAATTTGGGTAATGCCCTTCTGTAATGTGCTATGCAAAGCTTTACCTGTGTTTTTTTTGAAACAGACAACATTCGCATACAGGCAGCAGTATTGATCGCCATTGGTTTTTCTACATAAACAGGTTTACCGGCTTCTAATGCGGCTATGGTAAATTCCTCGTGATATTTTGGAGGAGTAGCTACATAAATTGCATTCACAGTAGGTTCGTTGATTAATTGCATGGCATTATCAAACCAAAGGGGCACACCGTGTCTTTTTGCATAATCTTTCGCTTTGTTACTATCTCTTCGCATTACAGCTGCCAAGGAAGAATTTGGCACTTTCCTAAATGCAGGACCACTTTTGATTTCTGTTACATCACCACATCCAATAATTCCCCATTGAATAGAATTCGAAGTATTTAATTCCTTCTTCATATTAAATCCATTAACGCTAATTAATTGTTTAAAGTTATCCAAAGAGATGATTGATTCAAATTTTATATCTTTTCAGTATTTGAAATTCATTCACCTGCAAGGAAATAAACAAACAATCACTCTTCTCGTGGTTTAATAAGTGGTTATCAAAAGAATTAACGCTTACTACATCGTTTTCGTAAATTTATTTACGCAGACTGGATGCTTGATGGAGAAAAAAGATAAAATTCACATAGGATATTTGTAAAACTTTACACTTTAAAAAATAAATAATGAAAAAATCAAGAAGGGATTTTTTAGCAAGCATTGCCCAAGGTTCTGCGGTGGTAGCCATTGGAGGGGTAGGGATGGGGTTTACTTCAAAAAGCTATCGTAAAATTATAGGCGCAAATGATCGAATTCGTTTAGCTGTCATTGGCACAAATGGGAGAGGTGCTGCCATGGCCCCTATTTTTGCAAAACAAGCGAATACAGAAGTAAGTTTTGTTTGCGATGTAGATGAAAAGGCTAGGCAGAAAGGAATTGATGCAGTTGTAAAAGCAGGTAAAGAAGCCCCTAAAGGGGAAAATGATTTTCGAAAAGTGTTAAACAGCAAAGAAATAGAAGCAGTCTATATTGCTACACCCGATCATTGGCATGCTCCCGCAACTATCCTTAGTTGTGCTGCCGGAAAACATGTTTATATTGAAAAACCACTTTCACATAATCCCCGTGAAGGAGAAATGGCTATAGCTGCAGCCAGAAAATACGACAGAATTGTTCAGATGGGTGCACAAAGAAGATCTTGGCCATTATTAACCGAAGGAATCAATCAATTAAAATCAGGAGCGATTGGTAAAGTACATATGGCCAAATGTTGGTACACCAATTCTAGGAAATCGATTGGTACCGGAAAGTTTGCAGCAGTACCAGCAGGGTTAGATTATGAACTATGGCAAGGTCCGGCTCCACGAATGCCTTATCGTGATAACCTGATTCATTATAACTGGCATTGGTTCTGGAATTGGGGAACCGGTGAAGCATTGAACAATGGAACACATGAAGTGGATGTTGCCCGGTGGGGACTTGGAGTAGATTATCCCTTAACCGTAAACTCTGTGGGTGGTAGATTTCATTTTAAAGATGATTGGCAAACCCCTGATACGCAAGTCATCACTTTCCAATGTCCGGATGCAACTTTGGTATGGGAAGGACGCAGTTGTCTTCCTTTTAAAGTTCAAGGCAAAGACAGAGGTGTGATGTTTTACGGAGAGAAAGGAGCTTTAGAAACCGGCCATAATGGTTATACGATATTTGATGAAAAAGGAGGAATCTTGAAAGAAATTAAATCAAATGCTATCATCGACGGACGCAATACAGCCAGCCCAAATGAAGAATTGGATGCTGTACATATTGCCAACTTTTTGGAGAGCATTCGATTCAATAAAAGACCCAATTGTGATGTTGAAATTGGGTACAAAAGTACTTTGTGGGTTCAGTTAGGAAATATTGCGCAAAGGATGGAAAGAAATCTTCATATTGATCAAGCAAATGGTCATATCAAAGATGATAAACAAGCGATGGAATTATGGGGCCGTAAGTATGAAAAAGGATGGGAGCCGGTAGTGTAAGTAAATAAAAAATATTTTCATAGTCGATAAATCAAAAACCATGTCATCAAGAAGAAATTTTATTCAGAAATCTGCTATGAGTATAGCAGGATCAGCATTAATACCCATTTTAGGAAAATCAGCGGTAGTGGAATCTGGTTCTGTTTTGCAGGGTAGTTCACTGATACCAATTGGAGTAGCCGGTTATACTTTTGCCAAGTTTGATATTGATCAACTAATTACCATGATGCGAAAGATTGCTGTAAATAATCTTTCCTTAAAGGAGATGCATTTAGCATTGAACAGTAGTGATGAAAAAATTGCTAGTGTAATGGCCAAGCTTAAGGATGCAGGAATCAATGTGTATACTGTTGGGGTAATTTATATGAGAACCAAAGAAACCGTTGACCTCGCTTTTGCATATGCTAAAAAAGTTGGTGTATCAATGATTGTTGGCGTTCCTACCTATGATTTGATTGATTATGCAGAAGAGCAAGTAAAAAAATATGATATTAAACTGGCTATCCATAATCATGGTCCAGAAGATGCTTTATACCCTGCTCCAAAAGATGTGTATGACAGAATTAAAAACAGGGATGCAAGAATGGGCATGTGTATTGATATTGGACATGCTGTTAGAGCCGGCTCTGCACCTGAAAAAGCAGTGATCGAATGCAAAGACCGATTATTTGACCTTCATATAAAAGATGTTACAATAGCTGCAAAAGATGGGAAGTCAGTTGAAATAGGCCGCGGTGTAATTAATTTCCCTGCATTGGTTTCCTCCCTTAAGAAAATCAAATTTCAAGGTGTCTGTAGCATTGAATTTGAAAAAGACATGGATAATCCTTTGGCGGGTATTGCAGAGTCTATTGGTTATTTTAAAGGGGTTCTTGCTAGTGCTAAATAATTCAGTATCTTGATTTGATAAAAATCCACTTCATGAAAAAAAAGGATCAAAAAGCGCCATCCCTTGGCAATTTTCTTGCTATACTGTTATTCGTATTGTTTCAAACAGCATTCTCGGCAAACTTGGTAATGGCCCAAACCAAAAATGCTATTATTGAAAATATGCTAAAGGAAGGCAATGGTAATTCACAATTAGAAAAACTGGCACACGAATTATTTGATAGAATAGGCCCCAGACTTGTAGGAACACCCCAAATGCAGCAAGCGAATGATTGGGCTGTGGCTAAATACACTGATTGGGGTATCTCTGCTAAAAATGAAAAATGGGGTGAATGGAAAGGTTGGGAAAGAGGGATTACGCATATTGATATGATTTCCCCTCGTGCCAGGTCATTAGAAGGTACTCAACTTGCCTGGAGTCCATCTACCAAAGGGAAAAACATTTCTGCGGAATTATTGATTCTTCCCGATCTTGGAGATTCACTGGCTTTTCAAAAATGGTTGCCCGAAGTGAAAGGGAAATTTGTAATGATTTCAATGAACCAACCTACGGGAAGACCCGATTATAATTGGCAGGAATTTTCTACGAAAGCGTCGTTCGATAAGATGAAAAAAGATCGAGCAGCTCAAACCACAGCCTGGGCAGCTAGAATTAAGAAAACAGGATATTCTAGTCGATTGCTTCAGATTATTCTTGAAAAGGCAGGCGCTGCAGGTATTATTGGAAGTAACTGGTCTCAGGGGTTTGGGGTAGACAAAATATTTAATGCTTACACCAACAAAATACCAACTGTAGATATTGCATTAGAAGATTATTCATTGTTATATAGATTGCTCGAGTCGGGTGATAATCCAAAAATCAGTATTCGCACAGACTGAAAAGACAATGGAATTGTTCCTGCATACAATACTATGGCAGAAATGAAAGGGTCAGAAAAGCCGGATGAATATGTGATGCTATCGGCACATTTCGATTCATGGGATGGTGGAACGGGAGCAACTGATAATGGAACCGGCACATTAACCATGATGGAAGCCATGCGATTGCTAAAACTTTTTTATCCAAATCCCAAAAGAACGATCCTAGTGGGGCATTGGGGAAGTGAAGAACAAGGTTTAAATGGTTCTCGTGCTTTTGTGGAAGATCATCCTGAGATAGTCAATAAATTGCAAGCATTGTTTAACCAGGATAATGGAACCGGTCGTATTGTAAACCTTTCCGGTCAAGGCTTTCAACATGCAGGCGAATTTTTGACCCGATGGTTAGCTGCAGTACCAAAGAGTATGAGCGATTCCATCAAAACAAATTTTCCGGGTGCACCGGGCGGAGGCGGTTCTGATTTTGCCTCTTTTGTTGCGGTAGGTGCGCCTGGGTTTTCATTAGGGGCTTTAAATTGGTCCTATTTTAATTATACCTGGCATACCAACAGAGATACATACGACAAAGTTGTCTTTGATGATTTACGAAACAATGCCATTTTAACCGCCATTTTAGTCTATATGGCTTGTGAAGACCCTGCAACATTTCCTAGAGATAAAAGTATTTTACCCAACGATAGAGAAGGCAAACCCGGGGTATGGCCAAGCCCTGCTAAAGCCATACGTAAAGGACCGGTAGTGCCAACTAATTAAATGCTTAACGGATAACGCTAAACGCTGAACTTCAAATCTTAGCATTCAGCGTTATGCGTTAGGCATTAAGCGTTTTAAAACAAGGAAAGTTGTAATTGATCAATCTTTCCACTACTTTTTTTGAAATTATTTGTTTGTACTTCTTCTTGCGCAATATGGTAAACTTCCGTTTCATGATACCGTGAAGCGATAACGATGTTTGTTTCTCCGATATAAGGACTAAATAATGCTTTCACCAATTCAGGTGAATTGTTATTTTTAGATAGATGCCCCAATAACAAATGGCTCATAAAAGGAGGTCTGTGTGTAATAAACAATTGCAATGCTTGCGAGTTAGACAAATGTCCTACACCTCCACTGATCCGTTTCTTTAAGTGATAAGGATAAGGCCCTTTTCCCAACATTTCAACATCATAATTGGCTTCTAAAATTGCGGCGTGGCATTGTCTAAAATAATGTATTACTTGTTCACAGGCAATTCCTATATCTGTGAAAACGCCTATCGTTACTGAATCCGAAGAGATCACAAAACTATGCGGGTCATTTGCATCATGAAGTTTTGGAAATCCAATGACCGAAAGATTACCTATCGTAACCGGTTGGTGTGCAAAAAAAGAAAAAATGAAAGATTTGTCTAGCATTAACCTTGCTTTCGACAAAGTAGCATTTGTAATATAAACAGGTATCCGGTATTTTTTTGAAAGTACTGAAATACCTGAAATATGATCACCATGTTCATGTGAAACAAAAATGGCTTTCACTTTTTCGATGGATAAATGCAAACGATTTAATCTTTTTTCAGTTTCTCTACATGAGATACCTACATCAATGAGAATTGCTTCATTCTCATTGCCAATGTAATAGCAATTTCCATTGCTTCCGGAGTTTAAGGAGGTTAATTGTAATGACATGAAGAATCTGAAAGCAGCGTTTATGGTAAAAGTAAATGATTACAAATGAATGTGTTTGCCTATTTACGTGTTTATTTTCTTACTTCATAAGCTTGTGGTATATTAGGGTAAATATTGCGTTTGGTATCTTCAGGCGATTAGGTGTACCTGATGATGTTTACTTCATCTATTAAATTAATTTCAATATGAAAAAAATACCAATGGCTATTTTGTTAATCGCTTTGTATAGCTCGTCAAATGCACAAGCAAAGAAAATAAAAAACAACACAAAAGCAGTTACTGTATATACAACAGCAGAAAAAACAGATTTACGTTTATCGGAAACAGGAAAACTTAATTTTAAAGCATATCCTCAGCCTTTCGAATATGAGCCCTGTATTTTTATTAACCCATCCCACAGTTTCCAATCTTTTTTGGGTATAGGTGGGGCATTAACGGATGCCTCATCCGAAACTTTTACAAAACTGCCAAAACTTCAACAACAAGCGCTCCTCACCGCCTACTTCGATCCAAATAGAGGCATTGGCTACTCATTGGCAAGAACCACCATACATAGTAGCGATTTTTCGAGTGATAGTTATACCTATGTGAATGAAAATGACAAGGCTCTTAAGTCGTTCAGTGTTGCACATGATGAGAAATTCCGTATACCTTTCATCAAACAGGCAATTACTGCCGCCGGTGGAAAACTGCGTTTATATGTAAGCCCATGGAGTCCTCCTTCCTGGATGAAAGACAATAACTCAATGTTAGAGGGCGGGAAGTTAAAAACTGATTTCAGTCAAGCTTGGGCAAACTATTATGTAAAGTTCATCAATACTTATGAGGCAAAAGGAATTCCTATTTGGGGGCTCTCTGTACAAAATGAACCCATGGCAAAGCAAAAATGGGAATCATGCATTTATACTGCGGAAGAAGAACGGGACTTTATAAAAAATTTTTTAGGACCCACTTTGGTTAAACAAGGTCTTGGGAACAAAAAATTGATAGCCTGGGATCATAATCGCGATCTTTTATACCAACGGGCCAGTGTTATTTTTGATGACAAAGAGGCTTCGAAATATATTTGGGGTATTGGATTTCATTGGTATGAAACCTGGACCGGCGGACCTATGCAGTTTGACAACCTGCAATTAGTTTCTCAAAGTTATCCTGATAAAAACTTAATATTCACAGAGGGTTGCCAAGAAAAATTTAATTTGGATAGTATATATAATTGGTCATTAGGAGAGAAATATGGGTATTCAATGATTAATGATTTTAATAACGGAACAGTTGCATGGACCGACTGGAATATTTTACTTGATGAGAAAGGAGGACCCAATCACGTGGGCAATTTTTGTTTTGCACCTATTCATGCCGATACAAGAACCGGCAAACTTATTTATACCAATGCATACTATTACATAGGGCATTTTTCAAAATTCATTAAACCGGGGGCCAAAAGAATTGCGGCATCATCCAATCGAACACAACTGCAAACAACAGCATTTGCAAATCCCGATGGTAGTATCGTTTTAGTAGTTATGAATAATTTGGATAAAAAATTACCTTATTTTGTATGGATGAAAGGTCAGGTAGCCAGTGTGGAAAGTTTACCACATTCTATCTCAACTTTAGTCATTCAATAGCGTAACCATTTTTCATTTTGGCCGGGATAGTAGTAAACTAATTATTCGCTACTATTGGTATATGGTAAAAGTGGAAAGATATAAATGATCAAATAGTCATTATGATATTTGATTCTTTTTTAAAATATAGTTACATTATAAATATTGCTATAGGATACAATATCGATTACTATTGATGATACTTGTGGCTTCATATTATCCTATGTAAAACGCGTTGAAAATTAGCTTTTAAATTTTTGTATAAATATCAATTGAACGTATGATGGAAAGAATTTCTAGGTTTTTACTACTACAATTTTTAGTATCATTTGTGTCATTTTCCGGAAATACACAACAAGAAAATACTATTCAGCAATGGTTAACAGATCCCGTTAACGCTATTTTTTTTAAACAACAGCCTACGCAATTGTTTGGCACAATTAAAGCAGCCAACACAGATCCGGTTATTAGCATTGACAATGCAATTAGATTTCAATCCATGGATGGGTTTGGTTTTGCATTAACGGGGGGAAGTGCTTCGAATATAATTAAATTGAAACCAAATGAAAGGGCTTCTTTGTTAAGGGAGCTTTTTGCCACTGATAAAAATAATATCGGAATCAGTTATTTGCGATTAAGTATCGGTGCTTCAGATCTTAATAAATTTGTATTTTCTTATGATGATATGCCGGAAGATGAAAAAGATGAAGAATTGCATCATTTTAATTTAGGACCCGATAAAAAAGATGTCATCCCCGTTTTAAAAGAAATTCTGGCTATTAACCCGACAATTAAAATTTTGGCTTCGCCATGGTCGCCGCCTGTTTGGATGAAAAACAATAATAGTACCAGAGGTGGTAATTTGCAACCCGCCTATTATCAAGTTTATGCAAAATATTTTGTAAAGTATATTTTGGCAATGCGAAAAAATGGTATTCGGATTGATGCGATCACAGTTCAAAATGAACCACTTCATCCCGGCAATAATCCCAGTTTGTTTATGGAAGCAAAAGAACAAGCTTTTTTTGTAAGGCATTATCTTGGGCCTGCTTTTCAAGATGCAATGTTGACTACCAAAATAATTATTTACGATCACAATGCAGATAAACCCGAGTACCCCATTTCTATATTAAATGATCCGGATACAAGAAAATACATTGATGGGTCTGCTTTTCACTTATATGCAGGTAACATTGAAGCACTTTCTCAGGTTCATGAAGCGCACCCGGATAAGAACATTTATTTTACAGAACAATGGATAGGTGCACCGGGGAATTTTGCAAAAGATATTCCTTATCACATTGAGAATTTGATTATTGGTGCAAGTAGACATTGGAGTAAAACTGTGATTGAATGGAATTTGGCCGCGGATGAAAACCAAAAACCGCATACCGATAAAGGAGGATGTACCAGTTGTTTAGGGGCGATCACTATATCAAAAAATAAAATAATTAGGAACCCTGCATATTATATTATTGCGCATGCAGCCAAATTTGTTAGGCCGGGCTCAATTAGAATTGCCTCAAATATGGTAGTTGGTCTTCCAAATGTGGCATTTATCACACCCAATGGTAAAAATGCATTAATCGTACTTAATAATTCAACTGCAACTAGGGTTTTCAATATTGTAAGTAAGAATAAGCAGCAGTCTTGCCAATTAGCGGCCGGTGCTGTGGCCACCTTTATTTGGTAATGTTTTTCAATACAACCTATTGCTGAATTTTAGAGGTAGTGGACACCTGTTTTTTTACAACAGCTAGTAGATATTCCATATTCGTAATGCTTGCAGAATCATTTTGAGCAATGGAAATTCCCCAGGTTTGTTCAATGGCATTGAGTAGGTACAACATTTCCCAATCTTCTAATTGAAGATCTCTTTTTAGATCAGTTTTTGCGGTTAATACAGTGGGATAAATGTTCAACTTTTGTTTAAGCAATTTTTGTATTTTATTTACAATCGGACGCATACCCAATAATTTGGTTTAATTTATTAGACTCTGTTTAAACCAAAAACGTTGCCAAACCGGGTATAATAAACTGTTAAAAGGCAGGTTTAACAATTATTAGGATAACAGGGGGGCATATAAAACAAAAAATGCATATTGATTGATAAATCAATATGCATTTTTTGTGCCGGCAAATTTTTGTTATTTAACAGAAACCGGTATGTCAAGATTCTCCCAGCTCATTGTAAAGCCCTTATCGCCGATGGCAAACAACAATTTTTCATTCATAGAAGCCGATTTTTTGGGTTTTACCGATACACGTAAAACATCTTTTGTAGGATCAAGGGTCGTTTCTCCTGCTCTGGTAACCCCCCATTGGCCTATTTGTGAATTGAATATGACAATCCATTCTTTTTCACCCGGAATAGTATAAATACTGTATTTCCCGGCTACCAAGGCTTTCCCTTCTACTTTAATATCTTTGTCTGTTTCTAAAGTAGTTACCGTATTTGCACCGGTTCTCCATACTTTTTCATAAGGAACCAAAGAACCCCATACAGTTCTTCCTTTTACAGAAGGGGCATTGTATTTAATGGTGAGCGTTGCTTCTCCAATTTTACCGCTTGCAGTGGAAGCAGGACTGGCTTGTGAAAAAGCCATAAGGGTAAGCATACACAAAAGGGTAGTCATAACCAAGCTTTTTGTAAAATGTAAAATTTTCATTTCAATGTAAATTTTAGTGAATTAATTTGTGTAATAAAGATACAGGTAAACATTCGTGTTTTGAAATTCAGGCATTTACCATTCATGTAAATTAATATGCTTACACATGAAACCTATAAATTTTGAGCTAAAATATTTGAGTTTATGACTGAGTATGCAACTATTTTGATAGTCGAATGATGGGAATGCAATAAATTTACTTATTGTATGTAATTAATTGATAATTAATATTTTATAAGACTTTAAGTGAATGATAATTGATTTGACTACCTTTATTTTTCATTTGAAAAAAGTAATTACCATATTTTTTCTTTCTGTTTATTTGTTTTCAACAACGGAGATGATAGAATTGCTAAAACTGCCTATCGTTTTTGAGCATTTTTCTGAACACCAAAAAGACAACCAATCAATTTCTATTCTGCAATTTTTAGCTATTCATTATTTGCATGGAAGCCCAAAAGATCAAGATTATGAAAGAGATATGCAATTGCCGTTTAAAACAACCGGTGAAAATTGCTTTTACATAGTGTCAACTTACATTTCTCCGGTAGAGCCTATTTGTTTGCCTAATCCTATTAAGATGGTTAAAAAACAGACAAAAGTTTTCCCTCATCAGTATTTCAATTCGTCTTATCTCGCCAATATTTGGCAACCCCCTAAATTCTGTTGATTTTTATGAATGCAATGAAATCTAGTTTATATATAACTAGAATTATATTGTGATACACTTTTAAAAAATCATTGTAAAGAATTTTTTATATGCTTAATAGAATAATAGAATTTTCTGTAAGGAATAAGCTAATCATTGGTCTTTTTATCATTGCCTTAATTGGTTATGGTAGTTATCAATTTACGAAACTGCCAATCGATGCAGTTCCGGATATCACGGATAATCAAGTTCAAGTAATTACCATTGCCCCTTCTTATGGAGCAACTGATATTGAACGGTTAATTACTTTTCCTATTGAACAAGCGAATAATAACATTTCCGGGCTTAAAGAAATTCGAAGTTTTTCTCGGTTTGGTTTGTCGTTGGTTACGATCGTTTTTGATGATGCAACCGATGTGTATTGGGCTCGCCAACAGGTATCAGAAAGATTACAAAAAATACAATCGCAAATCCCATTAGGTATTGGCTTGCCTGAATTAGGGCCTGTAAGCACCGGATTAGGAGAAATTTACCAATATGTTGTTCGACCAAAAGAAGGATATGAAAACAAATTTGATGAAACTGATTTAAGAACAATTCAAGACTGGGTAGTAAGACGTCAGTTATTGGGCGTAAAAGGGGTAGCAGAAGTTAGCAGCTTTGGTGGTAAACTCAAACAATATTCTATTGAGGTGGATCCGAATAAACTACTATCATATAGTATCACAATAACTGACGTTTTTAAAGCCCTAGAAAATAACAATCAAAATACGGGAGGGGCTTATATTGAAAAAGGGGCTACCGTTTTATATATTCGAAGTGAAGGATTGTTGGGAACCATGGAGGATATTAAAAACATCGCTATCAAAAGAACAGTTGGAGGAACAGCCCTTTTTATGAGAGATGTGGCAGATATTAAAATAGGCCATGCTACTCGCTATGGGGCCATGTGTTTTAATGATAAAGGGGAAGTTGCGGGTGCGGTAGTAATGATGCTGAAAGGAGCCAATAGCAGTGATGTTATAAAAAATGTAAAAGAACGAATTGCCCAAATACAAAAAAGTTTACCTGAAGGGGTCATTATTGAGCCATTTTTAGATCGAACAAAAATGGTCAATAATGCAATTGGTACCGTTGAAAAGAATTTGTTGGAAGGTGCGCTTATTGTTGTTTTTGTTCTTGTGTTTTTTCTTGGCAATTTCAGAGCCGGCATTTTAGTGGCTTCTGTAATCCCATTGGCTATGCTTTTTGCCATCATTATGATGAATTTCTTTGGCGTTAGCGGTAACCTAATGAGTTTAGGTGCCTTAGATTTTGGTTTAATCGTAGATGGCGCTGTGATTATTGTAGAAGCTGTAATGCA
>JANOVY010000070.1:0-34011 GCA_031417635.1 Bacteroidota bacterium | reverse complement strand
GGCAGAGCTACTATTGAAACTTTATCGGTTACCGGTGCAGGAACGATTCCGCTTGTACCAAGACTTCCAACAGTAGAAGCACCGGTAACAGATAAAGTTCCGAGAGTGGATTGACCAGTTACCGTTAAACCACCTCCGGAGATAATGCCGGTTGTAGAAATATTATTCAGAACCAAAGATCCAAATGTTGCTGCCCCTGAAACGGATAAAACACCAATATTTGCTTTCCCTGTAATTGTTAAACTGCTTAAAGTGCCCACACTTGTTAGTGAAGACCCCACAACTGTGCTTGCTAAAGTAGTTCCCGTTAGCTGCTCTGCACTTGCGGAAGCAGTGATACTAATATTTGATGTACCATCAAATGAAGTGCCATTGATAGTCCGTGCAGTTTGAAGTTTTGTGGCAGTTGCCGCATTTCCGGTAACACTACCTGCTATAGCATCTGTTACGGTTAATTTAGATAAGGTTCCTACCGATGTGATATTTGGTTGAGCCGGATTGGTTACAGTACCGGCAGTAGAAACGGTTCCTGAAATAGTACCCGCCGATAATGTTCCGGATACAGTTAAATTAGATAAAGTACCGAGTAATGTAATGTTTGGTTGAGAGGCAGTATTTAATCTACCCCAAAGGTCACCGGTTACTGTTAATCCGGTTAAATTGCCCACTGATGTAATATTTGGCTGCGCCGCACTAGTCACTGTATTTGCGCTGGTAACAGTTCCTGAAATTAAACCTGAAACTGTTAGATTAATCAATGTACCCACTGAAGTTATATTCGGTTGTGCTGCAGTACCCAATCTTCCAAAAATGTCTCCGGAAACAGTTAGACTTGTCAGGGTTCCTACCGATGTAATATTTGGCTGAGCAGCTGTCGTTAGTGTCCCACTAATATTTGCTGCAGAGCTATTTTGAATTAAAAGCCATACGGGTTGACTTGATGTTCCACTGTTATAATAAAATCCCGCTACCCCATCTGTTTGGTAAACCAATAAGCCGGTGGCCGGAGTAAAGATAGCTGCTCTTTGAATGGCAGTCATTCTTGGGATTAATATACCTTTTGAGGAGGTAGCTATATCTAACATAGCAGAAGTATCTGCAAGTGAACCTGTAGTATTAATGGCTACAGATTGTGCACTACTAACAGTGACAATCGTTGTAAACAAAACAGGCAGAATGACCTTTGTAAAAAGATTCATAAACAGTAGTTTATTATTTTAGAAAGCAAGAAATTTATCTACAAAAGATGGAACTAGTACTATATTAATTTAAGAAAATTTTAACTACGGGGGGACAACAATTTGTAATTTGAGTCAAAAAAATTTAAAATGCAAATTTTTTTTAATCTTTTTTTAATAGTTGTTTAAACATAGATTAGTTTAAATTAATGAGATAGTTGAAAATCAAACTATTGCAAACAATTTAAAATTGAAATTATTTTTTTCTTGACTTTCTAATGTCAATTTGGGCATATTCATGTGGAGTGTATGTCAATGTAAGGCATCATCCAAGCTTAGTAAGAAAATTGGAGGAGTAAATAGAAATGTAGGGTTCACCGGCATTTATTCAAAATTCATTGAAATGATATCAAATGTTGGCAAAAGTGATTGAACGAGATTGCCATTTCCGGCGGGAGCGCAAAATTCTCAAAAAGTTGGAATTTACCTGAGACTATTGTTATGTGTTGAATGGAATTGTGGAAGGAATCAATTATCACCCGCTTTCCATTGGTGTAGACATTGAAACCGGGGGCCATGTATTTCAATTGCATGTTTCCAATTCTGCCGGCATAAATGAGCGTGCTTTTATTACAGAAACAACCGGTGACTGGTCGAAAGGAGAAGTTCGATTAGGTTTTAATCTTTCTCGTGTATTTCAATTAAAGAAAAATAAAAAGTTGTCATAATGAAGTTCTCTTTTTATGTTGCCTTTTTTGTAAATCGTAATTGAATGTTAGAATAAGAAAAAGTACTTTCTAGTAACAGTTGATGGCATCCGTACTACTGCGTTTATGTAGACGAAATCCTTCGAGTACATACCAAAACTTCGAAAGCTGAATACTGTCTTATACGGAGAAAACTTTACAGTGGTTTGGAATAATGCTTTGGCTGCTAATAAAATAAAAAAAGACCCGAAATTCAGGTCTTTTTCAATTCATATGTGCGGATGACAGGGGTCGAACCTGCATGCCTTACGGCGCCAGATCCTAAGTCTGGTACGTCTGCCAATTTCGCCACATCCGCATAGGGGCGCAAAAATAGGGGTTTTGCTAAAAAGCTGAACGATTTTTACAAGGGAATATTGAAAAAATGTACATTTTAGCTTTTAACCGATTAAAAATCATTTTCCAATGGCGTCTATTATTTTTTTAATAGTGGCATCCATCGATTTCATGCTATCTATCCACCTTACCACAACTACCAACTCATGATCGGGATCTACATATACCAAGTTATTCCCATTCCCAACATGAATAAAAGATGTAGCGGGAGCACTGGGCAATAGCTTTTGATCGGTATTTAAAAACCAGTTCATATACCCATAATCAGTTTTGGCAGGGGTAGGGGTTAATGCCTGGTTTACAAACTGTTCACTTAACAATTGTTTGCCATTCCAATTTCCTTTGTGCAAGGTTAATAAACCAAACCTGGCCATATCATAGGCGTTGATGAACATCCCACCGCCCCAATGTCCCCCTCCGCTAACGGATTGAACGGGTTGACCGTCTAAGACAATCCAGGCATTTCTATATCCGGTCCAGCGCCAGGTATTTGAAGCACCGATAGGGTCCATAATGTATTGTTTGATTACTTGTGGCAGCGGTCTTCGCCAAACACTTGTTGCAGCCAATGCCAAAGCATTAACCCTTACATCATTGTATTCATACACCGAACCCGGCGGATTCCTTTTTCTATCCGTCCATTTAGTAACATCCGCATCGGGCCGATCGGCCCATTCCGGTTTGCCCCATAAGGTCCCTTCCCAATCGCTGGTTTGACGTAATAAATGATTCCAAGTAATGGTTTTGTTATGTGCCGTTGAAAATGGGTATAATAACTGCGGTTTACCTATCAAATCTGCAGAGCGATTTACTTGATTGGGGGTAAACATTTCAATAGGGGGTACATAACCGGCCACCGTATCATTTACATGATTTATCAAACCCTGATCAATGGCAATGCCAATCACACTCGATAAAAAACTTTTGGTAACGCTATGTGTCATATCACATCTATGTGGTTCTCCCCATGTCGTTACGATATATCCTTTATAAACAATGATTCCGGTAGGATCTCCGCGTTCTGAAAAAGGACCGATACCTTCCCCAAAAGGTTCTTTGCCAAAACTTTGGTAATGACTAATCTCCATGTTACGGGGATTTTTTGATTCAGATTCAATGGCTATACTAATTGCTTCTTTCAATACAACTGCATTGAGGCCCAATTCTGCTGCTGTTTTCTTTTCCCAATTTTGAGCGGTTGGAAAATAATAAGTGTTGCCGCCAGTAGGAATGGTTGTTTGTTTTTTTTGACTTGCGGCTGAAAAGCAGATCAATAAAAGAATAAAAAGTATTCGCATCTGTTTTTTCATGGTTACTAAATTAAGTGAAATAACGAATCGAAAACGATTCATTCGATTTTTAGAAGATAAAGTTTTTTGCTTTTGCAGCACAAAAAACAAAGGAATAACACTCATGCAAGCAATTTGTAGCGATGGATTTTTGATATAAGCTGTTTGGTAAGCCAATGATTCAGATTCAGAATATAATATGTGAATAATACAACTTTTACTAGTTAATCTATAATACCCACACCATTTTTCCTGAACAACTTTGCTACGCAATTCTAAATATCATGTTAATGTGTGAAGTGATAAAAATCATATTATATGATATTGTAAATCATTTTTAGACAATACCCATCAATTTAATTTTGTGTGTTGAAAGGGAGGAAAAAAAGATACCCTTTCAAAATAAAGAAATAAAAAATAAATTATATGAACAAGCATTTAAAAAAAACCATTTTACCGATCAGTTTTTTACTAGTAGGTCTCTTTATGTTGATGAGTGGGTTTGCACAAGTAAAATACAGCAATAAAAACGCAGCCAATTTAACGGTCAGTGGAACCTCAACTTTACACGATTGGGACATGAAATCTACACAAGGCTCTTGTGAAGTTTTTTTTACGTTTAATGCTGCCGGGGCAATTACCGGAATGACCGGTTTAAATTTTAGTACCCCTGCTCTTGCACTAAAAAGTGGGCATGGTGCCATGGATAAAAATGCATATAAGGCTTTAAAAACAGATAAGAATGCAACGGTCAGCTTTACTGCTAACAGTGCAACAATAACGCCACTTGCTGTTGCAAATGATTACTTAGTAAAAACAACCGGAAAACTAAGTATTGCCGGTACTTCAATTGACGCAGAAATCACTGCTCACTGTAAAGTTAATTCCGATAAAAGCATTACTGTAATGGGCTCCAGAAAAATAAGTATGAAGGAGTATGGTATGGTACCCCCCTCATTTATGATGGGAACGATTAAGACCGGAAATGATGTGACTTTAAAATTTGATTTAACACTTAACAAATAAATACTAATAATAACCAAAACCATTTTTATGAAAAAGCAAATGAATATTTTTCAAAAAACTTTCGGCTTACTCTTATTTGGGTTAATACCTGTAGCTATGATAGCACAACAACCCAAAATTTCTAATTTCCGCCCTTATGATCAAACCGGTATCAATGTTTTCGAAACATCTAAAGCCGATACTGTTCCTTTTAATGGATTGAAATTAAGATGGGGTGCCGGATTTACACAACAATTTCAGAATTTAAATCATGAAAATCCGGGAGCACTTAATAATACAGGATCCGGTGCAAATCGCTTATATCCGGTTGATAACGGTTTCATGACCGCACAAGCCAATTTATTTATGGATGTACAATTGGCAGATGGCATCAAATTAAATGTGACCAGTTATTTATCCTCTCGTCACCATAATGAAACTTGGGTGAAAGGCGGTTATATTCAATTCGATAAAGTACCATTTAAAGGTCAATTTTGGGATAATTTAATGAAAATTGCTACTGTTAAAATTGGTCACTTTGAAGTGAACTATGGCGATCAACATTATCGCAGAACCGATGGCGGACAAGCATTGTACAATCCATTTATGGATAACCTGATCATGGATGATTTTACTACCGAGATTGGGGGTGAAGTGTATCTACAAAAAAATGGATTCTTAGGTATGGTGGGAATGACCACCGGAATGATCAAAGGAAGTATTGATTCTGCAATTTCAACTGCAAAAGACCCTAATACAAGTAGAAATCCTTCTATATATTTTAAAGGTGGATATGATAACCAAATAACAAAAGATGTACGTGTACGATTCACTGCCAGTTTTTATACCAATAGCAGCAATGCCGGAAGTGGATTAACTTTATTTGGAGGCGACCGTACCGGTTCTAACTACCAGAATATAATGGAAAAGGGAGCACCCGGTGCATTACCGGCATCAACTGTTGCAGCTTTTTCAGGCAGGTTTAATCCAGGGTTTAGTAAAAAAGTACAAGCTACCATGTTTAATGGTTTCCTAAAAGTTAAGAGAATGGAATTGTTTGGAACTTATGAGATAGCGAATGGAAGAACTAAAAATGAGACTGATGATAGAATCGCTACTCAGTTTGCAATTGATGGAGTTTACCGCTTTGGTAAAACTGAAAACCTATTTGTAGGCTTGCGTTACAATACTGTAAAAGCTAGGTTAAGCGGTTTTGTGAATGATGTGAAAGTAGATAGAACAGCTTTCGCAGCTGGATGGTTTCTAACTAAAAATGTATTATTGAAAGCAGAAATTGTGAACCAAAAATACATAGACTTCCCTTCTTCCGATTACCGTTCTTTGGGTAAATTCAGTGGATATGTAATTGAAGCAGTAGTAGGGTTCTAATAATATGGTTTTTTTATAATGTACAATAGCCGGATGATTTATTTCATTCGGCTATTCTATATATTTACTTTTATAGATTTAATTCAGCTATGAAAAGGTTCTTATTTTTTGGCCTCCTACTGATTATTTTACCCGGGTTTTATTCTGCCGAAAATGCTGCGGTATGGATTGTATTGCCGGGTAGTAGTTTATCCGTTAATGGCAGTACCAATATCAACTCTTTTCAATGCCAGATAGCCAATTACGCCCAGCCGGATACATTGGTCTGTAATAAGACTTCCTTGAAAGGACAAGTATTGCCTATGAATGGCAAATTAAATTTAGACATAGAAGCGTTTGATTGCCATAATAAAATGATGACCAATGATCTCAGAAAAACCTTACTGGCAAAATTGTATCCACAGCTTTCTATTCGGTTTATATCCATCAACAGCTTTCCGGATTTTAAAAACCCGAGTAAGATCATAGGTATCGTAGATATAGGTCTAGCCGGGGTTACGAAGCGTTATGAAATCAACTATCTATTTACAGTAGATAACAAACAGTTAGTGCATTTAAAAGGAGATAGACTGATTAATTTCTCGGATTTTAAGCTGGTTCCACCGAGTAAAATGGGCGGTATTATTAAAGCAAAAGACCAATTGGGTGTGGAGTTTACATTACATTTAAAACCGGTTGGGTAAGCTATATTAAGGATTCATTTTTGCAAAAATGATACCGGCTGCACTAGATTGTAAAAAGCCAAATCCTAACCAAGATACCACCATCATTTCTGCCACATCTATCTGGCTATAGGTCATCCATAAAATGGGCAAAAGGCCTACCAGTGTATAGATAAGTCCAAATTCTAATCCCCTAAGTATAAAATGACCTTTTAGTAATTTTTTAAAACGCTGCCAAAACCAAGCAAGGGCAAAACTGATGACCATTGAATGTGTGTAAAAGAAAAAATCTCTGGATTGATCGGAGATAAATACGTTGCTTAAATAGCCTACAAAAAACGAGTTGAACAATTTACTGTTTGCTGCCAAGAATAATCCGCCATATGAAAGAATGGATAAAATGATGCCGGCCACAAATCCACTGATAAGGATTTTTTTCATATACACAAATTGAGTATAAAATTAACTTTTTTTAGGAGATCAAAATAATTAATTTAATATGGATTGAAAAAGTTACTAAGTGATAATAAAAACAAAAAAGAATAAACCTGTTATCGTTTACTCTGTTTTGTTTTAAATGTATCAACTATTGAAATGGCTTTATTACTTAATCTGTATTTATTGCCCTCTATTTGAAGAGTTGTTACCTGAATATCTTCTCGGATCACCACCTCTAAAAGATCTGCGACCATTTTCGGCACGATGCCTTTCTACAGGTCTTTGTGGCAATGATTTTAAATTGTGTAATGAAATATCAGACATGGCATAGGGATGGTCTGAAACCACCGGTACTGAAGTGGCAATCAATTTCTGAATATCCCGTAAGAATTCTTTTTCTTCTTGATCACAAAAAGAGTATGCAATCCCACTTGCACCTGCGCGGCCTGTACGACCAATGCGGTGAACATAAGTTTCGGGCACATTGGGTAATTCAAAATTTATTACGTGTGAAAGGTTATCTACATCAATACCTCTGGCAGCAATATCGGTCGCCACCAATACTCTGGTATGGCCGGTTTTGAAATTACTCAAAGCACGTTGCCTTGCATTCTGTGATTTATTGCCATGAATGGCTTCTGCGCCAATACCGGCTCTAGAAAGTTCTTTTACTACTTTATCGGCACCATGTTTGGTACGTGTAAATACCAAGGCACTTTGTATGGCTTTGTCTTTTAACAAATGAATGAGCAGGTGTTTTTTATTGTCTTTCTCAACAAAATACATCGCTTGCTGTATGGTTTCTGCCGTTGATGAAACAGGGGTAACTTCTACTCTTGCCGGATTACTTAAAATTGTATTCGATAGTTTTGCAATTTCTGCCGGCATGGTAGCCGAAAAGAAAAGTGTTTGTCTTTTTGTAGGAATTTTGGTAATGATCTTTTTAATGTCATGAATAAAACCCATGTCTAGCATACGGTCTGCTTCATCCAAAACAAACAATTGAATTTGAGAAAGATTAATAAATCGTTGTTCTACCAAATCTAATAGCCTGCCAGGTGTAGCAATCAAAATATCTACTCCATTGCGTAAGGCATTGGTTTGAGGTTGTTGTGATACCCCTCCAAAAATTACTAAATGTTTTAACTGTAAATATTTACCATAAGCAGCAAAACTTTCATCTATTTGAATTGCGAGTTCTCTGGTGGGTGTTAAAATCAATGCTTTGATTCCTTTGTGTGCATTGCCGGCCATTTTTTCTTCTTGCAATATTTGCAGAATGGGGATGGCGAATGCAGCCGTCTTACCGGTGCCGGTTTGTGCGCAGCCTAACAAATCTCTGCGTTCTAATAGAATCGGAATGGCTTGTTCTTGAATGGGTGTTGGGGTAGTGTAACCTTCAGTGTTGAGCGCCTTTAATATGGGCTCAATGATGTGTAATTGTTCGAATAACAAAGTGATATGTATTTAATAAATGAACATCTGAAATTAGCTCAGATGGTATATAACCTGCCCGTAATTGACTTGAAAAACTTTGTCACGGAAGAATGATCAGTCTGTAGAGAGAGTATATGAATGGTGCAAATATAAGGAAAATTATTGAATAGTAAATAATGCGTAATTATAGAAACCCAATCCTTAGAATTACTGTGATAAAAAATGATTTTTTTTATCATTAAAAAAAATTGGTTTTTGGTTGAATAGTAATTATTAAATCAATTTGTTATATTGGAGAGATGTTATTTAAATATTTTCTGTATGGGGACTAGTTTTTTTGCAAACCTTCAATTGCTTGAGCTCTTGGCTTTTTTTTCGGGCTATCCTTTGTTTTATGCAATTATTTTCTTTATCAACGATAGACGAAAGAATAAAAGTACTAGGAATAGTAGCCTTGTTTTGTTATTGCCATTTAGCTATGCGTTGTTGGGAAGTTTATATTTAGGGCTACAATTAAAAAATATTTATCCGGATTATTCATTCGAAAATTTAAAACAATTTATACATCAACCTTTTTTAATCAGTTGGGGAATTCTCTCCTTGGTTTTTTGGATACCGGTAATGGGCAAGAGGCCCTGGTTTAGTTTAGTGCATAGTCTTGTGTTTTTCATTATTTTAGTGAAAGATGTATTTATCTATTCCTCCGCTTCACTATCAGACAATAGCATGGTAAAAAATGAGATGAAAATGTATACCGCAAGTTTACTCATTAACCTTGCTGCATTCTCATTTATAAATATTTTATTTTACTTAATAACCATTTTTAGAAAACGTCAATCATAATAATTGAGTTTTTCCTACATCTCTTCTTTCCAACTTCACTATAAATTATTGATAGTCATATAGTTAGATTATAAATTAGATCTACCATTCATTTATATGATTTAAATCATCTTAAAGATTGATTTATATCATTGTTTGCTTTTTTCATGCAAATTAATTTTACATAACAAACAAAAAAAAATTATTCATTTCAATCATTTTTTATGAAACTGCTAAACAATAAATTACTGTTGATTTTCCTAATCCTAATCAGTGGGTATGGTTATATTGCCAGTTGTACGCATGAATCAGTAGTACCTCCGCCACCCGCGAGTACAGGTCCGGTTATTACTAGAGGAACCAATGTTCATCTTCCCGGAAATATGACAATCGGAAATGTGAATGAATGGAAAGTAGACAAATCGCATTCTAGTGTAATGTGGTCAACCAATTATGTGGGAGCAGCCGGGTTACTTACCGGTCGGTTTAACCAATTTGGTATACATAATGTTATAGAATCTGAAAAAATAAATTATGTTGTAGCCGGTCAGCCATTGAAAGACTCATCATGGGCATTTTATGAAAATGAGCCTACTAAGTCCTATTTAAATGGGTATGTACAAATCAATCAATCCAATACCGGGGAACCCGGAAGAGATGCCGGTTGTAATGTTAGTGCCATGGGTACAGTAGCTATTGTTCCGGGAACACAAAATTTAACTGAGACTAATTTAGCCAGGATTAAAACAACTGATATAAAATTTGATGCTTTAAGCAATGACTATATTGTTACACTCGTACTTACCTGGAAAGGAAATTTAGGGGCACCGATTAATAAATCATTAGTTGGCAGATTAAAATATATTCCAAAATCAAAGGTGCAATTTGGAACCAGTGCTGCTTATGAAGTATTTGGTCTGCAATTGAAGTTTCAATTTAACTGTAGGGATTTTGGTATCACAAGTACCAGTATTTCAGACAAAATTGACATTGAGTGCAATATAAATTTCAATAATAAGTAATCAATAAAAAGTATTACAATGAAACGATTAATCAACTATATCGCCCTTATCATCATTTTTGGAATCGGATTTACAGGATGTTATAGAGATGTCATCTTGCCTGAAACCGTTGCAGATCCGGATGGGCCTGCCCAAGCCGTAAGCTTTAAAAATGAAGTGGTTCAAATAGTAAATACCAAATGTGCCAAATCCGGATGCCATGTTGCCGGGGCATACAAACCCTATTTGGAAACCGGTCTTGCCTATGCCCAAATAGTGAATGGTGGGTATGTGAATACAAGTATACCAAAGGAAAGTATCCTTTATAAAAAAATAAACGGTGAAATGAAAGAATACATTCCTTCAGCTACCGACAGACAAAAAATTTATGACTGGATTAGAAATGGTGCCCAAAATAATTAAGTTTTTTTAAAAAATAATGCAATGAAACAAAAAATAATTATATCAAAAAAACAGGTTATTGTATCCTTAGTTTTCTTGAGTTGTCTGTTTTTAATTCAACCGACGATGTTTGCCCAAGATATCAATTCAGCTGCACAAAAAGTTACTGTCCCGGTTAAATCAAAACCGGTTAAAAATACTTTTCAGAGTGTTTGGATAATCGATAACCAGACTGTTATGGTTCCCGTAAAAGGAACGTTTGAAATGGATATCATGCACAGATTTGGAACTGTTGAAAAAGGCTATGAAGATTTTTGGGGATTTTTTGCGCCCTCAAATATCAGGTTGGGAGCCAGCTATGCACCCATCGATAAATTGTACTTGGGTTTTGGCATCACTAAATTCAACATGCTTTGGGATGTGAGTGCTAAGTATTCCTTTTTCACGCAAACGCCGGGTAAGTATCCTGTAAGTCTTACCTATTATGGAAATGTTGGGTATGATACAAGAAAAGATGAGGATGGAAGCATTTTTAAATACTCTTCACAACGGGTAAGCTTTTTCAACCAATTAATCATTGCCCGCAAAATTTCTGATAAATTTTCCATACAAATTGCGCCTAGTATTTCTCACCAAAATTCTGTGAATGGCTACTATATCAAAAATGATAGTTCCGGCAAGGAGACATTTCAAGATATGAGTTTCGATCATATTGCCATTGCTGTGTCTGCTAGGTACAAATTAACAAACGTTACCTCATTTATGATTAATTATGATCAGCCATTAACAAAACATAATACCAAAAATCCAAACCCAAATCTTTCTTTTGGATTTGAATTTAATACCAGTAATCACTCATTTCAGTTGTTTATGGGCAATTACAATCTGTTAAGCCCTCAACGAAATAATCTTTATAATACAAATAGTCCATTTAGTTATACTGTATTGGATGGCACAACAGTGCCGGGTGGTAAATTTGTCATTGGTTTTAACATGACTAGATTATGGAACTGGTAAGTAAACATTAGTTTTAGCAGTTTGTAAAATCAATAACCCCTTACTGGAAGTATGAGGGGTTATTTTTATAAAATCATTTTTATATTTTATTGTAGTTATCAATTCATTTAGATTTAGGTGTACAACAAAAAATAACCAATGAAATTTCGAGGGTATCTATATTTATTGGCAGTGTTGTTTTTTGCTTCTTGTTCAAATCAACCTGAACAAATACAAAATAGTGTAGAAAAAAGGGATGATCGAAACCATGCTTTGAATAAACCCCCCAGCAGCTTTTCTGATACCATTCAAATTCATTCACCTTCAGCTATTTTCTATGAACCTGATTCATTACAACTTTTGGCAATTAAGAATATTACCGATTCTATGGTTTTTAAAAGTGCTACACATGAAAGTTTTTATCAGATGCGGTATTCGAAAATTATTTTAAAAAGAGATTACCCTTCTCTAAAGATTGTTGAATTAAAAAGGGTTCGGTTTATTCTTTTTGCAAAAAATAATGGAGGCCAAGAATTGATTGATTTAAATACCAAAAACGATCCTTTTGGCTTATTGGTTTTTGATGGGAATAAATCTCCTCAATTTATGGATATGACCAATGTTGAAACATCACTCGGAAATTATTTTAACAAGTAAATGAATACGTTTATTAATGAAAAAGGGATAACGAAATTTATCTGATCATTTCATGACAAATATCATAAAAAAAAGAAAAGATTATTGTATCAATGAAAATAGAATTTTGTAAATTACATCCTATTGAAGGCAGTATATATTACATATACAGTTTACAATTCAATCACATTAAAACTTAAAAGAGCCATGAAAAAAATACTTGTATTGTTCTTATTAACCATTGGTGTAACTGCAATGGGATTTACCGTAATTAATAACATGCAGAAAAAGCCTTGGACTGTTCTCGATGCCAGTAAAAACATGAAAAATCCGGTTGCTTCAAGTGCCGCTTCATTGGCAGAAGGCAAAACCTTGTGGGATACCCATTGTAAATCTTGTCATGGAGCAAAAGGAAAGGGAGATGGCTCAAAAGCAGCCCAATTAAAGACGGAAACCGGCGATATTACTACTGGGGATACACAATCTCAAACTGATGGATCATTATTTTACAAAACATCTGAAGGCCGTGACGATATGCCTAGTTTCAAAAAGAAGCTACCCGATGCAGACGATCGTTGGTTATTGGTAAATTATATTAGATCTTTAAAAAAGTAGGTTTTTTTAATTTACTTAGGCCGTTCTGTATCATAACAGAGCGGCCTTTTTCATTTTGGACATACAAGAATTATGATATAAATCATATAGCCTACTAATGAATATCATTTTAATAAAATTGAACCCCTATTACCTTGTGTAGGAATTCAAAAATGTATTATCATGGAGAATAGCCCAAAAACACCCTCTCGAAAAAAATTCCTTTTTTGGGGTTCAGTTTCGTTGACTTCATTTTTTCTACTGAATTTATTCGGTAAGCGTAAAAAACCCGAAAATGAGACAATTAAAATGCTCACCCAGGATGGAAAATTAGTAGAAGTGGATATTGCCAGTATAAAAAGAAGCGGCAATAAAATTTCGGATACAGAAATCCATACATGACTAACCACACAAAAAAATTCTTAATACATGGAAAATCAAGATACTTCGAGGAGAGAATTCCTACTAACCGGATTGATGACAACTATGGCCACAGTAGGTTGTAGCGAAAAGAAAAATCCTTTTTTACCCGAAAAAGCAGTGGTATTATCCGGAGAAAAGGTAAAATTATTATCAGTTGATGGGGAAATTATTGAAGTCGATAAGGCCTTTCTAAAACCTGTTCCTGAATTACCACCTGTATCCATTGATGAGTCGAGAAAAGGTATTGCCGGTAAGAAATTTGTAATGGTAATAGATCTTGCTCGCTGTAAGAATCTAAAATATTGCCAGTCTTCCTGTAACCATATGCACCAGGTTCACAGCAGTCAGAATTGGATGAAGATTTATGAAATGCAAGACTCAGATAATACTGCACCCTATTGGCAACCCACCAATTGTATGCATTGTGATGAACCACCTTGTGTAAAAGTTTGTCCGGTAGATGCCACATTTAAGAGAGAGGATGGAATTGTGTTAATTGACAATGTTCGTTGTGTTGGTTGCCGGTTTTGTATGGCTGCCTGCCCTTATTCTTCCAGGGTATTTAATTGGGAGCCTTCTGATTTTAAAGTAGAAGGGGAGATTAAACCGTATTCTCCAGAAACCAGTGTTCCTCAAAAAGTGGGTACTGTTGGCAAATGTGATTTTTGTCCGGATAGGCACCGCGAAGGAAAATTGCCTTATTGTGTAGAAGCATGTCCGAATGGTGTTTTCTTTTTTGGAGACATGAATGAGGATGTTGTAACCAATGGTGCTGAAACTTTCCGATTTAGTGAATTAATAAAAGACAAAGCAGGTTATCGTTTGATGGAAGATCTTGGAACCAAACCAAGGGTATATTACCTGCCACCGGTGAACCGTAATTTCCCGTTTGAAAATGGTTTGGAAAATGAGAATGTTGCTGATAAAAAGAAAACCTCTAAATAATTTACAGTGGAAAATTCAACTTCAATAACAAGTGAACAAATTTCCCTTGATCTATTACCGAAAAAATTTGGCAAGCGGGGAATGATATGGACAGGGATTTTAGTTCTGATTTGTCTTGTAGGTATGGTTGGCTATTATAGACAATTGCGCTACGGAATGGTAGTTACCAGCATGCGTGATTATGTTTCTTGGGGGATCTATATTTCTAATTTTGTGTTTTTTGTGGCCATAAGTCTGGTGGGTTCGTTGATTACGGCCATATTTCGATTGGCTAATGTAAAATGGGCCACTCCATTAACCAGAATTGCAGAAATTATTGCAGTTTCAGCTATCGTTTTTGCTTCATTAATCATAATTGTAGATATGGGGCGTCCTGAACGGTTTTTGAATTTATTCCTTCATGGAAGAATTCAATCCCCCATCATGTGGGACGTAATTGTGATTACCACATATTTCTGTATTAGTTTATTGTTATTGTATTTCCCTTTATTGCCTGATCTGAAAATTCTCATCAAGTTCAAAGAAAAATCTAGCAATGCATTGCAAAAACTATATTGTTTTCAAGGTTCATTTTGGAAAGGAACCAAGGCGCAATATAAAATAAGTGAAAAGGCTATTAATATTCTTTGTATTACCATTATTCCTGTTGCTTTTAGTATCCATACGGTTACATCGTGGTTATTTGCTACTACCTACCGTCCGGGATGGGATAGTACGAATTTCGGAGCCTATTTTATTTCAGGAGCTTTTTTAGTGGGAGCAGGCGGGGTAGTGGTGGCCATGTATATTTTTAGGAAGTATTATAACCTTGAGAAATATATTCTGGAAGATCATTTTGAAAAAATGGGTAAAGTAGTGGTATTACTTGCGCTACTATACCTGTATTTTAATATTAATGAGTATATGGTGCCGGCATTTAAAATGAAAAAATCAGAAGAGGCACATTTACTAGAATTGTTTACAGGAGATTTTGCCATCATGTTTTGGTTTGCACAGATTGTAGGATTGATTATTCCCATTTTTGTTTTGCTCTTCAAAAAAGGACGAAAACCTTTACCAATGTTCATTATTGGGATAATGGTAGTAGTAGGGGCATGGTTTAAACGTTACCTGATTGTTACCCCTACTTTGTTAAATCCATTTTTACCCATGCAAGAAGTGCCCGCAAGCTATCACTATTATTTTCCCAGCTGGGAAGAATGGGCCATTGCAATGGGCTCCTTGGCTGGTGCTTTATTAGTCATCACATTTTTTGTTAGAATTTATCCTATAATTCCCATTCAAGAAACCATAACCGAACAACATGAACAGGATGAAAAATAATATACACTTAACAGCTTTGCTGTTTATTTTGTTTACCGTTCCTTTTATTGCGCTTGCACAAAAGGAATCCGTAAAAAATAATGTAGTACTGAATCTTGGTTATTATATGAGTAATAACCGGGTAATGTACCTGATGGCTAATGCCAAAACGAAAGTAGAAGGGAAATTTAAACCTGCAAACGGCATTACCATGCGTTTGTTTTTGGGAAATGACTCATCACAAAATTTAATAGGGAAAGTAATTACAGATCAGCATGGTTTGGCAAAAGCCATTATTCCACCCGCATTGAAAAATAAATGGAATGGATCATTCAAACATAGTTTTCTAGCTATTTCTGAAGCGAATAAACAGTACGAATCGGCTACTGCTGAAGCATCTATTACAAAATCAAAGATTTACATAGATACAGTTTCCGATGGGGTAACAAGATCAGTAATGGCAAAGGTTTCCTCGTTCGATGGAATAAAGTGGATGCCTGCAGCAGGTGTTGAAATGAAAATAGGTATTAGCAGGGCAGGTGGTGGAATTCTTTCAGTGGGAGAAAAAGAAACCTATACCACAGATTCTACAGGAACAGTTACTGCAGAATTCAATAAAAAAGGACTGCCGGGTGATGAACATGGGCTATTTATGATTGTTGCTAAAGTAGATGAAAATGAATTCTATGGAAATTTGTTAGTTGAAAAATTAGTTCCGTGGGGAGTTGTTGTAAAACCCGATAATAGTTTCTTTGATCAACGTACATTATGGTCTACCCGATTTAAAACCCCGTTCTGGTTATTATTTATGGCTTATTCCATTGTAATAGGTGTATGGGGAACCATTGTTTATTTGATAATGCAAATTATTAAAATAAAAAAACTAGGCATGGAAAATAATGTTGTGTAAAATTAGTTTACAAGGCATTAATATTTTCGAAACACATTCTTTCATTAACCTTTGTGTAAACCTTTTATTCAGTTGAGAATCGGAACTGAATATTATTTCTTAATCAATTCAATAATCTTTTCAAGATATTTTTTATCTGAATCATCAAAATGATTCAGATATTCGCTATCCACATCTAAGATTCCCCAAACAACCCCTTTGTTAAATAAGGGAATCACGATTTCTGATTTAGACAAACTACTGCAAGCAATATGTCCCGGAAATTTTTCTACATCCGGAACTATTAAGGTTACTGCTTTTGCCCAACTGGTTCCACAAACACCACGACCTTTGTTGATTCGGGTACAAGCCACCGGCCCCTGAAATGGCCCTAATACCAATTGATCATCTTTTACTAAATAAAATCCAACCCATAACCAACCAAATTGTTCTTTCAATGCTGCGGTAATATTTGCAAGATTGGCAATCAAATCGGGTTCGCCTTCAAGCAATGCGCTAATCTGTGGAATCAGTGATTGATATTGTTCGGTTTTGGAACCTTTGTGTATTGATAAGTCTTCAGCCATAGAACAAAGTTAAAGTGAGCTTGGTTATTAGATATATTTTCCTATCAACGGGAACTTTTGAAACTCTTTTTTCTCAACCAATAAAATAAACCAAGTAAAACAAGCGAGTAGCAATGATGCAAAAATCAGACTAAACCATTGAACACTAAAAAAGTAAATGGCAGATTTGTGAATGAAAAATAAGAGTACGACAATAACCATATAGGCAATTAATTTCTTAGTGGCATATGGTATTCTGTATTCTTTTTGGCCCCATAGATAACTGATCACCATCATTGAGCCATAACAAGCAAAGGTTGCCCATGCACAAGCCATGTAACTAAAATAAGGGATAAGCAGCCAATTAATTAAGAGAGTGATGGCTGCTCCAATCAATGTTATATAAGCACCCGCAATGGTTTTATTTCCTAGCTTATACCATACGCTTAAGTTATAATATATCCCCAAAAACATATTTGCTAATAGCAGTATGGGGACTACTTTTAGTCCCACCCACATTTTCGGATTTCGAATAAACAGTTTCCAAATATCTAAATACATGGCTACCAGTAAAAACATAAAGCAGAGGGTAATCACAAAAAATTTCATCACTCTTGCATATACTTTTGGGGCATTTTCTTCTTGTGCCTGTTTAAAGAAAAAAGGTTCCGCGCCCATTCTAAAAGCCTGTACTGCCAATGAAATCAAAATGGATAATTTATAGCAAGCAGAATAGATACCTACTTCAGCTTTGGCTTCTACAACACTAGAAACCGGGGCCCACCAACCTAACATAATGCGGTCGAATGTTTCATTAATCATGCCCGCAAAACCGGCAATCATTAATGGCATACCATATTTCATCATTTCCTTCCACAATGCACCATCTAATTTCCATTCAAAACCAAACAATTCTTTACTTAATAAAAGAAGCGTAATGGCATTCTGAATTACGTTGGCCAATAAAACATATCCGACTGCCCAATTTGGATTGTAATATTGGCTAATCCAATGAGTAGATTCCTGCGCTAATATGCGAGGACATATACTTAAGAAAAAATAAATACTCAAGATATTAATGAGTATGCCTCCCACTTTTACCAATGCAAATTTTAAGGGTCTTCCATCCTGTCTTAATTTAGCAAATGGAATGATACATAGTGCATCCAAGGCAATCATGGCTGCACACAAGGACAAGTATTCAGGATGATCGCTAATCTGCAATAAAATTCCTAAAGGGCCTTGCAAGAGTATGAGACCTACGGTTAATAAAACAGTAGAAAGCACAATTGAAATACTGGTAGTGTTGTAAACCTTATTTTTATCAGATTGATTCGAAAACCTGAAAAAAGCGGTTTCCATTCCATACGTAAATACCACATTCATAAATGGGATAAACGAATACACAATCGACATCTCTCCATACTGCGATTCAGTAAATTTGAATGTGAGATAAGGGGTCAATAAATAATTAATAAACCTAGCCGCTATGGAACTCACCCCATACCACATTGTTTGCCCCGCTAATTTTTTAATCCCGCTCAAATTGATTGTTTGGTTTATTAATTTATTCCTCCATCTTCCAGTATCCATCATTCAGTATCTATCATCCAGCTTTTAGCCTTTAGCCTTTAGCCTTCAGCCATCAGCCATCAGCGTTCAGCGTTCAGCGTTTACGCCTCTAAAGTAACAAATGTTCTCAATCACTCATGAATATCTACCGGAGCTTTGCTGTTGATTACTGAGCCCGGTGCTGCAAAACGAGGATCTTTCAAGAAACTGGAATCGGTTAATGTGTTTAGAAAAGCAGTTAATTGGCCTATTTCAAAATTGGAGAGCGCCATTTTATTGCTCAATATGGGGTCTGTATTTCCAATTACGACCATATTCTTTCGATAATGTTCGTATACACTCATTAATGAGTAAAATCGGCCATCATGGCCATATGGAAAGGTTTTGGTTACATTTCGTAAACTGGGAACCCTAAATTTTAGTGAGTCCTCTTTGTCGCCTGTGATTTTCATTCTTCCCAAATCTTTAAAAGTGGTATCCAAAGTAATGCCGGTATTGCGATAAGTAAAATCTGTAAATAGGGGCTCAGCATGACAACTAATACATTTTTTCTTAAATATTTCATAGCCTAACTGTTCCGGTAAAATAAAAGATGCTTCTCTACGCATTACTTTATCGTATTTACTGTTGCTACTGACCAGTTGTAATAGAAACTGACTCATGGCTTTGCCCATCCGCAAATAATTAATGTTTTCATCCCCAAAAGCAGCTTTAAATAGTTTTCTATATTCTTTATCTGCTCTTAATTTGCTGATAACGGCTTCAATGGATTCTGCCATTTCATTTTCGGCTGTAATGGGTGCCAGGGGTTGTAGGTCTAGGTGATTAATGCCCCCATCCCACATAAATTCTTTTTGCCATGCCAAATTAAATAAGCCGGGAGAATTGCGAGTGGTTAAGGAATTATTAAACCCATGACTCAATGGGTGATCATAATTATTAAAAGCACCAAATTGTTGGTGACAACTGGCACAAGGAAAATTACCATCTTTACTAAGGCGGCCATCATAAAATAATTTCTTACCCAATATAAATCCTTCCTCCGTTAAAGGATTTTTCGAAAAATCATAGACAGGTTGGGGCCAACCTTTGGGCACAATAAACCGGATGGGATGTGTAGTTACCAAATATTTGTCAATATGAATCCAACCAACACATGAAAACACCAAGCCGATTAACATCCAAAAATTCTTTGCGGGTTTCATATTAGTTTACGGCTTTTATTGAAAACATGTTTTGATAGTTGTCGGCAATTCTTACTGCCAAATTACCGGGGTCATGGCAAACCGGGCTAGAAGCAATGCGTAAAGAAGTTTTGCTAATGAACCATTGATTAATATCGGCAGTAATGATGATTTCTGATACATTTTTATCCATTTTCGAAATGGGTAGCATTATCTTTCTTGCCGCATTTTGTCCTTTTTTATAACCGCCAATGTGATATATAAATCTATGTCCTTGCGTGGTTGAAACATCTGATGTTCCTTCTAATTTTGCCATGATATAACCGGAGTTCCAAGTCCAAAACATACCATTGGAAGGATCTAAAGCGCCTAATTGTGCCCCGGAAACATTTTTGATACTATCTACCCCTAATAAGAAGTGGAGATTTTTGATGGATGAAATGGGAATCGTTAATGAAATTGTTTTTGATAAAGAATCTGCTTCATCTACTAAATAGTAGTGAACCGGGAGCTTTCTAATATTTCCTTTGTAATCTTCAACAGCAAAGTGTGAAAGATAGTATTTGAATTTCTCAATCATCATCTGCTCTCCTAGCATGTTTTGTAATGGCGTCTCTAATGCCAACTTTTCACCACCAATAGCATGTTGAAAGCGGAGGGTAATTTTTTGCTGTTTTATTTGCGGGGCTTCTTTTTTAAAAGAGGACAATCCAACAAATACCAGCATGATAAAACAAGTAAGGAGATGTGTAATGCGTTTCATTAGTATTCGTTCCTATTGATCTTTTTTCGGTTTTCCTTGGTAAACGTATTCTTTTTTTTAGTCTCTATTCTCTTTTCCTTTGCAGCTTTGGTAGGTTTTGTGGGTCTTCTTATCTTCTGCTTATGCATGGCTTTTTCAACCAAAAGATTCATTTTTGTAATCACTTCTTCTTTATTACCCAATTGAGATCTTTCAGATTGAGACTTGACCAATAAGAAGCCTTCATCAGTAATTTTATTAGCCAGTTTTACAAAAATGAGTTGCTTTTGTTCATCTGTAAATAATTGCGATGCAGCTACAGGCCAACGACCTTCCACCATGGTTTCTACCTTATTTACATTTTGTCCCCCTTTACCGCCACTTCTGGCAGTTTGAAACAGCAGTTCCTTGGTAATGTCTATCTTCATCATTGCAAAGTTCGTACAAAATTTGTTAAAGCTTTATGAGAATTGTGATTCAAAGAGTTAGTCAGGCCTCTGTTTCAGTTGAAGGAAATGTGGTGGGTGCTATCGAATCGGGCTTACTGGTATTATTAGGTATAGAAGATGCCGACTCTGAAGATGATATCATATGGTTGAGTAATAAAATTTGTAACCTCCGCATTTTTAATGATGAAATGGGTGTCATGAATCTTTCCGTAAAAGAAATAGGCGGGAATATTTTATTAATTAGCCAATTCACCCTTCATGCCAATACTAAGAAAGGAAATAGGCCTTCCTATATTAAAGCTTCAAAGCCACCTATTGCCATTCCATTGTACGAAAGGATGATTGCACAATTAATGGTAGATATGGATAAGAAAATTGAGACCGGCATTTTCGGTTCTGATATGAAAGTGAGTTTATTGAATGATGGACCGGTGACGATTGTAATTGACTCGAAAAACAAAGAATAGGTTAATTTACGGATTAGCGGATTTGCGAATTGGCGGATTAAGACATTCATTGCTAATCAAATCCACAAATCCGATAATTTGCTAATTTGCTAATTCGCTAATGACCATGAAAGATATTGAAACAAGGGATGATCTTACTTTTTTGATGGAAACCTTTTATAGTAAAGCATTAAAGGATGAGCAAATTGGACATTTTTTTACCAAAGTAGCACCCCTGAATTTGGAAACACACATTCCATTGATTGTTAGTTTTTGGGAATCGGTTTTATTTGATAAGGCAGGGTATAAAGGAAATGTGATGGAGGTTCATCAACATTTGCATCAATTGTCTCCATTTACACCGGCACATTTTGATTGTTGGGTGCAAATTTTTAAAGAAACAGTGAATACATTATTTTCCGGGGTCAATACGGAAAAAATACTGCAAAGGGCTGAGTCTATTGCAACCGTTATGAAAATAAAATTGGCCTATTAATTAATCAATCATTTGTTATGACATTAGCAGAAGCACAAAAGAATGTGGATACCTATATTAACACAGTAGGTGTCAGGTATTTTAATGAATTAACCAACTTAGGCATGCTTATGGAAGAAGTGGGAGAGCTAAGTAGACTAATGGTACGTACGTATGGAGAACAATCATACAAAGAGTCTGATAAAGGGAAAGATTTAGGGGATGAAATGGCAGATGTATTATTTGTTTTGATTTGTTTGGCTAATCAAACGGGGGTAGATCTTACAAAAGCGTTAGAAAAAAACTTCGAGAAAAAAAATACCCGTGACCTTGACCGGCATAAGCAAAATGATAAATTGTTGTGAGTACAACATAACTTTAAAATTATTCTCATGAAATGGCATGCTGTAAATTTGTGGTCGATATTAAAAGAGTCATTCAAAGATTTTGATGAGAATAAGGCCTTGCGAATGAGTGCTGCCTTAGCGTATTACACTGTTTTCGCTATTGCACCTATGCTAATTGTTATTATTAGTCTTTGTGATATTTTTTACGGAAGGGCTGCAATTGAGGGTAGTATTTTTCTACATATACAGGGATTTGTTGGTATGGATGCAGCTTTACAAATTGAAGGAATTATTAAGAATGCTGCTATTTCAAAAGACATATCATGGGCATCAATTGTTGGAATCGTTGCACTTGTTTTAGCAGCTACCGGTGTTTTTACCGAGATACAGGATTCGATTAATTTTATATGGCGTATTAAAGCGAAACCCAAAAAAGGTTGGCTCAAATTAATTTTCAATCGGCTGCTAAGCTTTTCCATGTTGATTAGTCTGGGTTTTATTCTGCTGGTTTCGCTGGTTATTAATTCTATCTTAGACCTGCTTGGTCAACAACTTTTAAAATTTTTACCAGATATTGAAATATATCTTGCATATGGCATCAATCTCTTATTTACATTTATTACCATCAGTTTTTTGTTTGCTATCATTTTCAAAATATTACCTGATGCACGAATTGAATGGCGCGATGTGATTATTGGTTCTATTACAACAGCCATTCTATTTATGATAGGAAAATTTGCAATAGGGTTTTATTTGGGTAAAACACATATCAGCAGTACCTATGGAGCCGCAGGATCCATAGTGATTATCTTGCTCTGGGTATATTATTCTTCGGTAATACTTTTTTTTGGCGCAACTTTTACCAAGGTTTATGCAAAACGTACAGGAAGAAATATTTACCCCAATGATTATGCAGTGTGGATACAAGAAATTGAACTGGAAAATAAGGCATCATTACAAATGCAAGAAAAACCGGTGTTGACGAATGCTTCTGTGAGCGTTCTGGAACCCGCTATACCGGAGCCAAAAAAGGAAGAATAATTATTTAGCCAAGAAATAACAATGCCCACTATTTAATTAATTCGGCATTTAATGATCGTGTTGTAGCGTTTAGTCAAAAATGCTTTTTTGTTTAATCATTTTTTCAATTTCTACGACTGTTCTTGGGCTTCCGGCGGAAAGATTTTTATAGCCTGTTGGGGTGATTAGAATATCATCTTCAATTCTGACGCCTATGTTCCACCATTTTTTGTCGCACTTACTTCCGGGAGGAATATAAATTCCGGGTTCAACAGTAAATATGGCACCTGCTTCTAAAATGGCCGGATTGGGATCATGCACATCCAGCCCTAAACCATGTGATGTACCATGCGGAAAATAGGTTCTCATCTCACTATCGGTATAAATGATGCCTAATTTTTTAAGTCCTTTTGTAATCACTCGGGCAGCCGCTTTTTGTGTTTCATTAGAAGCCAAACCTGCTTTGCATTGTAGAAAGGCAGAATCTTGTGCTTCTAACACCAATTCATAAATTATTTTCTGTTCAGGAGAAAACTTTCCATTCACGGGAATGGTTCTGGTGATATCAGCACTATATCCATGGTATTCAGCTGCACAATCACTTAACAACAAATCGCCATCTTTCATTAATCTTTGATTGGATTCATAATGCAATACACAACTATTTTCTGCAGATCCATTAATACTTGGATATCCGGGATATTCAGAACCATTTTTCTTGAAATAGTATTCCATGATGGCTTGTGCTTGGTATTCCGTCATACCGGGCTTTATGGCTTTCATAACGGCTGTATGCGCTTCTGCACTCATGACAACTGTTTTTTCTATTAACGTAATTTCTTCCGGTTGTTTAATCGATCTTAGGTTTCGTATGTGGGTTGTTAATGTTCGAATGGCATTTGGTTTTTTTGTGGTTGTAATGATGCTATCAACGATTTGTGCCATTTTTGAAAGTGGATCTGCACCCCCTCTTCCGTAATATTTAGATAAAATATTGTCATTGTATAGATTGGTCATAACAGAATCTATTTTACTGAGGTCCAAAGACGCATAGGTAAATTGATCATGCGTGAAAACATTGTCCATTTTAAAATGCTCTTTTACACCCTTAACACCATATATTTTTCCTGTCCACATTTCTCTATTTGGATTGCGGGGTTGTACAAATAAAAATTCTGTTCCTGTTTTGCCTAATATGGTTACGGGTTCTTTATAAATCAATAACATGGAATTGGGTTCTTCTAGCCCGGTTAGGTAATAGAAGTTTTTATTTTGTGCATACAGATAGTCAACATCATTGTTTCGATTGCGAACTTGTGCGGCAAAAAAAATGGCAACACTATTTTTAGGCATCTTCTCTTTTATGGCAGATCTTCTTCCGGCATGAAAGGCGGGGCTTAGATAATCGTTTGGATATTCGGTGCTTTGTTGTGAGTTACCTAAAAAAGGAAATACGCAGATTAGACAAAATAAGCTAAGAAAACTTTTAAACATGTTTTGATGGGTTTAGGGGTTAAATCTAATTATTTTATTGGCTGGGTTTCAATTTTTTGGATGAATGATTCCCTGCACCTGAAATATTTAAAAAAAAGAGAGTACTGTACGTTTCGTTTAGCAACGGTAAAAGCTTATTTTTGCTGCCATTATGAGCACGCAAGCCGATAATCAATTTCAATCAATCATATCACACGCCAAAGAATATGGCTTTGTGTTTCCGAGTAGTGAAATCTATGATGGCCTTAGTGCTGTTTATGATTATGGTCCATATGGATCTGAGCTAAAAAAGAATATTCGCGATTATTGGTGGAAAAGTATGACACAACTTCATGAAAATATTGTGGGAATTGATGCGGCCATATTTATGCACCCTACCACCTGGAAAGCCAGTGGGCATGTAGATAATTTTAGTGATCCCATGATTGATAATCGAGATAGTAATAAAAGATATCGAGTGGATCATTTAATTGAAGGAAGGGCAGATAAGCTAAGAGAGAAAGGAGAGGAGGGAGTAAAAGAAGGGGATGCATTGTTGGCTGCGATGGATGCATTGTTGGGGAAAGACGATTTTGCGGGGTTGAAACAATTGATTGTTGATCATAAAATTGTTTGTGGCCTGAGTGGTACGGCTAACTGGACAGATATTCGTCAATTTAATCTGATGTTTTCTACTCAATTAGGGTCAGTAGCGGAAGATGCAGATACCATTTATTTACGACCTGAAACGGCACAGGGTATTTTTGTCAATTTTTTGAATGTGCAGAAAACGGCAAGGATGAAAATTCCTTTTGGGATAGCACAAACCGGAAAAGCCTTTCGGAATGAAATTGTGGCCAGACAATTCATATTTCGTATGCGTGAGTTTGAACAAATGGAAATGCAGTTTTTTGTTCGCCCGGGCACTGAAGGAGAATGGTATAAGTTTTGGAAAGAAGCTCGATTACAATGGCATGAAAGTTTGGGTATTCCGGCAGCAAAATATCGTTACCACGACCATGTAAAGCTGGCTCATTATGCAAAAGAAGCTTGTGACATTGAATATGAATTTCCATTTGGATTTAAAGAAGTTGAAGGTATTCATTCTCGTAGTGATTTTGATTTAACACAACATCAACTCTATAGTAAAAAGAAAATACAATATTTCGATAATGATATTGATGAGACAACCGGTAAACCTTATGGAAATTATGTTCCTTATGTTGTGGAAACGTCGATAGGTTTGGATAGAATGTTTTTGCTGATTATGGCAAATGCATATGAAGAGGAAATCATTCCAAAAGAAGATGGAACAGCAGATAGCCGTGTTGTATTACATATTCCGGTTAAACTGGCCCCTGTTAAATTAGCTATTTTGCCGTTAACCAAAAAAGATGGATTGCCGGAAATAGCAAGAGATTTGATGAATGAATGCAAGCCTTATTTCAAATGCTTTTACGAAGAAAAAGACGCCATTGGTAAACGATACAGAAGACAGGATGCAATTGGTACACCTTTCTGTATAACAATCGATCACCAAACCAAAGAAGACCATACAGTAACTATACGATATAGAGATACCATGGTGCAGGAACGAGTATTGATGAGTATGGTGAAGGATTTGGTATTGGAACAGATGATGTAAAGTCTGGAGTTAGGAGTCTGGAGTTAGAAGTCTGGAGTAATATTTGCAGACTTCCAACTCCCAATTTATGCATGACAAGTTCTCTAGTAGTTAATTGTTCATTTTTGAATAACTTATTCCATCCACAACAATTTCATTGATTTTTCCTTGCATATTCTGTCTAAAAATGACATTGCTTTGTCCGTACCATTTTTTGGCATATCGTAATCTGAAACTTTCATAATTCCAATGTGCTAGTTTGCCGGCATACAAATGATTGATAGTAGCATCAAGTGAACCATCTTTTACAGTTATTTCAATAGAACCATATAAAGGGTCTTCAAATTTTCCTGTATATGATTCTAATGATAAAATCGGATCTGTGTTGAGGACTCTCTTCGCTTCAAATTCTTTTTCTTTTTTCTCGCCTTCTATTTTTAGTTGGGCGTATAATGTTAAAAATTCATTACTCCAATCACGGTCACCTCCCAATGCAAATTGATCTAGGGCTTTAAACATTAAGGCATGCCTTATTTCTGCATGATCTAGATTCGCAAAAATGTATACCCCTGTTCTTTCTTCGGGCATTTGTGCATGTATGGCTACGGCACCGGCTAAACTGCCGGTATGAAAGTTTAGTTTTTTTCCCTTATAATCTTGTTGAAACCATCCCAATGAATAGGTTGTAAAATTGGGTTTCGTGATTCGTTGGGTAGGATAAAATTGTTCTTCAGTAACAATGGTTTGCGGTTTTAATAATTCTTTCCAAGTTTCCGGTTTTACCAATCTGCCGCCTAAGTATTTACTGCTATCGAGCATACATTGTAACCATAAAGAGATATCATCAATCGTAGATAAGACTGAGCCCGCAGGGCCAATGACATCCGTATTTGTATTGTGTTCAATGACTGTAATCTTTCCCTCTATGCTAAAATGAGGCTTTGTAAAATTGGCATCTTGAATTTGTTTAAATTCAGATTTGGTACGCAACATACCGAGTGGTTGAAAAATGCGTTGTTTAATGAATATTGACCAGGGTATGCCACTTATTTTTTCAATTACTTTACCGGCAGCTAAGTAAAAAATGTTCTGGTAAATAAAGCTGGAACGCATTGAATAACTGGGTTTGGCCAGTTTCATGTGTTGTAATATTTCATCAGCCGACAAAGTATTGTCTCCCCACAAATAATCTGTGTTGCCTACCCCTGAACTGTGAATTAATAAATCACGCACCCGAAGTTCACGTGTTACATATGGATCATACAATTGAAAATCGGGTAAATACTTAATTACAGGGTCATCCCAGTTTAATTTACCTTCATCTACTAAAATGCCCAAACAGGCTGCTGTCATGGCTTTGGTGGTAGATGCACAAATAAACAATGTTTGGTTATCTACTAATTGGTTGGTGCCCAACTCCTTGGTTCCATAAGCCTTTTTAAATACAATTTTATTGTCCTTCACTACCACAATTGCCATACCGGGAACTTCCCATTCTTTGATAGATTTTTGTACATATGCATCAAATGAAGCCACATTGTTAACGTTGGTGCTATATTTTTGTGCATTGGATGGCAACAATATGCAGTACTGTGCACAGACGATGAGTACAATGATTTTTTTCATCCGGGAAATTATTTTAAAAAATGGATATTATACAAAACAATTGTACTGTTTTTTCTGCGCCCCCCTTGCATCTTAGGTTCCGTGATAGCACACAGTCAAGTTTGAGGCTTATCCAGCATAGAAGAAATCTCTAAAAAACTTTCATTGCTTTTTTCGAAGCAGCGTAGGGTAAAGCATAGATAACCGCATACAGTTAAATACTTGTTTATCCGTACAATTCAAGATGAACGGCTTTTCTGTCATATCCCATGGCTACAATCCGAAGTTTAGCTTCATCCACCATGTTTTTCCAACCACACAAGTAAAATTTAGTGTGTGGATTGATATTTGCTGCTAACGATTCATAAACCGGGTGAACATAACCTTTGTGAGAACCATCCGGCACTTCTGTTTCTCGAGAATAGCAGGGATGAAAAAAGAAACCGGGTTCATTTTTTTCCAGTTCTTTTAATTCATCAATATATAAACCATCTTCCATTTTACGGCAACCAAAAATGAGGTGGATATTTTGGTGTGGTAATTTGTGGCTATGGATAAAATGCGACATAGCGCGAAAGGGTGCAATACCTGTTCCGGTACATATAAAGTAAATATCATGTGATAAAACATGTGGTAAGGTAAATTTTCCTTGAGGGCCTCTTAAGAGTATTTCACTGCCAACCGAAATCTGATTAAATAAATAAGTAGTTCCCAGCCCGCCTTCTAAAAGAACGATGACCAATTCTACAACATTGGTACCATCCGGAGCAGAGGCAATAGAGTAACTTCTCCACCGCTTATTTTTTTGTTCATGAATGGGAAGGTCGAGTGTAATAAACTGCCCGGGAATAAAATTAAAATCACTTACTTCAGGAATTTGAATCCAGAAACGACGTGTATTTGGGGTCTCATTCTCAATTTTTATCACCTTACCATTGCGCCAAGGTTCCAACATAAATTTATTTTTATGCAAAGTACTGAATATTGAATATTATTTGGGGTAAAATGGATAAATAAACCTTGATTTCTTAAAAAGAATACGCAATCGTTTGCGTATTCTTTTTTCTCATCTTCGCCCAAATTTTAGTACTAATTTGATGATTATTTGATTTATTATTAGAGTATCTTGGTTGCGTATTTTTCAAATGTTCCAAAAGCTTCTAAATGAGTTACAAGTGTGATAACTTTAGTGTATTTCTGGAGATTTTAGTAATGTAATTTGTTTACCTGCGTGGGTATTCTACCTTCCTTTATGATCGGTTAATCGAAAAGTTAGTTCGTTTTGGGCTACCAAGTTTTCAATGTCTTTTTTAGGTTTAATATTCCCTTCTACCTTGCCTTTTATGGCCACTTTATTTACAATCTAATCTGTCTATCTTACCAATGTGTTATACGGATAGTTTGTGTTTTTCAATATAACCGGCTTCCCGGCAACTTTATCTAATTTTACTCGGTATAAGTTTTGGTAAAGCCAGGCACGTTCCAATTTTTGATAGGGCACTTATAAGCTATTAAATAAATAAAATATTCGGGATCATTTGTATCAATCGTTGATGACCCCTTTTCCCCTGTAGCAGTATTCGTTGTGTTAGATGGGTTCATTTCATTTTTTGTAAATCGTTTAAAAGCTTTTAACCTTAGAGAAGGCGCTTGAGATGAAACGACAAAAGTTGAAATTGTAAATAGAAGGTATCGTATATTTTTTGCATTGTTTATTAATTGAGTATTTAAAATAATAAATTCTTGATTTAAATATAGGCTATTGAATCATTAATCTTCACATATCACAATGAGGCAATTTTGCACCTATTTGTTGAATTGGAATTAGATTTTTTATGCCGTTTGTGAACAATAAAAAAAGGCAACCAATAAGGGTTGCCTTTTTTTATTGTCCTAATTAAATGTTATCGTTGAATCAAGATTTTCTGTAAATAGATTTTTTTATTGTGTTGAATTTGCAAAATATAAAAGGCTGAACTTAAGTGCTCCACACGGATTTGTTTAGAAAATTTGCCTGTAAAATTTGAATAGGTATTCGTAAATACTTTCTGACCGGAGGAACTTAATATTTCAATGGATAGATCTGCTCTAGAACTTACTTCAAAACTCAAATTAAATAAGCCATTATTGGGATTGGGCGATACTTTCAATTTAATTTCTGCCGCTTGCAATTCAGGGATTGCAGTAACGGTAAAGGCAATTACGTTAGATGTTTTTTGGCAGCCGAATATATCTGCTGTAGACGTTACTTTATAATTACCCGGTTTTGTAGGTTTAAAAGAATTTTTATTGGCAGCTCCAGCAATGGCAGTATCATTCAAAAACCATTGTCCTGCAATCGTACTGGTTAAGGAATCGGCAACCCTAGTAATGACCGGTGTTGGAACTGTAGAAGCGACTACTGAAATTCTATCGCTAACACAACCGCCTGTATTGATTCGTATATCATAGTAAAAATAATAAAATTGTGATTCTGTGAAACCGCCGGAATTAACACTATTCCCTGTAATTGAAGCAACATTTGAAATACCTATCGGGTAGGTTGAAGTTCCTGTAATGCTGTTATTTCTAAAGATTGATGCACTATCGGTTCTTTCTGGCGCCGATGTGCAATCTATCACTAGTATATGATCGCCAATATTGGCAACCGGGATATTTAATGAAAATACTGCACCGGAATCATTCGAAGGATTACCTCCCCCTCCACCTATGGCCTGAATTGGGTTGGTTTGATATGCATCCAATGTTGAATTTGCAAAAGGTCTATAGGTAAATCCTGTTGATGTTTCACTTACGATATCTCCGGCAGTAATTTTAATTCTGCCCGGATTGCCAATGTATAATCGGGCTGTTTCAATGGTGATTGGAACGGTATTATTGAATTTTACATAGTTATTGGTAAAACTATTATAACTACCGGAAGTGAAAGCCATTTTATTCGCATACCCTATACTGCCCCTTGATTCTTTTGCAACATAATATGTTTTATCTGAAGGGATAGTAGTTGTTGTGGTTGTTGAACCAACAGCAAATGGTGAACCACCGGTGGGTGTTGCATACCAAAAATAATTTGAGGCATCCGGATTATTAATTCGTAATAAAGCAGAAGTAGTACAAATGCCCCCACTTGCAGAAATAGCAGAAGGTTTTGCACCGGTTGCAATATTTGCTACTAATTGATTATTGGGGGCAAATTGATCACCGGTAAGATTTACATTGGCTGTTATAGAATAATTGGTTCCGGCATTGCTAATGAAAGGCGTTTGAAATGTATAGTTTACGGTTGACAAACTGGTAATCACACCTGGATAAATCGTAGACAAATTAAGAACCGTGGTTCCCCCGGTACTTACGCCAATAGTAACAGGAATATTTTTTTGATTTACCACTCCATTATTCGTAATCTTCACTGTTACATATTGTGCTCCACTAGCACAATTAGTGGATATAGGAGAAACGATTTCACTGATCGACATATCTATAGAAGGATTTACAACCCTTACACGATAATCCTGTGTTTCTCCTTTTCCATACGTTCCACAAGGGTTGATATCGGAAGCGGAACTTGTTTCCTGTACAATAATGCGCAGTAAACTGATGTTCCCAATGGTTAATGAACTGGCAGTTGTTACCGTTAGGGTGGTTGACGTTGCTGTGGAACTTAAAACCGGGCTTGTACCAACCAATTCAGTGGCCACATCAAAAACACCATTGTTATTATAATCAATAAATGCTTTTACCATTCTAGGATTTGTAGTGGCATCTGCATTGCCAAGTTTGATAAATAACGGCAATGTTTGTGAGGCTTCTATATCGCCAATGAGATTCGTATTATTCGTATAGGTTTTTGAACCCGCAGTATTCGCTTTTTTAATAGTGGAGAAACTAACACTATCTATTCTTGCCCCACCCCCACCGGATGCGGAAGTACAATAGGATGTTCCACCTACACCACTAATCAATAATGAATAGGCTTGTGAACTTCTAGCCAATGTGCCTTTGTGCGTTACGGTGATCGTATATGTTTGTCCCGGTATGGTACTATCTGTTAAATTAATTCTTTCAACATTATCAATCGTATTATCACCGGGAACGGCAGCTGCTCCGGGAACGTTAGGATCAAGTATCCAAGGTAAATATGTCTTTAGTGAAGCGCCACTGCCAGTAGTAATTCTAATGTCCAAATCATTTATTAATTTTTTGGCACGGCTATTTATGGGATTGGTTGCATCAACTGTCCCTTTTACATCAGTCCAACAAATGGTTGCAGATAAAGGTTGTTTACCGGATGCAATTACATTGGTAGTGAAAGTTTGCCCTTGTGTAAGCGTATTTTCATACAATTGATGTGCACTAGTGGCTGAATTATTTGAAGGAACCGCAGCTGTTAAAAGCGCTGCTCCTTTCTCTACATTTAAAAGACCCCAACCAAATTGATAATCCGGTCCATTGGTAGTACCTGCTTCATCTGCTGTATGAATGGCCAATCCTTTTAATGTAGCAGATCTTAAAAAAGCGCCGGCTTTTAATTTAGAATAATACTCTTGTAATAAGAACAAAGAGCCTGTTGCATTTGGTGATGACATGGAAGTGCCGCTAAAACTAGAATAACTGGTATTAGAACTTGAGACAGAAGATAAAACAGAAACCCCATCAGCAACAATATCAGGTTTAATGCGGCCATCATCAGTTGGTCCCCAGCTGCTAAAACTACTCATGACGACATCCTCTTTTTTATTATAACCCAAGGGAATACCGGAAACCGCGCCAACGGTTAATACATTTTTGGAACCATTATACGCCGGAATGCAATCATACAAATCATTGGAACTTATTCCGGAGGGTCTATTTCCTGCAGACACCATTTGACCGCTTGCATTAAAACGGAAGTAGGGTGAGCCTACGGCAGGACCGGTTTCTGTTCGGTTATTTCCAGCCGACATAACAATCAAGTAATTTGGAGCATTATAGGAAATGGAATCTAACGCCTGAGAAATATCACTATAAAATCCAAATTTAAAATCTTCCGTAGCATCCGGTTGGCCCCAAAATTCCCATCTACTACTTTGATCCTCGTTTTGGTTCCAGCCGGCAATGGCTCCATAGGAGTGATTGGAAACCAATAAATTGGGAGATTCAGTGAACATTTCTGCCGGAAAATTTTGAAAGTCATAGGCAATCAATCCTTGTGTTCCAAAAGCCATACCCTTTGCACTTGGATTAACACCGGAAGCAATCATTGTTCCACTTACATGCGTAGAATGTTCACTTGTTGCTGAAGGAGCATCTTTTATTGTTACTCTTCCTGTTAATTCCACATGGGTTGTTAAAATGCCATTCAAATCCCAAATACCCAGTTTGTTTTTCATATTAGCAGAACTCCCGGAAAGATTTAAGCCTGAAGCGCCGCCGGGCCATAATTGATTTGCTTTTGTAGTAGCAGCCGCAATGGCATTACTAAAAGTGGTAGTATAATTGGGAAAACCTTTGTCATCTACTCCCGTTAAAATAGCTCTATTACCTCTTTTGCCATTAATCGTTAGCGGCCAGCCTCTTTGCTTAGCCAATAGAAGTGCTTTGGCATAATTAGCATCACCTGCCATTTTATAATCAATAGCGGCCTGTCTTAATAAACTTGTATTCGTTTCTACTTGTGCAGAAACGATAAAAGCAAGACTAAAAATCCATACAAAAATCAAAACAATTCTTTTCATCATAACCATTTGGAGTTTACCTTTTACCGGCCTTTAAAAAAACAGGCCAGAATATTCACTAAATTAGATACTTTCAGGGTTCAAAGTGATGTATGAAACATAAAGTTTTTATTCTTTTTTTATTCAGTTTAACGATTCTGGCCTGTTCGTCGGTAAAAAAGGCGAATTCGTCGGCGATATTACAAGGGTTTTCCGGACAGATCACAGAGCTTACCGGTAACCAAATGCCCATGAAAGGTGCAGCACCCGCAGTTCCCAAAGGCATTGCCACCACCGTTCTTAT
>JANOVY010000069.1:0-18205 GCA_031417635.1 Bacteroidota bacterium | reverse complement strand
CACCATTGGCAATATTATGTTGCACCAAACTGCCATCACCTTTCAAATACATTGGGTTACCATTGGCAGCATTTACGCCTGCATACATATACCCATGTATGATATTTGTTGATTTACCAACAGAAAGTAGGTTATAGGTACCCGGAATACTGTTTATTGGTGCACCTGAAATTGAATACAAAGAAGTGATTTCTTCATTGATATTGGTGAAATTTAAATTCAAATTCCAGTTAAAGTCTTTCTTACGAATGATATCACCTCCAAAGGTTACTTCAATACCTCTGGTACGCTTAGAACCAATATTTTGCGAAATTGAATTACCCGGAACTCCAGCTGTGGGAGGGGTAGGTACTGCTAATACTAATTGATCGATATCGTTCAGGAACCAGTCGAATACAAAATTGAACCGACCATTTAAGATAGTCATATCAATTCCCGCATCATACTTTTTACTTCTTTCCCATTGTAAAGAACGGTTACCAATTAAGTTTACAGCCAAACCATTGATATTTCCATAATTAGCTGAACTAAAAGTACTCAAGTATGGAAATCCACCTAATTGGTTTCCAACAACCGCATAAGATGTTTTGAGTTTTACTTCACTAAAGAACTTTTTTAGACCCAAGCCTTTGCCCCAAAAATTTTCTTCAGAAATTCTCCATCCTGCAGAGAACCCCGGGAAATCGCCATATCTACTTTCGGGTGCCAAAGAACTTTGTCCGTCACGTCTAACCGAAGCCTGTAAAAAATATTTATTTGCAAAATCATAATTAATACGACCATATATTGAATGGAATCCGCTTCTACCAATTCCACCGTTACCAAACTGCAGCGCACCTGTTCCACCAATGATATTGTTCTTAGTAAAATACAAATCAGAAATTTGTTGAAGTGTGGCACTTACCGATCTTGTCTCATCTTTCTGTGCTTCCATACCGGCAGTTAGATTGATATTGTGACTACCGAAAGATTTGTTATAGTTCATATAATTTTGGAATACCCAACGAGTAAAAACTTGAGAACCATTGAATACACTACCTGCTGAACCAAATCCGTCACCATGGCGAGGATCCAATCCCTGGAAACTATAATCATTTAATACATCATAATTAAAAGTCGACTTTAATAACAATCCTTTGAAAGGACGTATTTCCATGTAAGTGTTATTAACCACCCTCACTTTGTCTGAAGAAAAAATATTTTCATTCAAAGTAAACATTGGGTTTGTAAAATTATCATCAATTGGAATCAGGTTGGGTCCAAGTCCAACTTGGTTTAAACCCGGACGAAGATTGTACCCTGAAGCAGTAGTAGAATTATACGCTTCCACATTTGGCAACATTCGCATAGCTGAAGCCATAGAACCACTCAACGCATTGGAACCATTGTTTTGGTCGTTATCAACTTGTTTAGATAAAGTAAGATTATTTCCAATTTTTACATACTTATTTACTTCAGTATCAAAATTGAAACGCAAACGGTATGCCTTATTAGCATTCGAAATGATAATACCTTTTTGATCTGAATAATTTAATGAGAAGAAATAAGTAGATTTCTGTGTACCGCCGGAGAAACTAAGGTTATGCTGAATGGCAGCTGCACTTCTATTAAAAACCAGATCCTGCCAGTTTGTATTGGTACCGGTTGGGCTAGGAAAAGCTACAGCAGTTTGTGCATTGTTTAATCTTTTTTCATTGGCAATTTCTACAAACTGTGTAGCATTCAATAAATCAAATGTTTTTCCTGGAGACGATAAGCCAAAAGTAGCATCGTAGTTTACTTTCATTTTCCCGTCTCTACTTCCTTTTTTGGTGGTAATCATGATAACACCATTGGCAGCTCTTGATCCAAAAATCGCTGTAGCAGAACCATCTTTCAAAACTTCCAAATTCTCAATATCATTAGGATTAATATCACCCAAAGCATTTGAGTTGGTGGTAGCAGCTAGATTTCCTGTTATGATAGGAACCCCATCCACAACAATTAGCGGGCTTTGATTTCCACTTACAGAGTTAATACCCCGGATACGAATTCGTGCCGGAGCACCTATGTCGCCACCCGAATTAGATACTTGCACACCTGCAGCACGACCTGCCAACTGGCGGTCTATTGAAGGAGTTACCAATTGAGCAAACTCTTTGGTATCAATTTTAGATGATGAACCGGTGAAAGCCTTTTTGGACTGAACACCATATCCTACTACCACAACTTCTGATAAAGCTTTGGCTTCAGAAATCATATTAATGTCGATGGAATTTCTACTTCCGATTCTAGATTCAATATCTCCAAAACCAACATATGAAAATTTTAGTGTGGCTGTCTTTTCATTTATTTGAATTGAATAATTTCCTCTATCATCAGAAATGGCATTTTTGGTTATTCCGGTTGCAGAAATAACAACACCTGCAAGTGGGTTACCTGTTCCGTCCGTTACTTTTCCGGTAACCGTACGGTTTTGTGCGAATAGCTGGGTCGAAAGCAAAACAATGCTAACCAGCATTAATAATAGTTTTCTCATGTATTTGTTTAAGTTTAGGGACGCAAACATAGACATTGGAGGTTGTAGAATAGTTGCATCCGGTAGTATGAAAACGGGCACTTTGTTTAACTTTTTCGCAAATCGTAAAAGGAAAGATTGATTCTTAATCAGTTATGCTAATGACTGTTAGTCTATTTTTTACCTTTTATTTCCTTTTTTGACATACTAATTAATAAAACAGGTAATAAAATGAGGTTGGTTAAAGTGCCAACCACAAGGGTAAGTGAAGTAAGCCATCCCAGCGCTTTGGTACCCCCAAAATCACTCCAACAGAAGATGATAAAACCGGCTACCAATACCAATGAAGTATAAATAATACTAATGCCGGTATGGCGAATGGTTTGAATAAGTGTAGGGGTTACTTTTTGATGAAAATGAGGGAGCTCTTGTTTATAATTGATCAAAAACCGGATGGTCACATCTATCGCGATACCTAATGCCACACTAAATACCAAGACGGTTGATGGTTTTAGCGCAATGCCCACCCAACCCATAATACCCGCTGTAATAACCAAAGGAATCAGATTAGGGATTAATGAACATACCAATATTCTAAACGATCGGAATAGATATAGCATACATATTGAAATCAATAAAAATGCCCAAAAAATACTTTCTTTTAACCCTTTGATAATAAAAGTAGATCCTTCCAAAAAACTAACCGTACTTCCGGTAAACGTTACTTTATATGCAGATGTATCAAAAATTGTAAGGGCTTTGGTTTCAAAATCTTTCAATAACAGTGGCAATTGTGCACTACCAATGTCTTTCATATTTACACTAATCCTGGCTACTTGTTTGTCACTGTCCATGAAGCTGTTCATGAGTTTGGTCAGGCTTCTCCCCGAATTAACAGCACTATCTCCATTGGTTTGCAAATAAGGGGCCATAAACACTAAATCGCTTTCATAAGGTATGGCATAACTCATTGTATCTCCATCAAAATAGGCTTGCTTAGCAAACTTTAATCCCTCAACAAAAGATAGCGGCCTGGCTGCAGCCGGATTGGTTGCTATATAGGCTGAGAATTCATCAATTTTTTCAATCGGTTTTATTTTCAGCATTCCTTTTTTCTTTTTGGAATCTACCAGAATTTCCAATGGCATTACACCACCAAAATTTTGTTCAAACCATTTTAAGTCGGTGTATACTTTATCGCTTTTGGGAAGATCATCTACAATAAATCCTTCGCTCTTTATCCGAAAAATTCCTGCAATAGCAAATAGGGTTATTACCGCAGTAAATCCATATACCCAATTGGCATGATGAAAAGTCCATTCTTCAATTTTCACCAATATTTTTTCTAACACTTTATTGTCCAGGTATCGAATATGCTTTGATTTTGGTGGCGCCAAATAACTCAAAACAGCAGGAATAAAAATTAATGAGATAAGAAAGAGTGCCATAATATTGATACCCGCAACAACACCAAACTCTTTTAAGAGGTCGCTATGTGTTAAGGCAAAAACTGCAAACCCAATAGCTGCAGCTATATTACAGAAAAGTGTTACGATGCCCATTCTTCCCACCATGGTGATCAATGCATTTTTTTTATCGTTTACTTCCCGGTAAGTGGTATGGTATTTGTTTAAAAAATAAATACAATTGGGAATCCCTATAACAACAATCAATGGTGGAATAATACCTGTCAACAAAGTGATTTTATACCCAAAAATTACCATAGTCCCTAAACTCCAAACAACACCCATACCTACCACCAGTAGGCTCATTAACATGGCACCAAAAGATCGAAAAAATAAAAATAATGTGATGGCAGATAATACCAATGATCCTATTAGGAAAAAATTCATTTCATCTTTAATACGGTTAGCCATTGTAGTTCGAATAAAAGGAAGACCACTAACATGGACTACTATATTTACATTTTTTTCAAACATCCCCACTTTTTCCAAAATTTCATTAATCAACGGAGTTCTTCCTTTACTATTCACCACCTCTTTATTTACACTCACACCCATTAAATAGGCATGTGCATTGGGATTGTATAATAATTTTCTATAAAAAGGGAGGCTTTCTAAATCATTTTTAGCACTATCTAATTTTGCTTGGGATGAATAGGGATGGTTGAATATTTTAATTGGTAATAACTTATGATTTACTGAATCATTTTTTAGATTCACCACCTCCGGAATACTGAGAATATCGGTAACCCCATTAATTCCTTTTATATTGGTATGCAATTGTCCCACTTCATTAAAAAAAGATTGGGTATAAAAACTGTCTGACTCGATACCTAACACAATGGTATTTCCATCGGCTCCAAATTTTTTCAGAAAATCTTGATAATCTTTGTATTTAGCATTATCAGTGGGTAGTGCCCTAGTAAAGTCGTAGCTCATTTGTACTTTAGAAGCTTCCCATCCCATAAAGGCGGTTGCCAGAAATAAGCCGACCAATAATAATAATCGATGTTGTAAGATGAACCTACCCGTTGAATACCACATGTAGAAATTGTTTATATAAAATCACTACAAAGAAAGCACTAATATCCGGACAATACTTGCAGTTTATTTAACGTGAAAAATCGCTGAATACACCGAGATTTTTTACTGCTGCACAAAGGCCGTTATTAAGCTGTAAATTTAGTTTTCCAATTTCTATGAAAGCCCCCCTACGATCCCTGTATTTGGGAATATGTATGTTGTGGCAATGTATACCTGTATTTGCACAAACTATAGGTAGTCTTTGCCCCAATACTGCATTGGTCCCCGTATTTAAGCAAGATTTTGGCCAAAGCGTATTATCATCCACAACCACTGCTGCTGCTCTCGGATCAACTAATTATAATTTTGGAGGTGTGTCAACAGATGGAAATTATATCATTACTCCATTGGTAAATAATGCAAACAAGGCAGATTGGACCAAAGGTGGTGATCATACAGGTAATACAAATGGTAATATGTTTTTGGTGAATGCGGGAGGAGGAAACTCTATTTTTTTTCAACAAACAATAACCGGACTATGTCCCGGATCAAGTTTTAATTTTTCTGCTTGGCTTGCCAATGTAAATACGCCAAACACAGAAACTGTTTGTGGTGCAACATTGGTATATCCTAAAGTGACTTTTAATATTAAAAATTTGTCCGGGACTGTTTTGGGAACAGTTACAACCGGCAGTTTGCCCTTATCAACCAATAATGGACCACCTAACTGGCAACAATATGGATTCCAATTTAGCTTGCCCACCGGTGTTACCTCATTGTTATTAGAAATGGTAGATTTTTATGGTGGGGCTGCTGCTTGTGGAAATGATGTAGCATTGGATGATATTATTTTTACTGCATGTACACCACAAGCCAATGTTACACTCAGCTCTGCTACTTCTATTTGCTCTGGTTCTAATACTTCCATTACTTCTGCTTTAATAAACAGCCCTTTTACAACACCTACCTATCAATGGCAAAAGAGTATTAATAACGGGATTAGTTGGCAAAATATTGGAACTGCCGGCAGTTCGGCAAATAGCTATCTACTTAACAACGTAAATGTGGCTGATGGCGGAATGTATAAAGTTTTAGTGGGACCCGATGTAGCCAGTTTATCTGCATTAACTTGTATCACTGAATCCAATAGTATTGTATTAGTCGTTAATCCGATACCCACACTATCTCTTAACACAAATACGCCAATTTGTAGCGACCAATCAATAAATATTCAATCAACAGTAAACGGAGGAACTGCTCCTTATACCTATAGTTGGACAGGGCCGAATGGATTTACTTCAACACTTTCGAATCCCATTATTGTCAATTGCTCATCTGTACACTCAGGATTATACTTTCTTAATCTGATTGATTCAAATGGGTGTAGCACAAACTCAAATATGTACGCAATTGTAAATCAAACACCTAAGATCACAATTGTGAATAATGCCGAAAATATTTGCAGTTCTGGTATTTCTCAGATACAATTTAATAGTTCATTATCGGGATCTAGTTATAACTGGAATGCAAAAACAATCACCGGCACTGCATCAGGATTTGTTTCCAATTCGGTTGCGACATCCTTAAATACTATCAATGATGTAATAGTTAATACTTCTTCTACTACTGCCATAGTTAGTTATGTGATTACTACAACCGCTTCTTCTGGATGCAGTGCTAAGGACTCAACCGAAATTACTATTTATCCCAAACCTTCCATTGCAAATTCCGGAGCTGATCAGATTTTATGTAATGCTACTACAGCATCGCTTATAGCAAATACCCCTCTGATTGGGAATGGCACATGGAATTATTTATCCGGGCCTTCCGGTGTTAACTTTTCTGATAGCACTTCACCAACAAGTATTGTCAATGGTTTGATCGAAGGGATGTATCAATTTGTCTGGACCATTGCCAATAATGCGTGTATTGATACGAAAGATACCGTTAGCATTAACATACTTGCTCCTTTAACTATGGCAAATGCGGGCCCTGACCAAACTTTATGCAATGCAAATACAACATCGCTCAATGCAAATAGCCCTGCTTCCGGTAATGGCACTTGGACTTTTTTATCGGGGCCTTCGTCTGTTGGTTTTACAAATAATTTGTCTCCTACTAGTACTGTCAATGGTTTGATTGTGGGTACCTATCAATTTGTATGGACCATGTCTAATTCTATTTGTATTGATTCGAAAGATACTGTTAGCATTACAGTTCTTGCTCCTTTAAAAATTGCGAATGCAGGCCCTGACCAAATTTTATGCAATGCGAATACAACATCGCTTAATGCAAATAGCCAGGGATCCGGTAATGGTACCTGGTCTCTTTTATCGGGGCCTTCCTCCGTTATTTTTTCAAATAATATGTCTCCTACTAGTAGTGTCAATGGTTTGATCGTGGGTAACTATCAATTTCTCTGGATAATATCAAATTCTGTTTGTACTGATTCGAAAGATACGGTTAGCATTTCAGTTCTTGCTCCATTAACAATTGCGAATGCAGGCCCTGACCAAACTTTATGCAATGCAAATGCAACATCGCTGAATGCAAATATCCCGGTATCCGATAATGGCACTTGGTCTCTTTTATCGGGACCTTCCTCCGTTATTTTTTCAAATAATATGTCTCCTACCAGTAGTGTCAATGGTTTGATCGCGGGTAACTATCAATTTGTATGGACGATTGCTAATTCTATTTGTATAGATTCGAAAGATACCGTCAGCATTACGATACTCGCTCCCTTAACAATCGCCAATGCCGGTGCTGACCAGTTTTTATGTAAGGAGAATTCAACATCACTTGTTGCAAATAACCCACAATCGGGTAATGGTACTTGGACTTTTTTATCCGGGCCTTCATCAATCGCTTTTACAAATAATACTTCACCTACTGCCATAGTCAATGGGTTGACTGTAGGAACTTATCAATTTGTTTGGACCATTGCTAATAATGTTTGTTCAGATTCAAAAGATACTGTTACCGTGACTGTACTCGCTCCCTTAACAACTGCTAACGCAGGCGCTGATCAGTTTTTATGTAATGCAAATTCAACATCACTTGAAGCAAATAGTTCGCAATCAGGTAATGGTACTTGGACTTTTTTATCCGGGCCTTCTAGCATTGTTTTTTCTAATAGCCATTCTTCCTCCACCATTGTCAATGGTATAATGGTAGGCAAGTATCAATTGATCTGGACCATTGCCAATAATGTGTGTATTGATTCAAAAGATACTGTTGAGATAATCGTGTATGATCCAATCGTAAATAAGATAGATACTGCACAAAAAATAATCTGTTTAGGTCAACAGATTACCTTATCAGGGGAAACCATCAGTGGAGGCAATGCTAATTATCAATATCAATGGGAACAAAGTATGGATGGAATTTATTGGAAATTCATTCCAGGGGCAAATAAAATTCAATACACTTGTACACCTGACTCATCCATTTTTATAAGAAGACAAATCAGTTCGTTACCTTGTTTTTCTTATGGAAATATGATACAAATCGTTGTACAAGAATCTATATCGGACAACAGGATTACAGGGAACCAAGAAATTTGTTTAGGTTCTCCCATCAATAAAATAATAGGAAGTATTCCCAAAGGAGGTATAGGCGTTTTTATTTATCAATGGGAGCAAAGTATGGATAATGGAAATACTTGGTCTACTATTATTGCCGCAGCCTCTAATGATTTAATGATGAAATCGGTAAATCAAACAACCCTTTTTAGAAGAGTGGTTACTACTCAAAATTGTTCGGGTTTACAAGCTTCAATAAGCAATACTGTGTTAGTGACAGTAAAAAAAACACCCACCATTTCATTACAATACAAAGGAGGTGTTTATTGCTCAAAAAATACACCCATAGATTTCCGTATTCAAACAACAAATACAGATTCTGTAAGTTGGGATTTTGGAGATGGGATTTTACAGACTTTTATTGCAGGGAATGTTTCACATCAATATACATCTTCGGGAAATTTCATTCCAAAATTAATAATACAGAATTCAAATAAGTGTATCATTACCTATACCGGACAAGACACGATTACAATTGATGAAATAAAACCCGGTTTTAAGCTTTCTGCTGTTTATGATTGTGGTAAAACGCATTATCGATTTATTGACACAAGTCAATCATATTTTACAATTATTAATAGAAACTGGCTAATCAATCAAATACCCATCAACGCAGAAAAAGATTTTCAAAAAACATTTATTCAGGCCGGTGAATATGAAACTGAATTAAAACTGAAAAGCATAAACGGCTGTACAAATACGTTAGATGCAAAATTTAATGTATCGGTTTATAGTTACCCTAAGGTTAATATTAATGCAATTAACCAAGCTTGTTTGAATAATTTATTGGAACTAAAATCAGAGATCCATTCTATTGATTCGGTAGCAAAGTTTTTTTGGAATTTAGGAAACGGAACCAATGCTACTGATTCCATTGTTAAAGTATTTTATTATAGTGAAGGAAAATACACAGTAAAATTAACCGTTGCTACCATAAACAGTTGTTATGATTCAGCTTTTAAACAATTAACTATTCATCCCGTACCAAAAATTGTACTAGCAACAAATAAAACAGTATGCAAGGGTGACTCATTGGAATTAAAAGCTGAAGGTGCTGTAAACTATATATGGTCTGACAATACAGGTACGGTTATTTGCAACAATTGCACAACTGTTAAAGTATTGCCACAGAAAAATATGTTTTATAATGTGATTGGATACTCACAATTCGGGTGTAGTGAAATTGGTAAAACAACCGTAAGACTTATACAGCCATTTGTCATTAATGCAAAATTAGCCGATACAATTTGTGCCGGAGAATCTAAAAGAATATTTGTTTCGGGTGCCAGTTATTATAATTGGTCTCCAGATCCTGGTTTAAGTAGGTATGATATTGCGTCGCCTTATGCCAACCCATCTATAACAACAACGTATAAAGTAATCGGAAAAGACAGCTATAACTGTTTCACGGATTCTGCAAGTATTCGAATGGTTGTTGGCCATCCAACTGCAATTGACTTAGGAAGAGATTCCACCATTATAGCAGGAACTTCCGTACAATTTCAAGTTTCAAGTGAAATAAAAAACATTAAGAAATATCGCTGGCTGGGTGCCAATTTTTCTTGTTTAAATTGCCCCTCACCAGTTGCAAAAATATTCTTAGATCAATGCGTTAGTTGTATTACGACAAATATTTATGGCTGTAATAGTACAGATACTATTTGTATTAAGACATTTTGCCCAAGTTCGGAAGTATTTATTCCAAATGCATTTTCACCTGATGGGGATGGGATTAATGACAAATTGATTATTCAAGGGAGGGGAATTAAAATGATCAAAAGTTTTAGGGTATTTAGTCGATGGGGAGAAATTGTTTTTGCCAAGGAAAATTTTTTACCCGGTGATTCGTCAAGCGGTTGGGATGGAACGGTTAGAGGGAAAGCTGCCACTCCGGATATTTTCGTTTATATCTGTGAAGTGCTATGCGAAAAAGGTTTACCGGCCACTTTTAAAGGGAATGTAGCCATATTAAAATAGAAAAATGATAAAAAAGATTTCGATATTATTTTTATTTTTTTACTGTTTCAGATGTATTGCCGGCGCACAGGATTTTACGTTTTCACAATTTTATGAGCAACCTTTATTGCGCAATCCTGCATTAGCGGGATTATTTAATGGGGATTTACGCGTATCCATGGCTTATAGAGATCAATGGAGTAGCGTAACAGTACCATTTAGAACTACATCATTAGGCATTGAACATAAGCTACCCATTGGAAAAAATAATAATTTCATAACCATTGGATCACAAATGAGTGTGGATGTGGCAGGGGATATCAAATTGAAAAGAACCCAATTATTCCCTGTCCTTAATTTTCACAAATCATTGAATGATGAACGCGATACTTATTTATCACTCGCATTTATGGGGGGGCCCGTTTCGAGTCAATTTGATATAACCCAATTAAAAATGGGCGATCAATACAGGAGTGGTTCATATAGCGCATCAAATCCAACTGCACAACCCATTAGTAATGCAGCCTATTCGTATTGGGATCTGTCAACTGGCTTATGTTTTAGTACTGTTTTAAATAGCCAAACTAAGTTTTATATGGCAGTGGGTTTGTCTCATTTTACCAAACCGGTAATTCGTTCTGTTACCACCACAGAAGCAAATTTTCTTGCTCCCAAATTTACATTCAATATGGGAACAAACGGAAAAGTTGGTGAAAGAGGGCATTTGATTGCTTTTGCAGATTATTATTCTCAGAATGGGAATCACCAATTATTAGGTGGATTGTTATATGGACTTGAAATAAATGAATATGACAATGAGGACCCCGCTTTATTTTATGTAGGCAGCTTTTTAAGATGGGGCGATGCATTGATTCCGGTTGTAAAAATGGATTTTCATCACATGAGTATCGGCATCAGTTATGATGTAAATATTTCGAAATTAAATGTAGTATCCAATTGGAGGGGTGGAATAGAATTAACCGTCGCATACCGCGGTTTTCTTAAAATCAGAAACTCAACATTAGACAGGGTGAGATGTGTTCGCTTTTAATGATTGACGATCATTACATAACAAAATAATACGCGGCTAATTGGCAACCCATGCCTACAAATAGGCCGGTATAGATTTCTCTATTTGAATGAGCTTTAACGATTAATCTACTGGTACATACTATTCCGGCAAGCAGGGTAACGATACTCATTGACAATCCCAATGGCATTCGGTAATACATTGCAAACAATATAACAGCAGTCATGGCTCCACCAACAGCCATTGCGTGTAAGCTGATTTTAAAATAATTATTTAAGATTAATCCAAATACAGTAGCAATAAAAATACCCATGTAAAAAAACTTCAACACAGCAGGTTGGTCTGTAAAATTTCTGCTCAAATAATACATCCACCAATAAAAGAACATTGTGATGATATAGGGAACAATTCGTTCTTTCTGCGTACGCAAAAAAATACTCTCACTAAATTTTAATCGCCATAATAGGAATACGGCAAATGCCGGAAAGAAGGCAGTAATCCAAAAAATAGAAAACAATCGCATTTTTAATTGCCATTCTGTGATCCCGGCAAATTCATAGGGAACTAAATAAATGAGGAAAATGAAAACATAGGTTGGTATAAACAATGGATGAAACAGGTAGGAAATAACCTTAGCCGGAATGGTTAGGAATAAAGGCTGCTTCGAATTTGTTATTGTTAAAGATTCTTCCATTCTAAGTACTAATTTTTATAGAGGGTGCTTTGTGTTACCGGTAACCGGCAACTTATTATTTTACAATTCCTTTCTCAACCTTGCCACTGATACATTTAGCTGTTCGCGGTATTTGGCTACCGTTCTTCTGGCAATATTATAGCCTTTTTCTTGTAACATATCTGTTAACAGTTCATCACTTAAGGGCCTCAGCTTATCTTCTGCTTCAATCATATTGCTTAAGATTTTCTTTACTTCCCTAGTGCTCACTTCTTCACCGGTATCGGTACTGAGAGATTCACTGAAAAAGAATTTTAATCGATGTGTACCAAACTCTGTTTGTACAAATTTACTATTCGCTACTCGGCTAACAGTTGAGATATCAAGACCGGTAATTTCTGCAATATCCTTTAAAATCATGGGGCGCATGGAAGTTTCATCACCCGAAAGAAAGAATGCGCGTTGGTGCTTCATGATGGCACTCATGGTATTGATCAATGTTTCTTGCCTTTGTTTGATCATATCAATAAACCATTTAGCAGAATCAATTTTTTGCTTTATAAAAACAACCGCTTCTTTTTGTCTTTTGTCTCTTTTACTGCCTTTATCATAATCCTTCAGCATATCTCTGTATCCTTCACTGATTCGCAAATCCGGTGCATTTTTTGCATTCAGGGTTAATTCTAATTTGCCATTATTATTGATCACAAAAAAGTCGGGTATGATATAGTTTTCAACTGTATTAATTTCGCCTATCGTTCCACCAGGCCTGGGATTTAACTTTATGATCTGACCAATTACTTCTTTTATCTGATCATCCGAAAGGTTTAAACTTCTTTGTATTTTTTCGTAATGTTTTTTGGTAAACTCTTCAAAAAATTTGTTCATAATTTGAATAGCCAATTCTACACTTTTCCCTTCATGGCGAATGCGCTTTAATTGCAGTAGTAAACATTCCTGCAAATTCCTTGCACAAATGCCTGCAGGATCAAATTGTTGAATTTGTTCAACAAGTAAAGCAATTTCTTTTTCATCAACCACCAAACTCTGCCTAAAGGCAAGATCATCAGCAATGGATGATAATTCTCTACGCAGATATCCATCATCATCCAAACTTCCTACAATCTGCTCAGCAATTTTAAATTGTCGCTCATCCAATTCCATCATTCCTAATTGGTTCAGGAGCAAATCATGAAAAGTGGTTTCCACTTTAATAGGGATTACTTTCTGGTCATCCAATTCCGGATAATTTTCATCTTTCATTTTGTAGTCAGCAATTTCACCATCATCATCTACTACATATTCACTGATATCTACATTATCATATTCTTCTGCACTTCCATCAAGGTCAGAATCTTCATCCGTTACATTGTCAAATTCCTCTTGTATATCTTCTCCAAATTCGTCATCATGGCTCTCTTCATCTAATTCTAACGCCGGATTCTCTTCTAATTCATCTTTGATTCTCTCTTCCAAATTAGCGGTAGGTATTTGTAACAGTTTCATTAACTGAATCTGCTGTGGAGATAGTTTTTGTAATAACCGTTGTTGTAATGACTGACCGAGCGACATAATGAATAATAAATTACCAAGTATGCGTTACGAAGCAGTTAGTACGATTTTCTTTCGTAATGCGTACTTCGCAAGTTATACTTATGTTTATTTTTGTAAATTTACGAACAAATCAAAGTAACCCAACTGTGAAACCAATTTGTTTCTTTGTAAATTTATTACTATTAATCCCCAACTTGGGGGTTAGCCAACTCGGAATGCCTACAAAGTCACAAAATTTAATAAAATTAGATAGCCTTAGGAATCTACCTATTAGACTTATCCCCGAGAATTATTATATCAATAACCTCCCCTTTTTTTGTAAGAAAGAATACCAAATTGAAAAAATAACAAAAATCCCTTTTAGAGTTAGATTGGGCAGCCTGGATTATGTAAATACTTTGGAAGGAAAGGGCCAAAATTTCCAACAATTCAAACAGTCTATTTTGAAAAATTGATCAGTCTGATCAATCGAGTGTTTGCTATTTGTTGCAAACAGCTGACGAATTCTACTTTTTCTTCAATCGAAATATCTTTTAATGGGAGGTGTAAACTAAAACTACTTTCCTGAAAAAAGGTAATTCCCCCATCCAACTCTTTTTTGATCCATTTGATATCTCCCCAAATTATTTCTGATTTTCTATAAAATGAGGGAAGAAGCCATTCTATGGATGATTCTTTAATCTGTATAAAAAAAGATCTTTTGCTTGCTTGCCATTCAGAAATATAGTAAAATATAAAAACGAGCAGTAATACGATTCTTAGAAAATATTTCCCTTTATTTTCTTGATTTATATCCCATATACTAATCAACAAATCAATCACTAATAATAAGCTGAAAATCAAGAAAATGATTTGCTTTCTTTTTTTTAGCTTGAATTGTGTGTAGAAGGTTGGCATTCAAACTATATTTTTAACATGCTTTGCAACAACACTTTGTTAATGACAGCCGCCATTTTCTCACCTTTTTCTTTTATTTGTTCATCTGTCCAAACCAAACTAATGGCCGTTGAAATACAGCGACCCATTATCCCATCACTTACAGAGAAGTCAGTATCATTGAGTTTCAGCAAAGAAGCTTTCTGCGTTTCGCTTACAGTATTTAGCGTAATTGCGTTTTTTAAATGATCCCATTTACTTATATAATGCCAGTTATTTACATACCAATAAAAATTGCCGGCTAATATCGCTTGCGCTTTCATTTCTGCCACTGCAGCTTTGGTCAATTCTTCTGAAGGTAAAAACCATGATAAGAAGCTATAACTATCTTCTCCACCATCCGGCACTTCTCGAAAACTGATTTCAGGAATGTTTTCTAAATAGGAACGTAGTGTTTTGTTATTCTTTTTTTGGATAGCTAAAAATGTATCCAGCTTTCGTATCTGGGCTAACCCAATAGCAGCATGCAATTCGCTAATACGAAAATTATAGCCAATAAATGGATGTAAGTCCGCTCCTCTATCAACCCCCGCATGGTCATGTCCATGATCTGTATACCCATCCGACTTTACATAGACAGATTCATTGTTCGTCATAACAACGCCACCTTCCGCACATGTAATTGTTTTCACAAAATCGAAAGAAAAAGTTCCCGCATCACCTATGGTACCCAGTAATTTGCCTTTGTATTTACCACCGATACTCTGACATGCATCTTCTAATAATATCAATTTATGCTCAGTGCATATTTGCTTTAATGCATCTAAATCGGCCATGCTTCCGCACATATGTATGGGCATGACACATTTTGTATTGGGTGTAATTGCAGCTCTTACAGCAGCCGGACTTAAAGTGAGTGTTTCATCAATATCCACCAAAACAGGAATGGCTCCAACACTTAATACAGCTTCAAAACTAGCCACAAAAGTAAAACAGGGCATAATGATTTCGTCCCCTGCACCAATTCCCAAGGCTGCCATTGCAGTAGTTAATGCGGCTGTGCCACTAGACGTTAATTGGGCATATTTACAGCCAAAAACTTCAGTAATGGCAGTTTCTAATTCCTTCGATTTCCAGATTCCTTTGCGGGGGCCATCAAATCCATAACGCATTAGAATACCTGTTTCCATTACATCATTCACTTCTTTTCTTTCTTCTTCACCAAATAGTTCAAAACCGGGCATATTTTCTTGGTTTGGGGTTTGTAGTTTGGGGTTTGTGGTTGTTTATGATTGCAAAGGTACAAAAGAAAGTTTTTAAACAACAACAGTCTACCAACCACAAACAATAGACTTCTTTACCTTTGTTTTATGAGTCCCACACTTTATTACTGTTATGATGCATACTGTGGCTGGTGTTATGGGTTTAGTCCGGTAATTAGTAAAATAGCTGAAAACTACCCTTCCCTTTCCATAGACGTTTTATCCGGTGGAATGATTTTGGCTGAAGATCCTGTACCTATTGCCGCAACAGCCGGATATATATTGAAGGCATATCAAACAGTGGAAGAATACACAGGTATTCAATTCGGTGATGATTATTTATGGCATATAAAAAATCCGGAATTAAGCGATTGGTTTCCCAATTCAGAAAAGCCTGCCATTGCCCTATGTATTTTCAAAGAATTTTATCCGGAACGGCAGGTTTCTTTTGCATCAGATTTACAATATGCATTGCATTATGAGGGCAGAGATCTTACCGATGATGCTGCCTACCTACATTTGTTGGAAAAATATAGTATTCAACCCGAAAATTTTTATTCCAAATTACATAGCGATGAATATAAGGAACAAGCATATTACGAATTTCAATTGTGCAAACAGTTACAAGTAACCGGTTTCCCTTGTGTTTTAATACAAGTTAGTGATAGTAAGTTTCATTTATTATCTAGAGGATATGCGGATTATGAAACTTTGTCTGCACGGTTAGAAACTGCTTTAAAGGAAGTTATATAATATTCATGTTTAAGAATAAAAAAGCCGGATCTCAATCATCCGGCTTTACTTACATAAAAACTTAAAGTAGCTTCTCGGCAGGTGGTCTAAGTCCTTGTAATCGAATATAGATAGTACACTGTCCTCTATGATGCGTTTGGTGTTCAAAGGCTTTCATTAACCAACTCAATTTGCTTTCATCATAAGGCCCTCTTTTTACATGTTCTCCCAATTTGGAGGCATCCATTTCTTTAATGGCGGTAATTGCAAAATCATAACTGGCATTCACATAATAACTCACAGAATCTTTACTTTGCGCACCTGCAGATTTTTCCATATTAAACCCCGGAAAAATTCTGGCTTTCCCTGACCCATTGGAAATGAGTCCGATGGTTCCGGAAGCAAGGTGTAAAAGTTGTTCTGAAAAAGTTCGAACACTATCTACTGCACGAGCTGGATATTTATTGGCGGGCATTGCATCCAAATACTCATTTGTATATGCTTTGGCTCTTTCCCAATCTCTTACCAGTTGTGCCTTAATACTATCCGGTTGTATAGCCTGTGCATTAACTGATAAAGTGCCGAAATTCGTAAAGAATAAAAGCAATAAAAAAGATGTTAGGTTTCTCATATTGTTAGTTTTAGGGATTGAAAAAATTATTGTTGTGGTACAGAATGTAGGGCAATTCGATTTCCCTCAGTATCAAGAAAAACAGCCATAAAGCCATACTCCGGTGAGATTTCTGTCTTTGGAACCATTATTTTTCCTCCGGCTTCTTCCACTTTATTTAGAACCGTTTGTACATCCGGATTGGCATTCAAATAGATAAGTGGGCCATCGGTAGCAGAAGGCTTATGAAATCCTCCGCTATCAACTAAAGCACCGCCAACATCTGTCATCATATTTTCTAAAGGAAACATTCGCATTTTGATATTCGGTAAGTCTAATGGTTGCAAACTCATATCAAAAATGGTTTCATAAAATTTTTGAGCCCTGTCCAAATCGGTTGCAGGAATTTCGAACCAACTGATTGCATTTTTAAATAGCATAAAATGATGTTGTAGGTTTAAAAAATAATGAATAGGTTATAGTTTGGCCTTTGTATCACTCAACCCTTTACTCTTCAAATAATCCAGCAATTCCTTAGAATCATCACCTCCTTTTATTGCATGATGCAAGAGCGTTAAACCATGTGGACCTCTAGCCATTAGGTAGGATGGAAAACTTTCTAAATAGGGCTTTACTATGGCAGTCTTTCCTAACATGGTTAAAACAAATAAATTGGCTCTGGCACCTTGTTGAATTAAAAAATTGGAAATCTCTTTATTTCCAACATGACCCGCCCCTTCTAATGCAGTTTCAAAATCACCATTGCCCCAATCATGTGTTGCATATAACAAGGTTGGCGTTTCAGTGAGTAATTGTTTTGTTTTGTCGAAATTACCATGACCTGCGGTAACAAACTCTTTTACCAATAGTAAAGAAAGGGGGTCCGGTGTTTGTGTTTGAGCAATGGCTTTATTGTTATGTAGAAAACCGGTAACGCAAAGGGTA
>JANOVY010000068.1:0-5192 GCA_031417635.1 Bacteroidota bacterium | reverse complement strand
GTATGTAGCAGATTTAACGGAAGTGGTGGTGATTGATATGGAGAAAGCAAAAATCATTGAACACATTCCGATTGAAGGCGCTGTTTTTTTAAATGATATTACCATTGATAAAAAAGGAGCCGTATATGTTAGTGATACCAGAAATTTTAAAGTGCATAGAATTGAAAAAGGATTCGTGGTTTCCGTGTTACAAAATTTAAAAGGTCCCAATGGGTTATTAGCGATCGATGATGAACTACTTATTTTAGACAAAGGAAACTTGATTAAGCTATTAGACAATGGCAATATGACCACTCTGGCAGAAGGAATGGACCCCAGTACTGATGGAATAGAAAAAGTGACTACCAATGAATACATAATCAGCTCTTGGGCCGGTGTTGTCTATTATATTTTCGCCAATGGGAATAAAGAAATTTTATTGGATACCCGTGCCCAGAAAATAAATTCAGCAGATATTGGTTATGATGCAAAGAAACGTATCGTTTATGTACCAACGTTTTATAAGAATAGTGTAGTGGCGTATGAGTTGAAGTAGTCGATAGTCGATAGTCGATAGTCCATAGTCCATAGTCCATCGCCAGTAGTCGAAAGTCCATCGAAAATTCTGGATGTAATAAAACATTGAAGAATCGTCCAAAGTCTATGGTCTATGGTCCATGGTCCATGGTCTATCATTGAAAGTCCATAGTCCATAGACCATAGTCAATAGTTGTTAGTCCATAGTTGAAAGTCTAGCGAAAATGATGGATGCTGAGTAACAGCAATCAACAAAAGGCCATGGTCTATGGACTATGGACTATCGACTATCGACTCCCTCCTTAACCTAAACATTTGCAACACCACCGATAAAGTAATTAAAGAAATTCCCAGATAAAACGAACCGGTTAACTGTTCATTCTCATGAAATAGAATGAATGCGAGTAGAATTCCATAAACAGGTTCTAAGTTTAAAGTTAGATTTTGGGTAAATGCGGATACTTTTTTTAAGGCTTGTAACATTAAATCCAAACCCAAAACAGTACAAAGTAAACTTAATACCATTAGCCAACCCCAATCTGATAAAGTGGGGAAAATATAGTTTGTGGGAAAGATGGATAGATACACCGGCATGAATAAACTGAGTATGAATAACCCACCGCTTAATTCATACAACATGATTGTTTTGGCAGGGGCCACATTCACATTCTTTTTATTCAATACTGAAAACAAAGCAGCTAAGAGAGAAGAAATGATACCTATCACAATACCGGTACGGTAACGTAGATCAAAATGAAAAATCAGGTAAATGCCACATAGGCTGATCATTCCAAGTCCAATTTCAATCCAACTAAATTTGGCTCTAGTGAGCCATGGCTCTAAAATGGCCGTAAACAAACCCACAGAGGCAAAACAAACCAACCCAATTGAAACATTTGCTGCTTTAATGCTAGCATAAAAACATACCCAATGCAACGCAATGAGAGAACCAATGCCTAATAATTTCCAAACATTTTTAATTGAAATCTTTACAAACTTATTATTCCAAAAATGCCAAATGTATAAAACGAGCGCAGAAATCATGATACGATACCATACCAATATCCCTTCATTCAAATGAATCAAAATACCTAGTACACCGGTAAATCCTGCCAAGAAAACGGAGATATGCAATTTAATTAGCGACTGCTTCATGATGCGTAAAGAAACAGAAATAAAGGGAGGAAATAAGAAAAAAAACAAAAGAAATTTAAAAGGAAATCAAACTTGCAAAAAAAATGAGTTATGAAATACCCAGTGTATTCATATCTGTATTTCTAACCTTTTTTCGATAATTATTAAACAAACTTTTCCATTGAATTTGTAAAACACCTAATACGCCTTCTTTAATAATACCTTTACTCATTTTACTTTGACCAATTTTTCGATCAACAAATGTTATGGGTACTTCTTTGATAGTAAACCCTAATTTCCAGGCAGCAAATTTCATTTCGATTTGAAAAGCATAACCCACAAATTGAATCATTTCAAAATTGATAGACTCCAATACCTCTTTTCGATAACAAACAAAACCGGCCGTGGGGTCATGAATCGGCATCCAAGTAATCATTCTTGTATAAAAAGCTCCTCCTTTTGAATACAATTGTCTATCAAGAGGCCAATTGTCTGTTTTGCCACCCGGAACATACCGACTCCCTACTGAAACATCGGCACCTTCATTCTTACAAGCATGGTACAAGCGCTCTAAGTCATTTGGATTGTGCGAGAAATCTGCATCCATCTCAAACACAAAGCGATAACCCCGATCAATGCTCCATTTAAATCCATAAATATAGGCAGTACCCAAACCCAGTTTGCCTTCTCTTTCTACTAAAAATAATTGATTGGGGTAATCAATCATTAAGGATTGGACAATAGCCGCCGTACCATCAGGAGAACCATCATCTATTACTAAAATATGGTATCCCTGCTGAAGAGAAAAAACAGCAGTAATAATCGCTGCAATGTTTTCTTTTTCATTAAAGGTGGGTATAATGACTAGTTTTTCCAATAAAATATAGGGTACTTTAGCCGTACAAGTTACGACATTGAATCTTTTTTATTAACCAACGGAGTAAAATATTTTATAAAATATCGGTAGAATCCAAATCAGGGCTTCTTAACAAGGGTCTTATTTAAGATTTCTGTTAACTTTTGCTTTGTATTCATGGCAAAATCTCCTTTCATCATCCAATCGTAATATTGGGGTTCTTCTTTTAATACCTGGGTAACGGGCTTACCCTTGTGTTTTCCAAAATTGAAAATCTCAATCCCTTTTTCTTTAATAAACCTTCTGGCAAAATCAACAATATCATCTTCGCCGGTAAATTTCACAATACTTTCAACAGAATTACCCATTTGTGGGTAGCGCTCTACTTGTGATTCCAATATTTCCCAGGTGGCGGTGGCGTCAACTTCTGCGCTATGTGCGCCTTCCAATGTTTTTTGACAATAAAATTTGTAGGCGGCACTCAAAGTTCTTTGTTCCATCATGTGGAATACCTTTTGTACATCCACTAATTTTCTCCCATCAATGGAAAATTCTATCCCGGCCCGCATAAATTCTTCAATTAACATAGGAATGTCAAAACGATTACTGTTATAACCTCCCATATCACAATTATCGAGAAACTGTTTTATTTCATTCGCCACTTGCTTAAAACTGGGCGCATCTTTTACCATGTCATCTGTAATTCCATGTATTTCACTCGATCCAACCGGGATGGGCATTAAAGGATTGATTAATTTCCGTTTTACTTGTTTGGTTCCATCCAGCAATATTTTTACAATGGCAATTTCAACAATTCGGTCGGTACTAATCATGATACCGGTTGTTTCAAGATCAATAAATGCGATAGGGCGCGTAAGTTGCAATTTCATCTGTGGTACCAATTATTTTAATGTGTAATTTCTTTAGCAAAAGTAAGCATATCTAAACCATCATAATTACCACTACTCATTAATACAATATTCGTATTGAGATATGATTGATTATGCATCCAATTCCACAAGTCTTCTTTTTCGTTGAAGACCAACAAACCTTCTTTTGCAAAGCCTGCCATTACTGTTGATACCGGTAAATCGGGCATTCTTTTCAGTGCCAAAGCATGGTGAGAATAAAAAACAACGCCAATATCCGCTTTATCCATCGCCCCCTTGTATTCTTGCATGAACTGTTCATTTAAACTACTGAAAGTATGTAACTCAAGTATGCCTATTAACTTCCTTTCGGGATATTGTTGCTTTAGTGCTTCAATTGTGGCTTTCACTTTACTAGGGGCATGTGCAAAATCTCGGTAAATATTTAAATGTGCATTTGAAGCCAACAATTCTAATCGCTTGGATGCTCCTGTAAAGTCTGCAATCGATGTAACAAAATCAGATGCACTTACCCCCAGTTCTTTACAAGCATAGAAGGCAGCAAAAAGATTCATCAAATTATGGTTTCCAAACACTTGTAAACTGCCAATACTTCCTTCAATGGTAACCGTGGTACATCCATTTTTAATTGTATGTGGGGGAACAGCATAGGCCTGGTAACGGATATCTGCTCTTTTATTGGCTTCAACCAAATTTTTCAAAACTGAATCTGACTCATTGTATATTAATAACCCATTCTTTTCAATTTTATTGATAAAAATCACAAATTGCTCCAAATAAAAATCGAAAGTGGGAAAAACATTAATATGATCCCAAGCAATACCGGTTAGTATGGCTACATGCGGAAATAAAAAATGAAATTTTGGCTTTCGTTCTATGGCACTTGCCGGATATTCATCTCCTTCACATATTATCACGGGTGCATGGGTAATGTTCACAGATTGCTCAAATCCATCTAGTTTTGCCCCAACCAGATAATCAAAATCTTTCTGTAATTTTCTTAACACATGCATAATCATGCTTGTAGTAGTTGTCTTACCATGACTACCACCTACTACTACCCTTTTTTTCTCCAGACTTTCATGAAAGATATATTCAGGAAAAGAGTAGATAGTTAGTCCCAGTTCTTTTGCTTTGATCAATTCTGGATTGTCATTTTTCGCATGCATACCTAAGATAACTGCATCTAAATCATTGGTAATCAATTTAGTTTGCCAACCAATGCTATTTGGCAAGAGACCTTCTTTGGTCAAATTTGTAAGAGCCGGCTCAAAAATTTCATCATCGGTACCGGTGATCCGGTAACCTTTTTTGTGCAAAGCAATGGCCAATTGATGCATTACGCTACCTCCAATTGAAATAAAATGAACCTTCATACGTTATAGTTTTGCACAAAAAAATTAAATTAACAAATTTTGTAAAGCCACCGAGCAACGATTTCAATTGAATGAGTATCTTTACTTTATCGCAAAATACAGCCTAATCCTTTATTTAAACAATTAGCATGAAAAAGATTACCACATTTGTTCTTCTTACATTAGTAGCCGCAGCCGTTTTTACTTCCTGTGCCCCAACCAGAAAAGGCTGTCCTACCACAAATCCTAAATTTTTCAGGTATTGATGTATTGTAACAAACTTGGATTTGCTAATGGTTCTTTTATAAAAAATTGAAATGAATTGGATACAGTTAACTTCTGATGAGCAATTAACCCAGCTTAAAGAAAAATCAAACCATAAAACACAAGTAATTTTTAAACATAGTACCCGTTGTAGTACCAGTTCGATGATATTACATC
>JANOVY010000067.1:0-3299 GCA_031417635.1 Bacteroidota bacterium | reverse complement strand
GGTTTTTTCTTAAATATTCCCGTGGTTGTTTAACATAACGACTAATTATAGGATTAGCCCATTTCCTTTGTATTCCCCCTTGTTGGTTTATAAATGTATGGCTTTTTGTGTTAGGCTATTTGTAAACCAACAAGGGGGAATAACTAAAAAAGGTATGGGCGATTCCTATAATTAATATTATGTTAAATCACGCTCAACGTAAGACCTTGTTTTCTTTTTTTCTCAACGCTTCTTTGGCAATGGTGTGAGTATTAAAAGATGATAATCCATTCTTAGTGGTTGCGAAGATTGGTCTTGTATCTAAATAACTATAAGGTTTAGAACTGGCATTCAAAATTTGGTATATTTAACAATTCTAATACTTCATTTGGTTAACTTTGTATCAAATAAAATTAATAAAGCGATGCCAAGTCAGGCAAAAAAGGCAATTAATAAGGTTCAGATTGAATATATTGTTCCAGATGAGCACTGTCCTTTGTATGCAAGTGGTGTTTTAGGTGGACCGACTCCTAAATCAGATATTTTAATTAATTTCTATTTGGATATAACGGGCATTCCTAAATCTCAAACATTCTCAGCTATTGATGGGAAGTTGTCGGCAGAGATATTTGATAAAAGAATTCCGGCGTCTATAAAAAATGGCGACACTGTCACTTTGTATAGGCGCATTCAATCTGGAATTATCCTAAATGTTGCAGAAGCTAAATCGTTTCATAAATGGTTGGGCGAACAAATAGCGCAGGTACAAAAAATGGTTGACTCTAAAGATAACCTAGACGATGTATTATTAACTGAAGAATAATGCCACTACCTAATTTATATTTAAGTTTTTCGCAATCGTCAGATGCCGACCTAATACCCAGAATTAGGCCCCTAGTTTCAATAGAAATTAGTTCTGATGTAAGCCCTCACTATATTTTGGCAGAAGTTGATGATGACTATTACCCTCATTTTGTGTGTTTTAATAGTGTTGGTAAATCCGTTTGTGACATTCCTTTATTTGATCACAACCCAGAAAAAAATAAAAATCTTAGACTATTGGATTCGTTTAAAGATTTCCCCAATAATTGGGATAATAAAAACGCATTCAGTTTTGAATCTACTTTTATTGATAAAGTAAAGGAAATTGTATCTAATCTTACTATACAACCAAACATTTTCCCTACTAGCCGCAATAGTATTCAACTTGAGTATGAAAAACGAAACGAAGACTATCTTGAGATAGAAATATTCCCTAACAATTCTATGAATGTTTTGACAATGATTGGGGATAGCGAAGTTGAGTATAAAATTAAAAATGGTACTCAAATTCAAGAACAAGTTATTTCATTCTATGTTAGATGAGGTGATTAACCCTTTAGAAAATCTATTTCGCGCATTTATTGCTATTTGGTGGAATTCAGAGTCGAATACCCTATCATCTGCTGCTTTTAAAGATTCTACTGGAGTATCAGTAGATAGGCAATCTATACGTACCATAGAAGAAAGTGCTATTACTTTACGTAAACGAAAGGCGAGCTATTCAGGTGTGGTATATATTTCTTGCGAAGAAGTGAAAAATGCCGGCGGAATCGCTAAATATGACGCTGTTGAAGGAAATGAATATCACTCTTTGATTTTAAAGCCAGACGAATCTTTCCCACTTTCAAGTTCAACTGCGAAAAGGATTAGTCGCCTATCAAAACTCGTTCCTACAAATTAATATTACGGGTGTACTCTTCGGACACCCCTCTCATTTGATTATGTATTAAGGTTCAGCCGCTTCAAAAAAAGAAAACAAGGTCTTTCTCCCGCTACGTGTCTTTCGTATCCGCTCCACAGGCAGCCCTACCCTCTACACAATATTTTCATTAAATGAAATAATATTTCATTTAATGAAAATGTCATAGCTTTGTGTAATGGTCATTATTTCACATAAAGCCATAAGAGAGTTTGCAAAACAAAATCCGAATTTACTGCTTTCATTGGAGCGGTGGTATAGTTTAACGCTGAAGGCAGACTGGAAGGGTTTTAATGATATAAAAAAGCAATTTAATTCCGTAGATGCGGTTGGTGACGGCTTATTTGTGTTTAATATAAAAGGGAACGATTGCCGATTAATTGCAAGGATTATTTTCAGAACAAGAACCGTTTTTATCCGATTTGTTGGAACACACAAAGCGTATGATTTACTTGATATTTCGCAATTGTAAAATAGAATGATATGAAAAAAATAACCACAGAAAAAGCATACAATAAAGCATTGGCAAACGTGTATGCACTAATGCGCAAGGGCGAAAAAAACATTACCGATAAAGAGGCCGCAACCATTACTTCCTTGGCAAAAGCTATTCAGGATTACGAGAAAGTATTCCACCCTTTTCCTTTACCCAAAACATTAACTGAAATGGTGGAGTTGAAAATATTTGAAAGAAAAATGAACAGAGTTACCCTTGCCAAAACATTGGGGATCGGAACGCCCAAACTTTCACAAATATTAAATGGCAAACGTCCGCCCGACTTATCTTTTTTAAAAGCCGTACATGAGAAATTAGACATAGATGGCAACTTTATACTAGCGGTTATTTAAAATGTTTGAATTGTTCATTTTCATTAGATGCACAAAAAAAACGTTGACCAATTTTGGTCAACGTTTTTTCATCTTGCTATTGAAATCTTATTTAAAACTTAGCATGCAACGCATCAAACTCTTTATACTTAGCATCATACATATCTAACGCTTTCGGGTCTTTACCACGGGCTTTGTCGCGTTTGTAGGCATAGATATTTGCCAGGAAATCGACTGTTTTATTGATGACACTGTTTTCGGTTTTACTTCTCTTAGTATTTGCTTTTAATACCGCATAAGCTTTTTCTAACCAATCGGCAGACATATCAAGGTTTTCCAATAATGGCTTTTCTAAATTGGTATTGGCTTTTTTGTAAGTATCAATGGTTGCATTGAATTTTGCATCTGCCGCTACTTTTTTCTTGGGGTCTTTTTCTACCGGCTTATCTGCATTCAGCCTTTGCATAGATTTTATATTGCCTGCGTATAAATCATCGTAATCGCCATAAATATTATAGTATATAACGCCCACATTGAATGCTGCAATTCCATTCTGGGAGTTCTTTGCACAAGCTTTTTTATAGGCATCTGCTGCTTTCAAAGTGTACATTTTGAGTTGAGCACTATCTAAAGTATGGTCATGTGTTTTGGTGTTGATAAACAAGTCACCAAACTGCAAGTATTTCATTTCACTAAGTGTTCCGGCTGCATCTTCCTTGTCGTACATGGCCGTTTTTTCAACTAAATTGAA
>JANOVY010000066.1:0-2053 GCA_031417635.1 Bacteroidota bacterium | reverse complement strand
TCACTTGTTGCAAATGCCATTATAAAACACGGACAAAGAATTACAACGACTGCACCGAACAGAGACAATAAAATAAACACTTTAACTCAAAACTCAATTGAACATTTTCTAAATGGAAATATCACAATTAATTCTACTTTGTTAACTTAGGAGTTATCAGGAAAATCTTCATACAGGTTATCATTTTTCTTGTTTTTAAAGTGCCATTGTATGTCCTTTTCTCGCTGTAAGTGCCTTTGGAGCATCTGTATTATTTCATCTTCCATGGTTACGCCTTGAGTCATGAGTACAGCAATGGTCTGTAGCCTGACATCTCTTGCTGATAGCAGTGGTATATCTTCCTTTTTTCCTAGTCGCTTTTTTAGAATAAAATGCATGGCCATCATTACTAATGCCATGTGGTGATACCATGAATTGTATTTTCTCACTTGATAGTCGGCCATTCCTAACTCTCCGATATTGTCTTGAAACGATCGCTCTATCCAATATCTTTGACCTTGCATGTACGCAAATTCTTCAATGCTTTTTTCTTCTATTGTAAAGTTACTCAAAGAAAATTTTATTTTATTACGATCCTTCCTTATGATCAGTGTCCTCTTCTGTGCTTGCTCCGATTTGGTGTCCCAGATCCACACTGTTTGGATATGGAACAAGGCTTTGAGCCAACCTTTCGTACCTTTGCGCCATTCTACTTGGGTTAAATCATTCTTAATCAATGTTTTATAGTAATTTTCTACTTTTACTGACTTTTGTTCATTTGTTAGCTTAACGATCTGTTTGCCCTTTTTTGTCACTCGCTTTTCAACCAATACTTCTGGTTCTGTAAGATAAATATGTTGATTCGTTTTTACGTCCAAGACAAACTTTTTACCCTTTTTGTCTAAAGCGTTTGCAAATTCATACCCCTGACCATATAAAGAATCTGCGCCTATCCATCCATATTCTATCCCATTTTTTTCCAATTCCTCTATCAGATCCATGGCAAGTTGCACCTTAGTAGCATATTTAATATCTTTCTTTGGCACACCTGCCTTGATGCATCTTTTTTCATCATCTGTCCACTCCATTGGAAGATATAAACGAGCATTGACCAAACTTACTTTTACTCCACTTCCTAATGAAGCAAATACTCCTGTTTGTGAATTTTCGATCTTACCCTCATTTCCATTGTATTGTCTAGAAACGCCAACTGAGTGTTTGCCTGATTTTTTATTACTATTTTCATCAATGTTTAAAGCTTGAAGCTTTGTATCACCTAAATCTGAATTGACTTTTTTGGCAACGCCCATCATGAGTTCCGAAGCACTCCAGGGTGAGTCTGTGATGAAGTGCTGTTGAGATTGATATGGTGCTTTTGACTTCTCCACCATTCGTTCGATATTACGTTTGGAACGTTCTGCACAGAACAAACCTTCAAGATATTTGACAGAATTTTCGCAAAGGTCAATGGTCTTTAATTTGAAAACTGATTGATAATCAATGACATGCGTCAATAGATCGCCATCCCTGACGACCTGAAAAATTTCATAAAGGGTGTTTTTTGTGTTCTTAAAAAAGTCGTTTTTGTTACTGCCGTTCCTAAAGGTAAGGAATATTTGACTGGTAAAAAACGACAGTACAAATATACAAAATATTTACAATATATTGGTTATCTGCATATTAAATTTAACAAAGTAGAATTAATAAATCAGGTGATTTAAAAGCTGATGGCCCAATTTCAATAGCACCTGTTATTGGATCAGTCACACCATAATCAGCAAGTGATGAGTTGTAGGTCATAGATGCTCGTGTTAAACCATATTTATATTGAACAAAATCAATTGCTTTTTGGAATTGTCCATTTTTTGCATAATTTTTAATCACATCATTATTCATGCGAAATCCATGTCCATCAATTGCATTTCCTGCAGCTTCAATTCCTGATGTGCCGACAGCTGACGCACTCGTCGATGATGCGGCTGACTACGAACCTGATTCGGCGATGCATTCTGCTCAACAATCAGGGCAAGATTCAGCAGTCTACGCGCCGCTGGATGAGCTGATGCCTCAGACT
>JANOVY010000065.1:0-3444 GCA_031417635.1 Bacteroidota bacterium | reverse complement strand
ATATCGCTCAGCACCATATCAATATCAGGATGCTGCTGAATGATTTCTAATGCATCATTTCCATTTACAGCAAATAAAAACTCGTACTGTTGCTCTCGTATCTTTTGGCGAAACCTTTGTTTGATGAGGGTTTCTAAATCTATCTCATCATCTGCCACTAAAATCTTTGCCATTAATTGATGTTTTTAAGTTTTTCTTTTAAAGCAATAAAATCTAAGGGCTTACTTAAAAAATCATCGGCACCTAAGTCTTTTGCTATTTTATAATTTTCAGGATCACCATACGCAGTAATCATCATTACAATAGGAGGAGGTTTTAGATATTTTTGTTTTATCTGCTCCAGCAATTGTAAACCGCTCATGCCGGGCATATTAATATCGCTGAGTATTAAAACAGCCTCATGATCAAGTTTGTTTAAATAGTCAATTGCTTCCTCTCCGGAAAATGCGAACACAAACGTTATTTCTCCTGTTTTAATTTCTTTACGAAAGCGTTGTTCAAAAAGTGTTTGAACATCATGCTCATCGTCAACTACTAAAATTTTCATTTGCTGATTTTAAAATTTATGACGGTAAGATAATTATAAATTCCGCTCCGCTATCTTCTTTGTTTAATGCTTTTATTTCACCACCATGTGCCTTCACAATATCATAACTCAAACTCAATCCTAATCCTGTTCCCTGTCCGGTTGGTTTGGTAGTAAAGAAGGGTTGGAATATTTTATCTGATACTTTTGGGGGAATACCTGGTACGTTGTCACTAACAGAATTTAAAAACATACTCAAACTTTCGACTAAGCCGAAGCACAAAATGCTTGCCTTTATTGATTTGCTTACCAATTTAATGACATACAAACAAGGCAGAGGATTGTCAATTTTATTACTCCATTATTTACTTAATATCCTTCTTTACAAAAAAAGGAATATTGGCAGTGGCAACCTTATTAAAGCCATCTGTTATGTAAATAAAAATTCGGTAAGGCCCCTCTTTAACGGGGCTGTGCAATACGGCACCAGTTGCAGTAATATCTGTAATGGAGGAGGGAATGGCTTGGGGACGGGATTCCCGGTCGCCACCATTTTTAAGATCTGTACTTTCGGGCAACAACTCCCATCTGCTTGTTAAAGGATATTTATTGGGATCGGTTGCAACTAAGGATACTTTGTAAGCTTTACCCGGTTGCAAATAAATATTATCAGCTGCCTTTTTATTATCTAACAAAACAGCATCTATATGTGGCGCCCTTATAGCTGGCCAAACTCCGTTCCATAAATATTGCATTACATCCACTACTTCCGACTCTTCTCCTTTTTCTGTAAACAGGCCATACCAGGTAGGTGTTCTTTCTTGCTTTTGTCCCCACAAAAAAACATAGGAACCCAGGCAATGTTTGTCCACTTTTATGGAAGCTTCATATCTTGATTGGTAGACCGCTGCTTTTTGACTGCTGGTTTCTTCTAAAGATGCTTTCCAGGCAGTTTCGCCACCTTCCCAATGGCCGGTTGGCCCCCACTCTGTTACCATGTACGGGCCTTCCCATCCATTGGCACGCAGCTCTTTTGGCACATTGGCCAATTTGCCATAAACCTGTACCGAAATTAAATCAAGCGCTGTGCAACGGGTTTTTATATACGCAATTTCCTTTTTGTTAAGGCCGGCCAGCATGGTAGTAACGGGGTGATTAGGATCTTCCTCATGAATCATTTTGGCAATATCATTTACTGCATCCCAAACTTTAGAATTGGTATACTCCAGGTTCAACTCATTACCAATACCCCATATCAGCAAAGCAGGATAATTTTTGTACTTTTTCACTTCTATCCTTAATTTTTCTAACTGCCGTTTTACCGCAATGGTATCATCGTAATTAAAACCATGCCGCTCAGTAGCTACATTCAGCCCCATCGTTACGGTAAGCCCTAATTTATTGGCACTATTAAGCAGGGTCATTGCATTTCTGGTATCCCAGGTTCTGATGGAGTTGCCACCATATCTCACCAATCTATCTGTGTAACTGGTACCGCCTGCGCCTTTTATAAAATAAGGCTTACCATCTCTCATCAAGGTATAACCGTTTTGTTGGGCTATTATTTTTACCGGTATCGGCAAATTGGTTTTTTGGGCATTCATATCAGTAATGGGAAACAAACAGGCAACAAATATTAAGTAGTACAATCGAATCATTGTTAAATAAATTATTATAAAGGATAAGTAATAAAACAGTTTTTTTAAAAACGATAAAAAGTGGTGCAAATGTCTGTAGTTATTTACTATAAAAATAATTTTTACAAAGAAGAAAAAGCAATGAAAATTTTGTCTGAATGATTAAAAACTTACAGCAGTTTATTCATATTTATAACTGCATTTGGATATTTTACTTCAAAAAAAATTTGCAGGTAGACTTAGTGATAGGTGCTTGTCATTTTGGTTCATTTTAGATATATGGATCGAGCATAAGGCTCTCATTTTTATTATTTCTTTTCTCAACGGGTTAAAATCCGTTGTTAAAATACCGATTCGATGCTACGCCTCTGCAACAATTCAGGTATCTTACTATTATCTCAAACCGCCTTAGAGAACCGTAGGTTCGGTACATTTTGTAACCACAGGTTTCAACCCTTGGCACAAAACATAACATAACCCCGAGTGCCATGGTCACGGCATATACTTTAGGCCGGTAGCGAAATGATAAACTCACTTTCCACTCCATCCCTCGACACAACCATTAACTCTCCTCCATGTGCTTTTACAATATCAATACTCGTCTGAATCACAGATTTGCACAGATGAATTGATTTCACTGATTTAATTATATTGTTCATCTGTGCAATCTTTGAATCAAATTAATCCCCGCCTGAATGGCTCAGTCGGGCAGGCGTGATTCAGACAGCAGGCAACAAAATTATAAACGTACTTCCTTCACCTTCTTTCGTTTCCACTTTCAAATCCCCACCATGTGCCTTTACAATATCATAACTCAAACTCAATCCTAATCCCGTTCCCTGCCCGGTTGGTTTGGTAGTAAAGAAGGGTTGAAATATTTTATCGAGTATTTTTTGAGGAATGCCACCCCCATTGTCAGACACTTTTATTTCAACAACCCGACCCCCTAAAGGGGGCTGAATGGTACTTGTTGATATGCTAACTGTTGGTTCATATCCTTCAATACCCTGCTTCTTTTTTTCATTGACTACGTAGAAAGCATTCGTAATTAAATTCAAAACAACTCTTCCAATATCCTGCGGAACGATTTTGATGTTGCCAATCGTTTCATCAAAGTCAGTTTTCATCGTTGCATTAAACGATTTGTCTTTTGCTCTTAAACCATGATAAGCTAATCGTAAATATTCATCTGCCAAAGCATTGATATCAGTTGGTTCTTTTACCCCGCTACTTGTTCGGCTATGTTGCAGCATGCCTTTTACAATATCGCCTGCTCGTTTG
>JANOVY010000064.1:0-1719 GCA_031417635.1 Bacteroidota bacterium | reverse complement strand
TTCGAGAGATGAAGGAGCCACAAGGGAAGTTGCTTTGGGTTATGGTGATAAGATCCGGTATATTGAAAAAGAGAACGGAGGTGTTTCCACAGCATTGCATACCGGCATCATGAATATGAAAGGCGATTATTTCTCCTGGCTCAGTCATGATGATATTTATCAACCCAAACATATTGAAACACAGGTAGCAGCGCTGAATAGTAAGCCCGGTGCTGATTGTGCCGTATCTAATACCCGTCTGTTTTTTCAGTTCTCGAATACGATAGAAGAAAGACGAGATAAGTTTTCGATTTTTCCCAAACATGCGGCACCGGTTACACACTTTCTCTATTGGTTCTATGCCTGTTCTATTATGGTGCATAAAGATTTTTTCAAAAACCATTACCAGTTCGAACAGAAGTACAAGATCAGCCAGGATGTTTCCTATATTTTCTATGTCCTACATTTCAGCCATATCGCTTTTAATGAAAATGCACTTTCTCTCAGGCGGGAACATGATAATACATTTAACCGGAAAGATGTTCAGGAAGTGAATGTAGTAGAGTACCAGGCTATTCTGAATGAATTGATTGGCAAATTCGGATTCAGGTTTTTTATATCCAATGAGCATACCGGTAAGCTGAACAATTTATATTACATTATTTTATATGCAGATTTCCTGAGTAACCGTTACGAAGATCTTATTCTTCTTTTTCAGGAGAGAGTAATAACCAAAATATCTTGGTTTAAAAACTGCAAGTGGCTGCTCTCAGGATTCCTCTTCTTCGGTGCAAAACTATATTCTTTGATAAACCGGGTCTACCGCGTGATCCGAAAGTCTATTTCTTAATTATTGCTTTTCCCGACAAACACATCGGATAGAGATTTAAAACTAAAGTATGGGTGAGGAAACACGTAAGGAAGGCGGGAAAAGGTTATCAAATCAGAAGCAGGTCTGGCTGGAATCGTTACCGGTTATTTCCTTTATCGTAGCTATTTACAATTCTGCTGAAACACTTGAAACTACTTTATTGAGTATACTTAACCAGACCTATCCGAATAAAGAATTATTGATTATTGATGGCGGATCAACAGACGGCTCATTAGACATTATACGGAAATTTGAAAGCCGAATCGATTATTGGATAAGTGAACCCGACAATGGCATCGGTGATGCTTTTAATAAAGGAGTTAAATTGTCAGCGGGTATTTATGTAAATTTTCAGGGAGCAGGTGATGTATTGGAATCGGATGGGGTGATCACAGAAATGGTAACAAAGCTAGGCTCTGCAGAACCGCAATTCATATCAGGAAGAATACGACGTGTTGATGAAAAAGATATTAATAAAACACTTTGGATCTCACCACAACCCCGTTCAGGGAAATTCGATCCGGGATCACTTCTTTGGAAAATGTCGTTGTACCACCAGGGCCTGTTCACACACAGGTCTTTTTTTGAAAAGTATGGCTACTTCAATGAAAGCCTCCGCTTCAGTATGGATTATGAACATCTTTTGCGGGCATACAAACATTTTCCGGATGTATTGCTGGTAAACATGATCATCTCCCGTTGGCGAGCAGATGGAGTGGGCCAGAACAGGGATCTTGAAATATTCTGTGAATATGATCTGATCAAACGGAGAAACCGGATCGCGCCAGGCATAGTATTAATGCTTGTTAACTATTGGATAATTGTTAAGTTCAGAATAAAACAAATCATTGCATGATCAGGGTATTCAA
>JANOVY010000063.1:0-5839 GCA_031417635.1 Bacteroidota bacterium | reverse complement strand
GATTTTTTTAAAAGCAAGGGCTACCAGTTTCCTCCTGAGTTAGGGCCATTGGCAGCAGTAACCCCCGGTACCGTAGGAGGTCTTTGTTATATGCTCGCAGATTATGGAACCATGAGTCTGAAAGCAGTATTGAACCCCGCCATGCAGTTGGCAGCCGGCTATCCTATTGAGGCACAGACCGCCAACAGCATGGAAAGAGGGAAAGATAGAATTAAAGAATGGCCCTATTCCAAAGCTGTTTTTTTAACCCATCCCGGAGAAAAAAGAGAAGCGCCAGAGGCAGGTGAAATCTTTGTACAAAAAGATTTATTGGTAACACTTACTAAACTAGTCGAAGCAGAACAACAAGCGTTAAAAAACCACAAGACCCGCAAAGAAGCCATCATGGCTGCTTATGATCGTTTTTATAAAGGTGATATAGCTACAGAGTTTGTAAGAGGCAGCAAAGAACAAGGCGGACTCATTACTATGGAAGATTTGGCCAAATGGAAACCTGTTGTGGAAGAACCCTTGCACACCAACTACAAAGGAATTGAAGTTTACAAATTACAACAATGGACACAAGGGCCCATGCTTTTACAATCATTGAATATCTTAGAAAATTTCGACTTGAAAGCAATGGGCTATAACAGTACAAAATATATTCATACGGTTTATCAAACCATGAACCTGAGTTTTGCTGATCGCGATTTTTATTATGGTGATCCTTATTTTCTTCCTGAAGAACCGATGAAAGGATTATTGAGTAAGGCTTATGCAAAAGACCGAGCCAAATTAATTCAGTATGATAAGAATGACGCCAAAGCAGCACCCGGAGACCCCTACCCATATGAAGGAAAACAAAATCCTTTCAAAGACCTCTTACAAAAAAGAGCGGCATTAACCGACGGTTTTTTGGCGCCCATGAATGCCATACCAAAACATGATCAAACAAATATTAGTCCTGCAGATTTGAAAAATAGTCTGGCCATCGCTGATGAAGAATACAATGATCGTTTATGGAGGGGCACTACTTCAGTAGAAGCAGCAGATACATCGGGATGGGTAGTATCCATTACACCCAGTGGCGGTTGGTTACCGGCTTGTATTGCAGGCAAAACAGGCGTGGGCATGAGTCAGCGTATGCAAAGTTTTGTGATGGACCCGATGATCGATCCCTTTAATGTTGTAGAGCCGGGTAAAAGACCCAGGGTAACGTTAACACCCACTTTGGCTTTAAAAGAGGGCAAACCCTATTTATGCTTTGGGGTACAGGCCGGTGATACACAAGACCAAAACCTGCTACAGTTTTTCTTAAACATGGTAGAGTTTGATATGACCGTACAGCAAGCAACCGAAGCGGCTAATTTTAATACCAATCAATTATGGTTATCATTTGGCGGCACAAAAATGGAAGACCGAAAGCCTAGGGCCGGCAATATTTTATTACACAATTCAACACCTGAAAATATTCGAAACGACTTACTTAAAATGGGTTACAAGTTAACTTTTGGCGATAGAACCAGCGGCCCTATTAATGCAATATTTTTAGATGAGAAGCATAAGAGTTTTTGGGGTGGAAGTAGTAATAATGGGGAAGATTACGGTATTGGCTGGTAACTCACCCCCGGCCCCTCTCTACGGGGTATAGAGGGGGGACTTTCGATATTTTTTTTATTGTATAAAAGCTGTCTCGTTCTGCTGTAGGTTGGTTCACATCAACTAACCTATACATTAAACAACAATTCATTACCGAGTATTTAACTGAAGGCGTCGGCTAAATAAAACTGTAGACCAAGTATGGTGTTAGAAAATGGTTGACATAGTATCCGGAGCAAAAAGAGAAATTACATTCCTCATCCTTACCTGAAACGTCTATTATCGCCTTGCTCAAATCGGCTACACCTGTAAAAATGAGATTGCATTTGCAATGAACTACTTTTTTGTTAAGACAAGGGATTATAAACAACTTGAGCAGTTGCTTCCTTAACAATTAGATAATATTAGATATTTACATTCGGGGATGAGATTTTTCGGTTTGTTACTTATTATTCTATTGTTTTCCTGTTCCGCTAAAAATACCATCAAGATAAAAGGTTCTGATACAGAAGTTAATCTTGCCGTATTGTTAGCAGAACAATTTCATCATACAAACAATACATTTTTGATTTCCGTTTCGGGGGGTGGTTCGGGTTTGGGTTTGGCTTCCTTACTGAATAGAAATGCGGATATAGCCAATTCTTCTCGAAGGATTAAAGTTGCTGAAATTGGTTTGTTTACACATAAGAACTATGAAATTGATTCATTTGTTTTTGCGCAGGATGCCATTGCTTTTATCGTATCAGATAAGTTGCCTATTGATTCTGTAAGCACAGAAAATATTGCAAATATTTTGAAAGGCAAATTGAATAATTGGTCTTCCTTAACAAATAAAAGTATGCCCATTACCATTTATGGAAGACAAAGCAATTCAGGCACTTATGATTATGTAAAAGACATTTTAGACATACATTTTACGCCTTATGCAAAGCAAATGAATGGCAATGCCCAAATTATTGAAGCCATTAAAGCAGATAATTCCGGTATAGGGTATGTTAGTGCCGGTTATGTTTTAAAAGGAAATGCGCATGGCTTGAAAATCCTACCCGTGTATCATGGAAAATCAAAAGCCATATCTCCATTAGATACCAGAGCAATCGCATCGCTGGCATACTTTTTTCAGCGACCCCTATTTCAGTATTATCTAAAGAACGATTATCAAAAGATTAAACCATTCCTTGATTTTGAAAAATCTGCAGAAGGGGCAAAAATTATTCAACAATCAGGATATTATCCCGTGAATTAATCATTATGAATACAAAAAAGAGAGAGAATATTGATAAACTTTTTAAAGTCATTTTTAAATGTACGGCGATACTTACCATTTCCTTGTTAGGGAGTATCTTTTTTATGCTTTTTTCAAATAGTATTTTCTTTTTTTTAAAAGTATCCCCAATAGACTTCTTTACAGGTTCGCAATGGGATCCGGAAACAAAATACAGCATCCTCCCCTTATTGGTTAGTACTTCTTTGGTTGCCGTGGGTTCTATGATAATTGCAGTACCCTTGGGCATTTTAACAGCCGCTTATTTATCAGAATTGGCCCCTAGAAAAATACAAATGTTTTTAAAACCAATCATTGAAATGTTGGCAGCAATACCGTCTGTAGCAATCGGTTTTTTGGGAATTGTGTTAGTGGGTCCGGGATTGGCCAAAATTTTTGGCATTCAAAATGGGTTAAATGCTTTAAATGGTTCTATTTTATTAGCCGTCATGGCATTGCCTACAATTGTTACCATTAGCGAAGACGCTATTAACGCTGTACCCAATTCGAATAGAGAAGCGTCACTGGCATTGGGCGCAAACAAATGGGAAACACTTTTTAAAGTAACCATACCCGCCGCATTGCCGGGGTTAATTGCTGCTGTAATGTTGGGTTTAGGAAGGGCTTTGGGTGAAACCATGACAGTATTAATGGCCACAGGAAATGCTGCTGCTATTCCAAAAGGATTTTTAGACTCTGTAAGAACCATTACTGCAACCATTGCCATTGAAATGGGTGAAGTGCCGTATCAAACTACCCATTATTTCGCCTTATTTGCCATTGCCGCATTATTGTTTCTGATTACACTGATTGTCAATTTTATAGGCGAATATTTTGCAAATCGTTTAAGAAAATTTCACGCCTGATGAATAAAAAAATTGTCAATACTTTTCATTGGGTGATTCTTTGTGGAAGCACTTTCCTGGTTTGCTTATTTTTGTTTGTTATATTATATGATATATTCTCGAAAGGTTTTTCAAGTTTGTCTTGGAATTTTATATTCTCCTTTCCAACCCAAGGAATGACACAAGGAGGAATTCTTCCTGCCATGATAGGCACTATTTTACTCACTTTTATTACAACGCTATTTGCAGTCCCGTTTGGTGTATCATGTGCTATCTATTTAAATGAATATGCCAAACCATCCCTGCTTACGAATATCATACGTGCTTCAATCAGAAATTTAGCGGGTATCCCTTCCATCATATATGGTTTATTTGGATTGGCATTATTTGTACAGGCATTGCATTTTGGTACTTCAATATTATCAGCGGGACTTACATTGGGTTTGCTGTCATTGCCCTACATTATCACCACCACAGAAGAAGCGTTAAAAAGAATCCCGAATAGTTTGCGAGAAGCAACTTTGGCATTGGGTGTTACCCAAGCAGAAACCATTAAAGATGTGGTATTGCCCAAAGCTTTACCAGGCATATTAACAGGGGTAATTTTAACCCTATCAAGGGCAGCAGGAGAAACCGCACCCATATTATTTACGGGTGTTGCATTTTACATCAATGATGTGAGTGCTTCTGCAAATCAGGAATTCATGGCATTGCCCTATCACTTATACATGCTATCTACACAACACAATGCAATAGAACAAGTGAAACCTTTGGCGTATGGCACTGCCACTGTATTAATTCTATTGGTTTTTTTACTTAATATCATTGCATTTTATGTGCGATTTAAAAACAGAACACAAGATTAATGATGGAAACAATTAAACTACAGGCAAGTAACCTAAACCTTTACTTTGGGAAAAAGCAAATCTTAAAAAATGTGACCATTGATTTTCCTAAAAACCAAGTAACATCATTAATCGGTCCTTCGGGGTGTGGAAAATCTACCTTGCTACGCAGTTTTAATCGAATGCATGATTTAACATCAGATACGAAAATAGAAGGAAAATTGTTTTTAGATGATTTGGATTTGTATGATAAGAAGCATTCAGTCACGAATATTCGCAAGCGAATAGGTATGGTATTTCAAAAACCGAATCCATTGCCAAAAAGCATTTATGAGAACCTCTCATACGCATTAAAAATTCACAACTATCCCAAAAATGAAATACCGCAATTAATAGAAAACGCATTGAAAGAAAGTTTTTTATGGGATGAGGTAAAAGATGAATTGAAAAAGCCGGCAGTAAAATTATCGGGCGGACAACAACAACGGCTTTGCATAGCTAGAACTGTGGTACTAAGACCGGAAGTGATTCTGATGGATGAACCTTGTTCTGCACTTGACCCCATCAGCACAAAAAAAATAGAAGAACTGATATTAAAACTCAAAAAAGATTTTACCATTGTAATTGTTACGCACAATATGCAACAGGCACAACGCATATCAGAAAAAGTAGCTTTTATGTATTTAGGAGAATTAATAGAATTTGATACATGCGACAATATTTTTAATCATCCAAAAAACGAATTAACAAAACGATATGTGGGAGGGCATTTTGGATAGCTGCAAAAAATATCTCTTAACATTCATCCCTTTGAGAAAAATCCCATATTCAGAAAACGCATTCATTGTCGGAATACCTGTCGGGTTGCTTTTTATGGATAAACTTTTCAATACCATTTTACTTTTCCGATTACTACTCATCATGATGCTTATTTTTCCGGTATTGTCGCCTGAGATTCCTTTGTTAAAAGTTGCCATATTTGTTTTTTTAAAAGGTTAAAAATATTTTTTTTGTTTGCCTGCTGTAGATGAATACACCGATTAATTTTTTAAAGTACAAAACTAATGGGTAATGTGATTGGTTGGGGGTAGTAAGGGGTTGTAAAACCCCTTTCAACAGATTGGCATTCAGCTTACTGCGTCCAAAAAATAGCCTTTTTTGGCCATTCTGAGTGTTTTTTTGGGCATTTTCCCAATGCTTATTCGTATCTCCTTCGTACTTTCTTCGAGTGCTCTTCGAGTGTTCTTCTAGCGCGCTCGAAGAAGTACCGAAGCGGTACCGAAGCGGTACCGAATGAGACACGAATA
>JANOVY010000062.1:0-2156 GCA_031417635.1 Bacteroidota bacterium | reverse complement strand
ATATTGGCATATCTAAAGAATTACTATCTTGTCGGTGCATATTTATAATCTATATGAAAACTGCCCAACAACATTTTATTGCCTCAAAATGGCATACACTCACTCAATCACAGAATTTCGACAATACTTCCTGCCAACTGGTTTTTATGTTTGGAGCCAATGACATCGTAAATTTGCCGGAAGTATTTCAGAAAATTAGAGCAGACTATCCCAAAGCCCATATAGTTTCCTGCTCAACTTCCGGCGAAATTGTGAATGAAGAAGTTTTTGATGAAACCGTTGCTGTAACAGCTATTCAATTCGAACATACCCTTATTCGATGTGTTATAAGAAATGTACAAAAAGGAACCAATAGTTATGAAGTAGGCAAAGCTTTAATGCAAGAACTGGATGCTGAAGACCTCGTAACCATCTTTGTTCTCTCTGAAGGCAGTTTCTCTAATGGCAGTGAATTGGTTAGTGGTTTTAATGACAATAACCCTAAAAAAATACCCGTAACCGGTGGAATGGCGGGCGATGCCGGTCGTTTTTTAAAAACACGAGTAGGTCTTGATGAAATAGCTTCAGAAGGCAATGTAGTGGCTATCGGTTTTTACGGATCTCAACTGCAAATTGGCCATAGTTCTTTTGGGGGTTGGGATGAATTTGGTAGAGAAAGGGTCATTACCAAATCTGATAAAAATGTATTGTATGAAATTGATGGCAGAAGCGCTTTGGATTTATACAAAGAATATTTAGGTCCTTATGTAAATGAATTACCGGGTTCCGCGTTATTGTTTCCATTGTCGATGCGTACCGCCGACGCTTCAAAAAGCCTGGTTAGAACCATTCTTGCCATTAATGAAGATGATAAAAGCATGACATTTGCCGGCAACATTCCTGAAGGCAGTAAGGTTCGATTGATGAAAGCCAATTTTGACAGAATCATTAATGGTTCTTCAATTGCCGCGACCAACTCTTTAAAAGCTGGATCAAAAAACACACCTGAATTAGCTATTTTAATTAGTTGTGTGGGCAGAAAACTAATTCTGCAAGAAAGAACGTATGAAGAAGTCATTGCCGCAAAAGAGATTTTTGGAAAAGACACTTTTATTACCGGTTTCTATTCATACGGAGAATTGTCACCTTTTAATCAAGATAGTAATTGCGAATTGCATAACCAAACCATGACCATCACTACCTTTACTGAAAATTAACCTATAATATCGAGTTCGGCTAGATGGCTTATCATAAATTACTAGAAAAACAAATTGAAAAAATACAACCTGCCATAAATTTGGAGGTCGGTGAAATCAAGCTTTTTTTACAAACCATTAGTAAGTGTTATGAATCATTTGAAAAAGACAAGAAAATAACGGAACATGCTTTCGATGTTAGTGAAAGTGAATACCAGGTTGTAACCCATGACTTACATACCCAAAATGAGATTAGAAAACAATCCATTTTACAATTAAAAGAAGCCATTCGTGCACTTGATCCTACTGCACCCATGCAGTTTACCGATAAGGATGATGACTTGATACATATTATTTCCTTCTTGGGAAAACAAATTACTAAGAGCAAACAACTGGAGCAAGACCTGATTCTTGCAAAAGATATTGCCGAAAAAGCAGCCCTTGCCAAAAGTGAATTTTTATCGGTGATGAGTCATGAAATTCGTACTCCGCTAAATGCGATCATTGGTACCATCATGTTATTACAATACCATGACTTGTTACCTGAACAAAAAGAATTGTTGAATGTAATGGAGATCTCTTCCGAAAATTTATTAAGCTTAATCAATGATGTACTCGATTTTAGTAAACTGGAAGAGGGGAAAATTTCTTTTGTAGAAAGAAAGATTGATTTGTTGCATTTTTTGAAAAATATTAAAATGGCCAATCGGGTAAGGGCCGAAGAAAAGGGCAATCATATAAAGATTATATATGATGATGATATTCCCAAATTCATCATTGGCGATGATATCAGGCTTGGACAAATACTAAATAATATAGTATCCAATGCCATTAAGTTTACCTTAAATGGAACCATTATTATTCGAGTAGAATTAAAATCCAAAGATGATACTCACTTATTATTAGATTTTTCTGTTGAAGATACAGGTATGGGAATTCCAAAAGATAAACAAGAACTTATTTTTGAGCGCTTTACGCAAG
>JANOVY010000061.1:0-45297 GCA_031417635.1 Bacteroidota bacterium | reverse complement strand
TTCTTCCCAAAATAATTTTCAGCCAAATAATAAGTGCCAAATAATACTGAAGCAAACACTACAGTGGCTAATACACTATTCAAATAAAAAGGCAAAGCATCATTATAACATAAAAGCAATCCACTAAAAGTTTGGGGTCTATTTAATCCAAAACCACGATTACTGATCCAAACGAGGAAGTTAGAGATTAGAAAATAGGTAGTCGGCGCAGCCAACCCTGCAATAATCACATTGCTAATTTTATTTTTCTTTATGAGGAAACCAAAACAAGTTATGCCTACAAATAATAGATAATTAACCCACTGCCCATCATAAAATCCCATAATGGTACTTAACCCGTTTACGTATAAAAACTGATAGAGAACATCAGACAAAAACATAGATATTAGTGGCAGAAAAAAAGCCCAACTTTTATTTTTAATAAATAAAGCACCACTAAACAAGCCAATGGCTATTTGAGGAGCAAATCCCATGGGGCGATTAGGCAAAATTCTATACAAAGCACTAACCAAAACCATTAAAAAAAGAGATATTATAAGCGATTTGTTAATTTTCATTTGATTCTTATTTCAATGCAAAAATAGGCGTTAATTGGAATAATCACACGCCGATTTTCCTCAAAATGTGTATAAGCATTGATTAATGATTGGGTACAAAGGCTTTAAACAGTAAAGAATCTCCGGATGCATGAATGATATATTCACCACCGGCCAAAATAACTACTGCTTCTCCCCTTTTCAATACCAATGAATTATTGATTAAGACACCCCCTTCTATTACAATGAAAATTTCTAATGAATCTGCCTTGTTTTCATAGGATAGATTGGCAGATAATTCAATTTTTGCTAATCCAAAATCTGCCACAGGACAAGAATACACTTTTTCACCTGTTAGCACAGTATCCCCCTTCATAATGATGGGCGAAATACCTTCAAATAAAGTATGTTTTAATAATTCCGGTACATCTATGTGTTTGGGCGTAAGTCCGGCTCTAAGAACATTGTCACTATTGGCCATTAATTCCATCGTCTGCCCTTCCAAATAAGCATGCGGAATGCCGGCACCCTGAAATACGCCTTCTCCCAGATTCACTTTAACGATATTAAATAAATAAATTGAAAATATGGCTCGATCAATATTTCCAATCTCCTCAGCCCCATCAAATAAACGAGCAACCCACCAACCCGGCATTTCTTTTGTTAATTCCCCCTCATGCTTTCTTCTAATTTCCCTTTTAATCAGGTTCAATAAAATAGAATTGATCTCAACTTGGTCCATTTCCATAACCAATTGATACAAAGCCTTTAATCCCTCCCTCCTGAAATAAGGAATGAATACCTTGAATTCGGGAATCTCTTCTAAAATATGTTCAATCTCTTTTTTTTGCTTGAATCCATGCAATAACCAAAACTCACTTAAGGCCAGCATCATTTCGGGTTTGTGATTTCTATCTTTGTAATTTCGATTGGGAGCATTGATGGGAATCCCTGCTGCCTCTTCCTCAGCAAACCCCATTTCAGCTTCAATTTTACTTGGATGTACTTGTATAGATAATATTTCACGAACATCCTGCACTTTCAACAGATAAGGCAATTCTCCAAACTGTTCAAATACTTTTTCAGATAATGCCTTTCTAGGATCATTTTTGATTACTTCATGTAAAGAAATAGACCCTTCTGTTGTAATTAATTCAGCTGCGGCTAAATGATGAGCACCTAACCAATACTCTGCAAAAGGTAGCTTTTCAAGATTGGGAATACCCAATAAACCAGGTATATAATCGTATCCCCCCCAAGCATAATGGAGCACCTTTCCCTTTAACTTATATATCTTTTCAGTAAGATTCATGTACGTAAATTTCACCCGTATTTTCCTATGACGTGCAAAAGGAAATTATCTTGCATTGCCACTTATTTTTATTGAATAATTGGTAAAAATGACAACTAACAAAGTTACAGGTAATAAAGGAGAAGAAATTGCTGTTGACTATCTGCTAAAAAAAGGTTTTCAATTATTAGAAAGAAACTGGCGCTTTCGTCATTGGGAAGTGGATATCATCGCTTCAAATGGTCCATTTTTGCATTTTATGGAAGTAAAAACCCGAAAAACACTTCGCTTTGGCAGACCCGAAGAAAGCATCACCAGAGAAAAAATGACAAACTTGAAAAATGCTGCCGAAGAATACCAATATCAACATCCGGAATGGAAATACATTCAGTTTAATATAATCGCAATTACATTAATGAACGAGGAAGTAAAGGAAATATTTATGATTGAAGATGTGTATTTTTAATGAATTATTTATTGTAAAATACTGCCATACACTAACCTATTTATAAACCACAACTTTATGACGATTCAAAAGGCTGTTACGGATACCGATATTTTAAAATGTTGGAAAGCTTTACATGAACTTCGCCCACATTTGTCTGAAAGTAGTTTTTTACAAACCATCCAAGAAATGATTCTGGAAGGATTTCAATTGGCTTTTATTGAAGGCAAGGATGGGGTTGCTTTAGCCATTATTGGGTTTCGGTATTTACAATTCACTTATAATGGGAAACACTTTTATATCGATGACCTTTCAACTTTGCCGGAAGCCAGAGGAAAAGGTTATGCCGGACTATTGATAGATTACGTATTCAGTCTTGCAAAAGAAAAAGGATACCAAGTAGTAACCCTCGATTCGGGCCATCAGCGCCATGATGCACATCGACTTTATTTAAACAAAGGATTTACCATCGCCTCCCACCATTTTTCAAAAAAAATCAATTACTAATTACACATTTCTAATTACTAATTATATTCTCTCCATCATCTTCTCCACCATCTTATACGTAGCCGGACAATAGGCTACATTTTGTTGGTGCACATGAATGTATTCAACCATTTTCATTTTCTTGAGATATGGAAATCCGGCACAATCCGCAGGTCGAACCTCATAAATACTACACATATTGGAAGATGTATCCAAAAACTGACAAGGTTGTTTTTTATTTACCCAGTCTTTATCACTCTTCTCATACATTAGCCACTTTTTAGAAAACTCAGCGGGACTAATTTCAAAATGAGAAGCAATGCGAGTAATATCTTTTTTTGTAAATGTGGGTGTCATCGATTTACAACAATTGGCACAACTTAAACAATCCACTTCTTTCCATACCTCTGCATCAATTATTTCAGCAATTTTATCTAAATTTTTAGGAGGATTTTTTTCAATTTTACCTAAGTACCGTTTAAATGCTTTTTGGTGATATCGTACCTTTTGTTTGAACGAGCGAAGATTTACTATCATTAGATCAATTGACAATTGTGAAAATGTAAAAATAATTCTGCCTTAGCCGAATTAAATTGCAATATCGTGTACCTTACCATCAATTCCAAAATCAATCTGTCCTTTAACCAATTAATCGATGTGTATTTACTAAAATAACTATGTGGGAAGCTTATAAAAAAGGATTCAAAGCATGGCTTAGTTTGGAGAAATCGTTGAGCAATAATTCAATTGAAGCGTATTTGCATGATGTTGAAAAACTAACCGACTTCCTACAAATTAGCAATCGTTTGAAAGCCCCCGCAGACATTGACTTGAAAGACCTTCAACAATTTGTAAAATGGATTGGTGAACTCGGAATGACCGCAACTTCACAAGCCAGAATCATTTCCGGTATTAGGGGATTTTATAAATTCTGTTTAATTGAACAAATCACGAAAACAGACCCTTCTACCCTTTTAGAAGCCCCAAAAACCCGTAGAAAATTACCCGATACGCTATCTTTCAAAGAGATTGAATTGGTGATAGCACAACTTGACTTAAGTACGCCGGAAGGTGGCCGAAACAAAGCCATTTTAGAAACCATGTATAGCAGTGGATTAAGGGTTAGTGAAGTAGTGAACTTAAAGTTATCTTGTTTATACTTCGATGTTGGATTTATTCGAGTAATCGGCAAAGGTGATAAAGAAAGGCTAGTGCCAATTGGCAGGGATGCTATGAAATACATTAAATTATACAAAGAGAATATCCGCATACATCAACCCATTCAACCCAATTTTGAAGACTTCCTTTTTCTAAACAATCGAGGAACGGGATTGAGTAGAGTGATGATTTTTTATATAATAAAAAAACTGGCTTTTTTAGCCGGCATCACAAAAAGCATTTCACCCCATACATTCAGACATTCATTTGCCACTCATTTGGTAGAAGGAGGAGCCGATTTACGCGCTGTGCAAGAAATGTTGGGCCATGAAAGCATTACGACCACTGAAATCTATACACATCTTGACAGAGATTTTCTCCGAAATACCCTTCAACAATTTCATCCTGCGTTTGCTTCGAAGGAGCGGTCGGGGCGCTAAAGTGACCTGAACGCTTTTTACTTATTCAACTTGCTAAAACATGAAAGAAAAAAAAAGCTGTTTGAGTTAATTGCTTTTATTTCCTTAATAGTAATCTTCTTTCTCTGCGGAAACTCCGACAACTTTGCTGCTCAGCGGTGAATGTAAATCTCAATTCACCGCTGAGCAGCAGAGAACAGGGAGTTTTCGCAAAGGTATAAGCATTTTGTAATGAGTAACTCAAACCACATCTTTATATTCTCAAAATTCCACTTGTAGTATTAGCATATAGTTTTTCATTAACCCTCAATCCCTTTAGTATCCTGAGGGATGAGAAAAAGCTGTAAATTTGTGTTTCTTAAAAAATAACTATATGAAAAAAATGTTTTTATTGGCTGCAACACTTTGCAGCTTAGTAAGTTTTTCACAAATCAAAATGCCTGCACCAAGCCCTACGCAAAAAATTACCCAAGAATTTGGCATTGGCTCAATTGAATTATCGTATTCAAGACCCGGTATCAAAGGAAGGACTTTATTAAAAGAAAACAGTGAATTGGCTCCATTGGGAACCCTTTGGCGCTTAGGGGCAAATTCAGCAACCCGTATCTCATTCAATACCAAAGTTATGATGGGTGGGAAATTGCTGGATACAGGGGCCTATGTTATATATGCAGTACCTAGCAAAGACAGCTGGGAAATTGTAATTAACAAAGGTTTGACCAATTGGGGAACAGATGGCTATAAAGCAAGTGAAGATGTAAACCGATTTAAAGTAAATGCTGAAAAATTAGCTACTGATGTAGAAACCTTAACGATGCAGTTTGGCAATGTGATGGCTGAAAGTTGTGAATTACAGATCATGTGGGGTAAAACTGCCGTTCGTATTCCGATGAGTGTAAATGTGAAAGATGTGATTCGCGCACAAGTTGAAAAAGCATTGAGCGCAGAAACCGTGAACCCCAATGCTTACGCAAGTGCAGCCACTTTTTACTATGAGTGGGATAAGGATATGAATAAAGCATTAACAAATATTAACAAAGCTACCCAAGCAAATCCAAAAGCATTTTGGTTGTTATTACAACAAGCAAAAATACAAAGAGACCTAGGTGATAAAGTGGCCGCTAAAGCCAGTGCAGAAAAGTGTATTAATGTAGCCGCCGAAGCCAAAAATGATGACTATGTTAAGCAAGCAAATGCTTTGATTAAGAAATTGTAAGACGTTAATGAATATAATTCTTGTTGTTGAATATGAATTATAAATTAGTAGTTAGTAATTACTAACTACTAATTTCTAATTATTCATTATTTCACCTCCGCCATATCCGGTATCATCTCTGATTTATATGCGCCTGCATCCAACTTGGCTTTTGTTTCGGTAAAGGCAACCAATGTCTCTTCAATATCCTTATCAGTATGATCGGCAGTAGGTATCAATCGATAAATGATATGCCCTTTTGGAATGACAGGGTAAACAACGATTGAACAAAAAATATGATAATTTTCTCTTAGGTCCATCACCATAGCGGTGGCTTCTTCTAAACCACCCTTCATGTACACAGGCGTAACCATTGTGTTTGTATTACCAATATCAAACCCTCTCTCTTTTAAACCTTTTTGCAATTTCATGGCATTCATCCACAGTTTCTCCTTAAGTGCCGGCTGGGTTTGAAGCAGTTCCAAACGTTTCAGGTTTCCAATTACAATGGGCATTGGTAAACTCTTGGCAAATATCTGAGAGCGGATATTGTAGCGGATAAAATCAATGATGGCTTTGTCGCCTGCCATAAATGCACCAATAGATGCCATTGATTTTGCAAAGGTTGAAAAATACAAATCAATCCCATCCTGGCAATCCTGCTCTTCACCTGCACCGGCTCCGGTTTTACCAAGGGTACCAAATCCATGCGCATCATCTACCATTAAACGGAATGCATATTTTTCTTTATAAGCAATGATTTCCTTTAATTTTCCTTGATCGCCTGCCATTCCAAATACACCTTCGGTAATGACTAAAATACCACCGGTTTTTTGCTTTTCAATTAAGGCAGTGGCACGTTCCATCTGTTTTTCAAAGTCTTCCAGATCATTGTGCTTAAAAACATAACGATGACCGGGATGTAAACGCAATCCATCAATAATACAAGCATGGCTTTCAGCATCATAAACAATGATATCATGTCGGCCACAAATAGCATCTATGGTGCTCATAATTCCTTGGTATCCAAAGTTCATTAGAATGGCGTCCTCCTTGTTTTCAAAAGCAGCCAATTCTCTTTCTAGTTGTTCATGGTAATTACTATTCCCGCTCATCATTCTTGCGCCCATGGGTAAGGCAAGACCAAATTTTGCGGCTGCATCTGCATCTGTCTTTCTTATTTCAGGATGATTCGCCAATCCTAAATAATTGTTTAAACTCCATACGACCATTTCTTTACCTCTAAAAATCATTCTGCTTCCAATCTCACCTTCCAATTTAGGGAATGCAAAATAACCATGTGCCCTTTCCCGATGCTGGCCCAATGGACCTGAATTCTTTATCAATTTTTCAAAAATGTCTGCCATATTATCTTATGATTACTTTATTAAAAATCGTTGCGAAGGTAAACTTTTAGCCTCTAAAGTACAAGTGCATTTATAATGAACACTTTAGTATTTATATAAATGTGTATTTTCAACTTTTTGAATATATTACATATAAGCAAAAATAAACTTAATTAACTTCTTTTTACCCATCTTTTTAAAATATTTTTTATCGGCCACTAAAGAAATTTAAAAAAAGTATAATCGTTTGTTATCCATTCATCAAAATGCATAGTTGGCACAATCATACTTGATAAAATAGAACAATCTATTTCATATTATTAAATCCTCTTACCTGTTTCATGTCTCGTTTGAGCCAATTAGCAGTAGGATAATGTGCATCGCTGCTGATAGTATGAATCGCATATGCCTGTCTCGATTTTTGGGAAGTATTGGGTAGACTATGGTGTGGATTCAGGCCATGTATCACGATACATGCTCCTTTCTTAACTTCAAGTGGAATCATACCCTCCATTGAAAATGGTTCTTGATTGAGCCGGATAAATTCTGTTCCGCCGCCTTCTTTTCTGCTAAATTTTGAACGCAATGGGGTTACATGTCCTCCGGGTTTTGCCCATAAACAGCCGTTTTCTTGTGTTGCATCCTCCAATGCAAACCAGAAACCAGTACAGGATTCGGGTTCGGTATACAAAAAACTCCCATCTTGGTGAATATCAACCTCACCCCCAATTCTTGCATGCTTAAAAATTAGCATACTTTGAATAATGAGATGATTTGTCAATTCCAGCTCCACGGCCAACTGTTTCATTTGAGGTGAACGGGAAAACGAATCGAATACCGAGTCAAGATCATGTAGTGCATGCCCAACTTTATTCAAAGAATGAAAAAGGTCTTTCTTCAGGTTGCCATCCCGGTCAAACGCATCTTTCTCAAAAAAATAAGAGATCTTATCGCCCGAATTAAGAAAGTAATCATCACTGGTACGGGTTTGTTCTGATGTTTGGAAAACGGATGGATGACCATCATAGTTAAACCCTTTTGCAAGTTCTTCACCTCGGTGCATTAATTGATCACACGCTTCAGGTGTATTGAAGTCTTCCAAAACAAGAAATCCTTCTTGTTGAAATTTTTGAAGATGAGTTGTCAAATATTATGAATTAAAATGGGTGTAAACTTTAAAGTTAACAAATACATTCAACTTATTCTTTCCTATTCTCAATTTTATCAACCGCATTTTTTAAAATGAAATGAAGAAATAAAAAACTCCCACAAATTGGTGGGAGTTTAATAAAAATACATACTTGCTTAAAATAAATTAGTGATTTAGTTTCGCTTTCAAATTCTGATCCAATGCATCTAAGAATTCTTCTGTATATAAATAATGCTATCCGTGGTTTACTTTATTGCCATGTAAACAAATAGCCAAATCTTTGGTCATCTTGCCACTTTCCACCGTTTCAACACAAACCGTTTCTAATGCATGACAAAAATCAATCAGCGCTTGATTACCATCTAACTTACCACGAAACTCGAGACCTCTTGTCCAAGCAAAAATAGAAGCAATGGGGTTGGTAGAAGTGGGTTTCCCTTTTTGATGTTCGCGATAGTGACGAGTAACTGTTCCATGGGCAGCTTCTGCTTCCATTACTTTGCCATTGGGCGTAATAAGGGTTGACGTCATTAATCCCAATGAACCAAAACCTTGTGCCACTGTATCACTCTGAACATCCCCATCATAATTCTTACAAGCCCATACAAAATTACCGTTCCATTTTAAGGCACTGGCAACCATGTCATCAATTAATCTATGTTCATACGTAATGCCTGCGGCTGCATAGGATGCTTTAAATTCATTTTGATAAATTTCCTCAAAAATGTCTTTAAAACGGCCATCGTATTTTTTTAAAATAGTATTTTTGGTTGATAAATACAAAGGCCATTTTTTACTAAGGGCAGTATTGAAACAACTTCTGGCAAATCCTTTGATACTTTCATCGGTATTGTACATGGCCAAAGCCACACCATCACCTTAAAAATTATATACCTCAAATTCCTGAATCGTTCCATCTTCGCCTTCAAACTTTATGGTTAGTTTTCCTTTTCCTTTGGTAACAAAATCAGTTGCACGATATTGGTCACCAAAAGCATGACGACCTATACAGATAGGTGCAGTCCAGTTTGGAACAAGGCGGGGTACATTCGCGCAAACAATGGGCTCACGAAAAACAGTACCGTCTAAGATATTGCGGATGGTTCCATTTGGGCTTTTCCACATTTGTTTTAGGTTGAACTCTTTTACCCTGTCTTCATCAGGTGTAATGGTAGCACATTTGATACCTACCCCATATTGATTAATGGCGTTGGCTGCATCAATCGTAACCTGGTCGTTGGTTTCATCCCGATATTCCATCCCAAGATCGTAATACTTAATATCTAATTCCATATAAGGAAGAATCAATTTATCTTTGATAAACTTCCAAATAATTCGGGTCATTTCATCCCCATTCAATTCTACCACCGGGTTTAGTACTTTAATTTTTTGTGCCATAGCATTTTCCTTTAGATTAATATTAAAACGATGTCAAATGTAGGATTTTTAGCCTTTGTTTCAAGGTTAAATATCCATCAATTTTATCATCACACGCTTTTGCAAAATTGAGCTGTCATTTTTAAGTGGTATTTCTATTTAAGTACCCGATAAAATGTATTTCTTCAATCACTTGCATTTCTCAATAAAAGTTTTTAATTTAAGCTCGAAATACATCCACTTTTTACCAGTATCTAGCAAATAATCTTTTAATATTCACCTTTAAACTTTTTCAAATGAAAAAAAATTTTCTATTTATTACAGGAATGGCATTATTCAGTTTTGCATGTCAGAACGGTTCCAATTCAGACCAACAGGCAGCAAAAGATAGTACAAAAATGACTGAAGAGGCAGCCGCTGTATCTGCCAAACCTGCGAATATTTTATCTATTTGGCAAAAAGTAAGCAATTACAACAAATGGTTGATGGCTTATGAAGCACATGACTCTGTAAGACTTGCCAATGGTTTACACAACTATATAATTGGAAGAGATCTTGATGATTCCAATATGGTAGTTGTAGCGCTACACATGGATGATGTAGAGAAAGCCAAAGCCTTTGCAGCAGCGCCAAGCCTCAAGGCTGCTATGCAGAAAGGCGGTGTGATAGGTGCCCAAACAATTTCTTATAGAGATGTACAGTCACTTGATACAACTACCAACTCAAATAAAACCAGATTATCGATCACTAGCAAAGTCAAAGATTTTGATGCTTGGAAAAAAGAATACGATAGTCATCTACAAATGAGAACAAATGCAGGCCTTACACAGCGATCAATGTCATTTGGATTTGATGATAAGAACGAGATTTCACTTGTATTTATGGTGGCAGACGTTAAGAAAGCAAAAGACTTTCTTCAATCCAAAGACTTGAAAGATAGAATGGAAGCTAGTGGCGCAATAGGAAAACCGACCATCCACCTATATACAATATCTAAAAAATATTAATAGGGTGTAAAAATCCAGCTTGTGTTAAGGGACTTATTCTCTAATTTTAAAAACCGCATTATCAATATATTAGTTTATTGATAATGCGGTTTTTTTATTTCAGGGTAAATGATAGAATAAACAATCTAAACATTCACAATCAAAACCGGGATGGACAATGCATGTCGAACGTCTTCTATTGTCTCGCCAAAAATATAATCTTTCAACCCGGCATGTCTATGCGCTCCCATTACCAGCATATCGGCATTGGTTTCATTTACAATTCTAATGATTTCCTTCACTCGATTTTTATATCCCAATTCAAAAACTACATTGTACCCCATTTTGGTTAATTGCAATACATAATTTTCGAGTCGTTGTTTGTCTTTTCTTGTTTCATCATCATCACTGGCATCCCCTAAATAGCGGGCAGAAACGCTTTCCACTACATGGAGTAAAATATAGGTAACTGCGGTATGGCCTTGTGAAACAGCATGTGCAATTAGTTTTTCATCATAAGCAGAAAAGTCAAGCGCGACGGCAATGCGTTGAGTTTTTTTAATAGATAAATTCTGTAATAGAATAGTTTCTCCATGCATGGTGGCTCTTTGCTTTTGTCTACGCTTTTTAAGCAATGGCAAAAAGCTCATGATCAAAAACAAGCTTACAAAACCAAGAATAACCAAAACCAAAATAATTTTCCAATACCACATAGTATTTGAATCGAAAACTTTGATGGTTTCTTCAGTCACCAGTTTCACATTAAGAAACACAAGTACAAGTGCAACCAGCCATGCTGCAATTTTTACTTTCCAACCAATGGCAAATTCTCCCATGGTTTCTCTATCGCTCACAAAAAAGATAAGGGGGATAACGGCAAATCCCAATTGAAGGCTTAAAATTACCTGACTAAAAACCAATAGATCGTCCACTTTTTCTTCCCCATAAATAAGAATGACAAGCACAGCCGGAATAATGGCAATTAACCGGGTTAGTAACCTTCGCAACCAAGGATTGATGCGTAATTGCAGGTATCCCTCCATCACTATTTGACCGGCAAGTGTTCCTGTTAATGTGGAACTTTGGCCGGCTGCAATTAAGGCAACTGCAAAAAGAATAGGCGCCAATTTTGACCCTAACAATGGCTCTAATAGTTTATGTGCATCCTGTATATGAGCCACTTGCGTATTTCCGGAAGTAAAAAAAACACTGGCTGCTAAAATGAGAATGGCAGCATTCACAAAAAAAGCAGCATTCAATGCAATCGTACTATCAATTAGGTTGTATTTAATTGCTCTTTTGATACCCTTTGCATCACTATCTATTTTCCTGGTTTGTACCAGGGCTGAATGTAAATATAAATTGTGGGGCATTACTGTTGCACCAATAATACCTACTGCTATGTACAACGCTTCATGATTTAAAGCAGTGGGAATAAACCCTTTGACAACTTCCCCAAAATGTGGTTTTGCCAGAATGATTTCAATTAAGAAAGAACAACCAATGATGGCAACCAAAGCAATAATAAAAGCCTCCATTTTTCTAATTCCGTAACGTTGTAAAAGCAGGAATAAGAAAGTATCTAACACGGTAATCACGGTTCCCCAAATTAAGGGAAGACCGGTAAGCAAATGAATACCAATGGCCATTCCCAATACTTCAGCAAGATCACAGGCAGCAATGGCCAATTCTGCCAGTATATATAAAAAAAAATTTATGATGGGAGGATACGCTTCACGGTTGGCTTGTGCCAAATCTCTTCTTCTAACGATGCCCAATCTGGCACTCAAGCTTTGCAGTAAAAGTGCCATTAAATTGCTCATTAACAATACCCAAATCAGTTGATATCCAAATTTGGCTCCCCCCTGTAAATCAGTAGCCCAGTTACCAGGATCCATATACCCAACACTGACTAAATAAGCAGGCCCGATGTAAGCCAAAATTCTACGCCATCCCTTTCTTGGGTTAGTGGTATCCACAGTTTCATGAACCTCACTTAGCGAATGTCCCTGATGTTTCCTTGTTACCATATCAAACTATTTTTACAAATAAAGCCTGAGCAAGTTGTTGGCTAATGGTAAACGCATTCTGGTTTTTGATTTTGATTTCAATAGAATGATCAAAACTAAATTTCTTTTTAACCTCCAGTCGGGTGCCAATTCCAATATGCTTGTGTTTCAATAATTCCAATAATTCGGTAGATTGGCTTCCTACTCCACTCACTTCTGCCATTTTATTAATCATGAGATCTATGAGGTTAATCTGTTGCTGAATAGCCATTTTACCATGACTATCGGGAATTGGATCACCATGGGGATCAAACTTGGGATGACCTAAAAAAGCATCCAGTTTTTCTACTAATTTCTTACTGCTGATATGTTCCAACTCTTCTGCTACTTCATGCACTTCATCCCATCCAAATTGTAAGGTGTCTACCAAAAAAAACTCCCAAAGCCGATGTTTTCTAACAATGGCCAATGCCAATTTTTTACCTTCACCGCTAAGCCTGACACCCTTGTATTTTTCATAGCTGAGCAATTTTTTTGTTTTCAATTTCTTCAACATATCCGTTACTGAAGCCGCTTTGGTTTTCAACTCGGCTGCTAACTCATTGGTAGATACATTACCTTCTCCGGATTGAAGGTGATAAATGGCCTTGATATAGTTTTCTTCTGTAACTGAAAAACTCATTACTCTAAATTTATTTTTAGACAAATCTAAAAAAAATAATTCATATTTCAGCTCCTTTTATCATTTTATGACATCACTACACCCAACTTGTGTCAAAACACGTATTTTTATGGAAATACTCAGAATGAATAAGTGCTTGTCTATTCTCCTGTTGTTTCTTTTCATGGGTTGTGGAGAGAAAAAAATTGACCTCTCTGGTAATGTGACCGTTAAACCCGGTGATTTTTTAGCCGCTTTTCCAACCATTACTTCGCCCTACATTATCGCAGACACCAATGTAACCAAACTGGCAGACACCATTAGCATAGGATATAAAGTATTATTGCAATTTTTTCCGGACAGTACTTTAGGAAAAATAATAAGCAACCCAAAAAAAATAAGCCTCCATCCGATTGGCAAAATTGAAAAAGAAAAAGAAATCTATTTATTACTCAGCTTTACGAATAGCAAAAAAATAACCAAGCTCGTAGTTTTTGTGACAGATAAAAAAAATAAGTTTTTGGCAGCAAAGGAATTACTAAGTACGGATATGGATCCGGATTATACCCATTCTGTTTCCATCAATAGAGAACCCACTTTTCTAGTTAGTAAAGAAAAAATGGGAAAAGAAAATGTGATGCAGTTTACAAGATCGGGTTGGGCATATAACAGCATTGGCTTTTTTATGGTAGTTGTAAACGATACAAATGAAGAAACCAAGAAAGGAAATGTGATGAACCCGATTGATACCATGCCTAGAAAAAACAAATTCAGTGGTGATTATGTTGAGGATAGAATGAATTTTATTTCCATCAGAGATAGCAAAAAAATTGGATCCTACCTATTCTTTGTTCATTTTGAAAAAAATGATGGCAGTTGTACCGGCGAGTTAAAAGGAGAAATGAAAATGAAGAGCACCACAAAGGCCTTATACACAGCAAATGGAGATCCCTGTATCATTGACTTTCATTTTGAAGGAAATGAAATTACCATAAAAGAACAGGGCAGTTGTGGTAATCATAGAGGAATTAAGTGCTTTTTTAATGATACTTTTACTAAAATCAGAGGGCCTAGAATAAAAAAGAAAAATTAAAACTTTTTCCATTGAATGGGTTACCTTTTTCTTTCCGCTTCTTTCCCACAATACATTGTGTATAAAGTACATTTAAGGGAATTTGCCTTATATTGCGACCTCGTTAATCAAACAAGCAATTATGAAATTTCGGAATTATCAGGTCCCCTATCAAATCAATGAACAGTATGCTAAAAAAGCTGCCTACTTTTCTATGGAATTTGCCATTCACCAGCCGTTAAAAATTTACAGCGGCGGCCTCGGGTTTTTAGCAGGCTCACATTTAAGAAGTGCTTATGAATTACGCCAGAATATGATTGGCATTGGCATTTTATGGAAAAATGGCTATTATGATCAAGCACGTAACCAAGATCAAACATTGCAGGTTACCTTCATGGAAAAAAATTATAGTTTTCTTGAAGATACACAAATCAAGTTTCAAATAATTATTCATGAACATCCGGTTTGGGTTAAAGTTTTTTATTTAAACCCTTTAACCTTTAACAGTGCCCCATTATTTTTGTTGAGTACCGATTTGCCTGAAAATGATTATGTTTCACAGACAATCACTCATCAGCTTTATGATGCCAATGTAGCAACAAAAGTTGCACAATTTATTTTATTAGGTGTAGGTGGTGCTAAATTAATTGATGAATTAGGATTTAATCCTGATGTATATCACTTAAATGAAGCGCACGGTATTTCTGCTGCATTCTATCTTTTGAATAAATTTAAAAGTGTTGCTAAAGTAAAAGAACATCTGGTATTTACTACACATACCCCCGAAGAAGCAGGAAATGAAAAACATGATATTTACCTATGTCACAAGATGAGTTATTTTTGCGGATTGAGTATTGATGAGGTACGCAAATTAACCGGTCTTAGTAGCACAGATAATCAGTTTAATCATTCTTTGGCCGCGCTGCGATTTGCAAGAAAAGCAAATGGCGTTTCTGCTTTGCACGGCCATGTTAGTAGAGCCATGTGGAAAAGCTATGAAGGCATTTGCCCAATTACTTCTATTACCAATGCACAAAACTGGCGTTACTGGTCTGATAAACAAATGTATCGTGCAATGGAAGAAGGAAATGATGTTGTTTACGATGATAGAAAAAAACACTTAAAGAAAAGAGCATTTGAAATTGTGGCTGATCAAACAGGTAAAATCTTTGACCCCAATGTGTTAACGATCGTATGGGCCCGACGTTTTGCCGGTTATAAAAGAGCAGATTTGCTCACTTATGACATGGAACGTTTTGAGAAAATGCTTGACAATAAAAAATATCCTGTTCAAATTATTTGGGCAGGCAAACCCTATCCTGCAGATTATCCTGCCATATCACAATTTAATAACCTGGTACATTTAAGTAAAAAATACAAAAATGTTTCTGTTTTAATCGGACATGAACTGGCACTTAGCAAGCGGATTAAACAAGCAGCTGATGTTTGGCTCAATAACCCTCGCGTACCTAGAGAAGCTTCCGGAACAAGTGGAATGACAGCTGCTATGAATGGCGCCATTAATTTCTCAACCGATGATGGATGGATACCGGAATTCATTAACCATGGTAACAATGGCTTTGTTGTGCCAAAAGTAGATTACGAAAACATGCCGGTTCATGAAGTAGATGAATATGATTTGAATAAAGTATATGAAATACTGGAACAACAAATCATACCCATGTATTATGACAACTTTGATACCTGGAGACAAATTCAAAAAAATGGAATGCGAGATGTTCGTTTCAAATTCGATAGTAATCGAATGGCAGATGAGTATTATGAGATTATGTATAAGTTGTAAGTGGTAAGTGGTAAGTAGTATGCAGTAAGTAATGGGTCAATAAAGGTCTCCTTCACTTATTACTTATTACTTATCACTTATTACTTATCACCTATTACTTATTACTTACTACTTACAACTTATCACCTACTACCTTTAACTTCTTCACATGCCAAATAAAATTGCAATAGCCATAACAGGTGCCAGCGGATCGGTGTACGCAAAAGTATTGCTTGATAAATTGGCGTTAATGAAAGATCAATACGATGAGCTAAGCATTGTGATGAGTAATAATGCGAAAGAAATATGGAAAACAGAGTTGGGCAATGAATCATACAACAATTATCCATTCCGCTACTTTGATAAATACGACTTCTCAGCTCCTTTTGCTTCCGGCTCTGCTAAATACAATACATTCATTGTTGCCCCTTGTAGTATGGGAACCATGGGCAGAATTGCGAACGGCATCAGTGACGATCTCATTACGCGTGCAGCAGACGTTATATTAAAAGAAAGAAGAAGATTGATATTAGTGGTGAGAGACACCCCTTATAGTCTTATTCATATTAAAAACATGGAATTGATTACATTGGCCGGTGGAATTATTTGTCCGGCGACGCCCTCTTTTTATAGTCTTCCGACTACTATTGAAGAAGTAGCGGCAACAGTGGTTGATAGAGTACTTGATTTGGCAGGATTTGATATTAGTTCCTTTCGTTGGGGGAAATAAATGTTGAATGTTGAACAAGGAATGTTGAATGTTGAAGTGAATCATGAAATATTCAATATTCAAAATTCCTTGTTCAACATTCAACATTCAAAAGCCCCGCTAGTGCGAGGCTTTTCTATACTAAGGATACTTACTTTCCTTTTACGCTTTCGCATCGGCCCCTTCTTCCACACCTTTCTGAAAACTAAAAACCAGTTTGCCGGTTTCTTTATCCAAATCTGCTATTAGTGAATACCCTTCTTTGATATTCATATTTAGTATTTCTTCTGCAAGAGGATCTTCCAGGTGTTTTTGAATGGCTCTGTGCAAGGGTCTTGCCCCAAATTCAGCATCATAGCCTTTTTCGGCAATAAACGCTTTTGCCTCTTTGGTTAGTTCCAAACTGAAACCCAAATTCGTTAAACGCTTTGCCACCCCTTTCATGAGAATATCTATGATATTAAAAATATTCTCTCTACTCAATGTATTAAATACAACAACATCATCAATTCGATTTAGAAACTCCGGAGAAAATGTTTTTTTCAACGCTTTCTCTATGACCGCTTTATTGTTCTCTTCTGAATTTTGGACCCTTGTAGCTGTGGCAAATCCAACCCCATCACCAAACTCTTTTAATTGACGTACGCCAATATTTGAAGTCATAATGATCATCGTATTTTTAAAGTCTACCTTTCTGCCTAAACCATCTGTTAGCTGACCATTGTCTAATACTTGTAATAAAATATTATAAATGTCTGGATGTGCTTTTTCTATCTCATCTAATAAAATAACACAATAGGGTTTACGGCGCACTTTTTCTGTTAATTGCCCCCCTTCTTCATATCCCACATACCCCGGAGGAGCTCCAATTAACCGGCTAACTGAAAACTTTTCCATGTATTCACTCATGTCTATTCTTATGAGTGAATCTTCAGATTCGAACATGTATTTTGACAATGCTCTTGCTAATTCCGTTTTTCCCACGCCGGTAGGACCTAAGAAAATAAAGCTACCAATTGGTTTTCTTGGATCTTTAAGGCCAACACGATTGCGTTGAATGGCTCTAACAACTTTGCCAATAGCCTCATCCTGTCCCACCACCATATCTTTCATCTCATCATTCATGCGGCGCAGTTTTTCTGTTTCCGCCTGCACCATCCGTTTTACCGGAATGCCCGTCATCATACTTACCACCTCAGCAATATTTTCTTCAGAAATAGGATATCGCTTGTTTTTGCTTTCTTCTTCCCACTGCGCTTTTGCTTTTTCCAGTTCTTCTCCCAGGCGTTTTTCCGTGTCTCGTAATGAAGCTGCTTCTTCAAAACGCTGACTTTTGACAACTTTATTTTTTTCGTTCTTTACATCTTCAATTTTTTTCTCGAGCTCTACAATGTCAAGTGGGACATTGATATTTTTCAAGTGCACTCTGGCACCCACTTCATCTAAAACATCAATCGCTTTATCGGGCAACAGTCTATCTGTCATATATCGATCGCTCAGCTTTACGCAAGCATCAATGGCTTCTTCTGAATAGATAACGTTATGAAAATCCTCGTATTTCGATTTGATATTTGTAAGGATCAGTATAGTTTCTTCAACACTAGGCGGCTCAATCAATACTTTCTGGAACCTTCGGTCCAATGCCCCATCTTTCTCAATGTACATTCTATATTCATCCAAGGTGGATGCACCAATGCATTGGAGTTCTCCCCTTGCCAAAGCGGGTTTAAAAATATTTGAAGCATCTAAAGAACCACTGGCACCGCCGGCACCAACAATGGTATGAATTTCATCTATGAAAAGAATAACGTCACGATTTTTTTCCAATTCATTCATGATGGCCTTCATTCTTTCTTCAAATTGGCCCCTGTATTTGGTACCTGCAACCAGGGCCGCAAGGTCTAAAGAAATGACTCTTTTATCAAACAAAACCCTGCTAACTTTTCTTTGAACGATACGCAAGGCCAAGCCTTCTACGATTGCAGTTTTACCCACACCGGGCTCTCCTATCAATATGGGGTTGTTTTTTTTACGGCGACTCAATATCTGGCTAACTCTTTCAATTTCTTCTTCACGACCAATGATGGGGTCTAATGTGCCCGATTCGGCCAGTTTAGTGATGTCTCTTCCGAAATTATCCAATACCGGGGTTTTGCTTTTGGCAGCTCCTGGTTGTTTGCCCGCTCGCTGTTGCTGATAACCGGCACCCCTTTTCTCTTCATCAAACTCATCTTCATTTTCATCACTGAATTCGCTGCGTGGCGGTGGAGTGCTGGTTCCCACCATACCCAATTCATTGCGGAATAAATCATAATCCACATCAAACTGATTTAATATCTGTGTAGCGATATTTTCTTTGTTTTTGAGAATACTTAACATCAAATGCTCAGTTTCTACGAGCGGACTTTTTAGGGCTTTTGCTTCCAATACAGTAACTCTAATAACCTTTTCGGCCTGTTTGGTCAATGGAAGACTATTGATATTGGCTATATTTTTACCCGTTTTGTCTTTAACGGCAAGTTCTACCTCTTTTCTTAATTCGTACAAGTCAACATTTAATTGCTTTAATACCTTAATAGCTGTATTATCACCATCCCGGATCAAACCCAATAATAAATGTTCGGTACCAATAAAGTCATTGCCTAACCTTAGCGCTTCCTCTCTGCTAAAGGAAATAATCTCTTTAACCTGTGCTGAAAAATTATTATCCATGGCTTAAATTTGGAGTTATACAATTATAACGAATATTTTTGAGTGAAGTTGTGAATCACTTATGCACATCATGTTAATGTAATTTATTAGAATATGGAAGTCAAAATTGATACCAAAGAGAAATTTACTGTTGTAACACCGTTTATGCCTGAACTGACTGACAAAATTGCAGCAGAAATAGCTGAAACTTGTCAATTACAACTGCAAAAACAAGTCAAAAACATCATTTTGAACCTTGCATCCGTTTCATTTTTGGATGAAAAGGCTGCCGAAACCATAGGTGAACTTCAACAACAATTTTATGAAAACAATGCATCTTTTGTAATTTGTTCGCTACTACCTTCGGTAGAGACATTTTTAGAAAAAATTGAACTTCTTGAAATGTTAAATGTTACACCTACTGAATCAGAAGCGTGGGATATTGTGCAAATGGAAGAGATTGAAAGAGAATTTTTGGATGGAGAAGACCAATAACCCCGATTGATTAGAATGTATTGCCAATGCCCTATAAAGACTATTATGCCATATTGAAAATTCCATCTTCGGCTACTGATTTGGAAATAAAAAAGGCCTATCGAAAACTAGCCTTACAATTTCATCCTGATAAACACAAAGACACTGTTTCAGTTACTGAAAAATTCCTTGATATTCAGGAGGCCTATTTTATACTGAAGGACAAAACAAAAAGAGCAGCCTATCATCATCAACGAAATACCCTTTCACAAAATAAACATTTCAAAACATTGGCTGAAAATGTAGAAGAAGTTTTACAAGAAAGCGTTCAGTTAAATAAAGAAATGGCCATGCTTAATCCATTTAGATTAGATGTTGACTATGTTTGTTTTCAAATTGGAAACACACTATCAAGTCATCATTTATATTTGATGGAAGCGACTTCTGATCAAAAAATTCGGGAAAGTTTTATAGAAAATATCATGGCAACTTTACACTTATTGCCTTTCAACGTAGCCAAATCATTCATTGTAACAATAAAAGAGCTGGCTATCCATGATGTGAAGACTTCTGAAAAAATAAATCGTTTTGCGTTTCAACTGCAATGGAAATATTATTGGCACAAAAATAAAATATATTTCGCTTTATCGATGGCCGTATTATTGTGTGTAATCATCTATTCTTCTAAATAAAAAAGAGGGGAACCAATCAACATTGATTCCCCTCTTTTCATTATGTATCAAATATTATTGATGTATGAAAGTAGCCAGCCCCCTTGCTTTTGTTCCGGCTGTTAAGGTTCCATCACCTCTATAGACAATCGTGTATACTCGTTGGTTTCCGAAAGTAATACCATTCACAGTAGCCAAACTTTGCAAAGTTCCTGCACGCCTAACAGTTAAAGTATCTGTTATTTGTGAATTGAAAGGTAAGGTTTGAAAATTCACAATTTGTCCGGGTGAAATGGCATTTAAAATATTTGCATTTCTTCTGGCTGAAAAAACATCAATCTTTAACCCGGCGGTATCATTTAATACGGCATGAACAAATCGCATACTATAATTGCCATTACCGGGCACTGTATAACTATCGGGTAAAATGATCTTAGAAGAATCATTGGCAGATTTGATATTATCAGTAACGATTATAGAGTAATACTGACCTTGACTAAAAACTTTGGTAAATAAAATCAATGGTATAGAATCCGGTGTTACTCTACCTGCAACCGTTAATCGAATATTCTGCAATCCGGTAGGGATGGCTATGTAACCATACTGTGTTCCGGAAGCCGGGAAAGCGCCTGCATACGTTAATAAAGACGCATTTACTTTCGCATCATTGATAAAAATATTAAATGAATCCGGCGCATTAAATACTTGCCTGAATGAAGGGGAAGAATGGATAAACCGAACAAAGGCTTTATTCTCAACAGAAGAATAGGCGGCCACAATTTGCGTTTCTTTTTTACAGGCCGTAAAAAAAGTGATGGCTGTAATTAGTAAACTGCTGTATATGATTATTTTTTTCATCGCTTAATTTTTTGATTTGATTACTTTGAAGAAAACCAACCTTCTTTGGTATGATAATCTATTTTATCTGCACCTATGCGAATTAATTCATTCAAATTCCAGACATACTCAGAATTGAATCGAGGTCTGATTCGATAAACAAATTTGCTGCCATTGTCTACATATAAATTAATACCGGAAGGAGGCGTAAAATCTGCATATACTTGCTTGGTGGTTAACGGATCAAGGTCTGTATAGTGATACCTTCTCATATCGCCCCATGTTTCCATAATGCCATGTCCCCATAATGAAATATATTTTTGCATCATGATATGGGTTAAAGTAAGATTAGCGGCGGTAGGCATTACCAATGGATTTGCTAAGTATGTTGCTTTAGAAGCCGGCGTAATTTGATTGGCTACCGGAATGCCTGCACTGTATAATGAACTTAGCATATCAAAATTCAGGCTGATTCCTAATGTATAAGCAGTTAATGCGGTTGCTTTGTCTCCTTTTCTAAAGGCTGCTTCCGCCTTCATAAACTGTACTTCACTGGCAGTAATAATGGGCGACTCAGCATAGTTTTTGAAAATATAAGTACACCCATTGTCATCCGGCGTAGCAGCAGTAGCGGTATTTGTACCCCCATAAAAGTTATTGGGCCGATCGCTTGCATTGGCAATAACGGTTATCCCTCTGTTAGGTTGAACGCCAACAAGAGTGTTGTTAGGATTCAATTTAAGAAAATACCATCTTCTGGGATCTTCTACTCCAGTCAAAGCAGTATTTCCACCTGTAAGAAGCTTCACTATATACTCACTTTGGCGTAATGAACCAATTCCATTATTACTGAAGGGTCCATTATAATTGGCACTTCGGTTATTGCCGGTAACTGTATATTTTAAAGAAGCATTGTCAACATTGTTATTGATGGATAGATTGGAATAATAAATAACTGAATCTGGTTTATAACTTGATTTGTTGCTTAAATGGTTATAAGTACGGGCCAATACGCCATATACAAATTTTTTCCATTTATTTACATCTCCTTTGTATAAATAACCATCACCCAAAGCTAAATTAGCTGCACTTACGCCATCGCCCGATTTATCCAAGTTTTCCAATGATTTAAAACACAATTGACGCACATAATCATATACTTCCGATTCTGTATCATACTTAAAAGTCAACTGGCTTGTATTAAAGGCCTCTTTCAAAATCACTTCACCATATTGATCACTAATGGTTAACCAGCTCCAGGCAAAAATGGCCTGTCCAACACCCACATAATCCCATTTTTTTTCTTCACCTGCCCATTTAATCATGTTATTAAGGTTTTGTCCCAAATCATAATAATGCGTTCTCCAGGTTGATGCTACATTATCTGTTTGAATACCGCCCATCTGGTCATAAATATCTCCTGATGAAGATAAATGCCAGTTTTGAATATACCGTCCTATGAAACGCATATCATTTGCAGTTCCATGAAACGCTGTATTGCCAACCATGCTAGCTTCAATGGGTCCTAAGAGTCCTTCAACCGGAACTTTTGTATCGGCATTGGGGTTTTGGTAAGCTTCATCTATTTTCTTGCTACACGACACAATGGTTGTGAGTGTGAAAGCCAGAATAAATATTTTAAAAAATGTATGTTTCATAATAAATGCTTTATAAGTTAAGAACGTGTTTTTGAATTTGATTAAAAATTAGCCCTCAGCCCTATGTTTACACTAATAGGGGTAGCAATGTTTCCATAGTCAAATCCAAATCCACCTACACCTCTTGTGCCGGCAGTATTTCCACTTACGGCAGGATCAGCACCCAAGTAATTCGTAATCAAGATCAAATCGTTGCCCGTAACAAAAAATCCCAATGATTTCAAATAAGAAAACTTTTTCATGGCTTGCGCTGAAAGCGTATAGTTTAATGTAAAATCTCTTAATCTTAACCAGTTTACGTTTTTCTGAATAAACTCTTCTTCAGGCATTCTGGTAGTATAATAGGTTTGAAGATCATACGGTGTGATGGCAATGGTATTTACGGTAGGTGTTGTACTATTTTGTAATCCATCATTCAAAACACCGGTTACAATTCTAGATACTTTTCTGTCATCCGTGCGAGTGCTTTTTCCTCTGGTGGTTAAAAACATATCTGTACCATTGAAAATATCACCTCCTACTTTTAAATCCCAAAGCATGTTCAAACTCCAGTTTTTGTACCGAAAACTATTGTTAATTCCTAGCGTATAATCGGGGTTACGATCACCTCTTACTCTAAATACATTGCTCTCTACAACCGGAAGTCCATTGAGTGGATCAATTAATATATCCCCTTTCAAATTTCTTGAATAACCAACAGCAGTGATACTGGTACTAGGTCCGCCTCTTACCAAACCACCTCTCGCGTTACCATATAACCAAGTATCAGAAATGTAAAACTCAGGTACATTGTCAGGTAATGACAATACCTCATTCTTCATTTTGTTAAAATTCAGTTTAACATTCCAACTAAATTTATTGGTTTGAATTGGCGTTGCATCTAAGGTAATTTCAACTCCCGTATTTCTTGTAGAGCCCACATTCAATGTATTTAAAACATAACCGGTAGCATAGCTGGCTCTGAAGTTTTCTGCAATTTGTTTTTCATTTAAAGTATTATAATAAGTAACATCAAAATTTACTCGGCTATTAAATAATTTAAACTCAGCACCAATTTCATAGGTTTTTTGTTGTTCAGGCTCTAAGAAGTAGTTATTGTTATTAAATGCATAAGAATAACCACCTCCACTTGATAAGGCGAAATTGAAAACGGATTGATTAGCATACGGCGAGCTGGATCTGGCTGTTTGTGCTAAAGACCCCCTTAATTTCATGTAGTTAAGGACGTTTCCTCTTTTCATTGCCGGGAAAATGTCAGACATGATCAAACTCAAACTTCCGGCAGGATAGTTATAATTCCTGTAATCTGCCGGGAAGATGGAAGAGTTCTCAAATCGGTGCGAATAAGTCAAAAAAGCAAGATTTTTATAGTTCAAAGAAGCTTCACCAAAATAGGCTGCTTGTCTACTTAAACTATAATTATACCCCCCTGTTCTTATAGAATTACTTAATCGAACTCTTCCTGCAAAGCGGGTATTATTACTATCCATCCCGTTTTTATAATTGCCGTTCAAGAAAGTGCCTGAAACAGCATACATTTCTGTTTTATAATCTTGGTACATATTTCCAACCATAACTCTACCCGTAAAATCCCCCAATGTTTTTTTGGCGGTTGCGGTGATTGTATGGTTATATCCGTAATAGTTTCTATAATAATTATCCTGCGATCCTTTGGTAGATAGGGCTAATGAAGAAGCGGTATCTAACATGGTAAACCCTTTTGAGCGATAGGTATCATAACCGAATCTTCCGGCAATGGTTAACCAAGGGGTTGGATTAATATTAATACCCATGGTTGCAATCATCCGATCGGTAACATCACTGCTTCTATTATACACGGTATTAAACACAGGGTTATCATATTCGTTATTCCCGAATTTAATTTTATTGGCATTGGCATCCACGTAATTCTGTACATCATTATCAACGGGCCATACCATTAAGTTCAACAAATAAGAACCTGCTCCACGAAGCGGTTTATCATTGGTACTACTGATATAAGAAATAGAAGGCGAAATATCCGCAAACTTCCCAATCTTGGTTGTGTTTGATAAGCGAAAATTGTATTTGGTAAAATTGTTATTAGGCACCACTCCTTTTTGATCAAATGCAGAACCCGATAAACGCCATGAAACATTTTTCTTTCCATATTCCATGCTGATGTTATGGGTTTGCGAAAATCCGGTTTGGAAGAAATTCTCGACGTTATCATATTTTTTTACATCGGATGCATAAGCGGGGCCAAAATAAGTAAATAAGGTGTTATCGCTTACGCCATTGTTACCCTGATTATATTGAGTAGAATAACTGGGTAAACGGTTTAATTTCTGCCAACGAAAACTATTGTCGTATGAAACGGACACTTTTCCGTCAGCTTTCGCTTTTTTGGAAGTAATCACAATGGCACCGGAACTTGCCTGACTACCGTATAAGGCTGTTGCTTCAGGCCCTTTTAACACGGTAATTGATTCAATGTCACTTGGATTAATATCTGCTACACGATTCGTATAGTCATTGGTTCTATTGGGCTTATCAGAAGCCAAACCTAACTGTGAGCCTCCATTACTGGTTTCGTTTACTGTTTGGTTATCTACGATAATTCCATCAATAACAAACAAAGGTTGGTTACTTAATGCCATGGAGTTAAACCCCCTTAAAACAATGGTTGAGGAAGCACCTGCTTGTCCGCCGGTTGGCGCCACAGAAAGACCGGCCACTCTTCCTTGTAAACTATTTACGAAGTTTTCTCGCTGGCTTTCTGCAATTTCCTTGCCTTTGACAGTTTGTGTAGAATAACCCAATTCTCTTGGTTTTCTTTTAATATCCATGGATACAACCACTTCTTCCAATTCACTCACTGACGAATTCATAGAAACATTTACTTGCGTTCCATTTATCAATACTTTTTGGGTTTCAAAACCTACAAAACTAATTTGTAAGTTTTGTCCATTCATTGCTTTGATCGTATACACCCCTTTCTCGTTCGTCTGCGAAGTGGTTTTGGTTTCTACAACTTTAACCGTAACCCCTGCAAGGGGTATTTTTTTATCAGCATCCATGATGGTTCCGGATACTGTTTGACTTTGTCCGAAAGCCGGCAAGGAGAAAATGAGCAGCAGCATAGCCACTATTTTCATTAAAAAATTGATTTTTCCCATAACTAGTTTTTTGTTTTCAAAATTCATTGAGTGAGCAACTAAGTAATAAAAATTTAACTTTTTCAATACCTAAGACAAGAAAACCATGCAAAACATTGCATCATTTAACATTTTTTTTTACGCAAAAAGCCGCAAATATTGAAAATTTAAATTAAACGAAGGGACAATGTTAAAATTACTATCCCACATAAACGAATTTATTTAGGCACATTTGCCAAAATATATTTCAAAATAATTAATATTGTATAAAAAACCGCAAAAAACCGCATGATTTGAAGTAATTCGTACTATTTCAACAAATTTTATAAGATGATCATCCCTTTTTCTTTATAAGGATATAATATAGGGGTATCCGGACTAAGTTCGGTAATCAGTATGTCAACTTCGTCGGGGCGGCATACTTGCAAGCGTTGTATGGAGTTTAATTTTTCTGCAATGGCAAGTGAGACTGTTTTTTGCGCACACTTCATCATCGCTTTTTTCACTTCAATAATCTCCCATTCCAAATCTGTAATACCAAAATTTGAATCTATGCTATTGGTTCCCAAAAAACAGATATCGGCTTTTATCTGACTTAACCGTTGAATAACCTCTGCACCTACAGCAATTTGGGCATTTTTAAGGAGCTTATTGCCTATAAAAATCACTTCACTGGTAGGGTGTTCCAATAATTCCAATGCAATAGGAATACTAACTGTAATAAATGTGGCATTCAAATTAGGGGGCAGCGATTTTACCAATTCTCTAATCGTTGTTCCACCGGATAAAACAATCATCATACCATCCTTAATCAATTCAATTGCTTTTTGGGCTATGCGCTGTTTTTCCGATAAAGAATAGATGATACTGCTTTCGAGGGTAAAATGAAAAGATTTTGACAATGCACCACCATGCACTTTTATCAACTTCCCCTCCTCTGCCAATTCTTGTAAATCGCGTCGAACGGTATCTTCCGACACATCTAATTGAATACTCAAATCAGACGACAGTACCTTATTGTGTACATTAATCTGCTGTATGATATAAGCTTGCCTCTCTTTTTTAAGCATAGATAAAAATAAGGCAAATGGCTCAATTGTGTATTTTTGTGGATAGTCGATGGGATGGATACTGGATACTGGATACTGGATACTGGATGCTGGATTCTGGAAACTGGGTGCTGGATGTTGGGTGCTGGATACTGGGTGCTGAATACTGGGTGGTGGATGCTGGATTATTGTGCATGGAGTGCTATCGACCATTGACTTTTGACTTTTGACTTTTGACTTTTGACTTTTAACTTTTAACTTCCTCATGATCACTCCCCATACCATACAACAAATTACTAGCCGCATAGACATCATCGATGTGGTGGGCGAATTTGTGAAACTGAAAAAAAGGGGAACCAATTACTTGGGACTATGTCCTTTTCACAACGAAAAAAGCCCCTCTTTTACCGTTTCACCGGCCAAAGAAATTTACAAGTGTTTTGGATGTGGAAAGAGTGGCAATACCATCACATTTTTAATGGAACATGAGAAGTATAATTATGTTGAATCCTTAAAATGGTTGGCAGCACGATATAATATTGAAGTTGAAGAAACAGAAACGAGTCCGGAACAAAAACAAATCATTCAAACTGCAGATAGCTTATACATTATTAATGGATTTGCACAGAAATTTTTCTCGGATCAATTATTACATACGGAAGAAGGGAAATCAATAGCGCTCTCCTATTTGCAGGAAAGAGGGTTTCGAGAAGACATTATTCAAAAATTTGGGATTGGCTATAATCCGGATACAAGAGACAGTTTGACGAAAGCTTTACTGGCTAATCAATTCAACAAAGAATTGTTATCCAAAACCGGATTGGTCTCTTTGAGAAACGGTGAAGAATTGGTAGACAATTATCGTGGCAGAATTATTTTTCCCATACATAGCAATACCGGCAAAGTGATCGGTTTTGGTGCCAGAATCATAGGCAAATCCGACCGTGGACCTAAATATATCAATACGCCGGAAAATGAATTGTATAGTAAAAGTAAAATACTTTATGGTTCGTATTTTGCCAGGATGGCTATTGATAAAGCTGATGAATGCTTATTGGTAGAAGGATATACCGATGTGGTTAGTCTGCACCAGGCTGGCATTGAAAATGTGGTTGCGAGTGGAGGAACTTCCCTAACCACTGATCAACTGAGATTGATAAAAAAATACACCAATAATCTCACCATTATATATGATGGCGATAGCGCCGGTGTAAAAGCTGCGTTACGGGGTTTGGATATGGCACTGGAAGAAAGCTTGAATGTGCGTTTGGTATTAATTCCGGATAAAGAAGATCCGGATAGTTATGTAAACAAAGTGGGCCCGCATGCTTTTAATGAGTTTGTAGCCAATTCAAAAAAAGACTTCATCATTTTTCAGTTAGAAGTAATGCTGAAAGAAGCGGGAACGGATGTAACGAAAAAAAGTACCGTTGTCAATCAAATTGCTGAAACACTTAGCAAGATTAACAAAGCAGAAGATTTTACAAAGCTGCAGGATTATATCCGTCAATGTTCAAGCTTGTTAAAAATAGATGAAACCGGGCTAACCCATCTAGTTAATAAATACAAACGAGACAAGCTGACCAAAGATGAAAAAAGGGCCGCTGTAGAAGAAGCCACCTATTTACAAGAACAGGCATCTAAACAACCGGAAGATGTTTTAGATGATTCGCAACTTCTTTTTAACCAAGATGAAGCGCATGAAAGAAACTTGTTGAAAGTTTTGCTCGAATACGGATTACGTCCCTGGGATGAAAACAAAGCCATTGCCGATTTTATATTTGAAGAGCTGGAACAGTTTCATTTTGACAATACTGATTTGGATCAACTCTATGAGGAATACAAAAAATGGTATGTGCAAGGCTTAGAACCGGGCACCAAAACTTTTTTATACCATGAAAATGAAATGCTGCGCAATCTGGTGGTGAGTATCAGTGTATTTCCATTTGAGCTGAGTCAGAAATGGGATGAAGTAATGGAATCGATGAACATTGTAAACAGAGATACCAGTCTGCAAGATGTATTGATGAGTGTTAACTTTTTCAAACTCCGGAAAATTAAAAAAATGTTTGATGAAAATCAGCGAGATATGGAACATGCTTCATTAGACGATCAAATGAAATTAATAGAAGTACACAAACAACTGAAAGAAATTGAAAGGGAATTGACGAAACAGTTGGGGACGGTTATTATTAAGTGATGCTTGGGAATAATTTTTTCTCCGAGATGTCTCCCTGCGGGGACTCTCGGTTTGAAAGTCATGTTTACTCAATTAAACAAAAGCAGTTGCAATACTCATCATCATTTCCTAACACAATGTAACTGATGTTCAAACCACCATGTCCCCTATCGGGAGACAATTTGGAGACATACACAATAACGGATTCATAATGACCAACAGCGAAATCATCATATACCAAAACTCCGACGGCAATATCAAAATTGATGTTCACTTAGAAGAGGAAACCGTTTGGCTTACCCAGGCACAAATAGCTGAATTATTTGCTAAAGGAAGAACTACCATAACCGAACACATACAAAATGTATTTACCGAAGGAGAATTGATTGAAACTATGGTGTGTCGGAATTTCCGACATACCACTCAACACGGTGCCATTGAAGGAAAAACGCAAGAAAAAGAGGTTAAATACTACAACCTAGATGTAATTATTTCTGTGGGTTACCGTGTAAAATCACCTCAAGGTACACAGTTTAGAATATGGGCCACCCAACGCTTGAAAGAATACATTATCAAAGGTTTCGCATTGAACGACGACAGGTTTAGAACCGGTAATTCAATGAACTATTTCAATGAGTTGCAGGAGCGTATTAGGGAAATTCGGATTTCAGAACGCTTTTTTTACCAGAAAATAAAAGACATTTATACCACTAGCATTGATTATGATGCCAAAGACGAAAAGACGATTGCGTTTTTTAAAATAGTGCAAAACAAATTGCTTTGGGCTATTAGCCGGCAAACTGCAGCCGAATTGGTATATCGCAGAACAAATGCCGATCTGCCCTTAATGGGTATGCAATCATTTGACAAGAAAAATCCGAAGTCGGTAAAAAAAGCGGATGTAAGCATTGCCAAAAATTACTTGAATGAAGATGAAATAAAACTATTGGGCTTGTTAGTGGAGCAATATTTGGCATTTGCCGAAACCATGGCACAGCAGCGAACACCTATGTATATGACCGATTGGATACAAAGGTTGGATGCTATTTTACAACTGAATGGCAGAGAATTGCTAACCAGCGCAGGAAAAATAACCCACGAAAAAGCATTGTAGAAATCGGGAGAGGAATTTGAAAAATATAAAACCACCCAAAAATCTATTGAAAAAGAACAAAGTTTGAATTAGATAGAAGAAGACATTAAAAAATTGAAAAGTAATGGTGAATGAAAATAGGTGTAGAGAAGATAAATTTATTTCTCCGAGATGTCTCCCAACGGTGACTCTCGGCTTGAAAGCCATGTTTACTCAATTAAACAAAAGCATTTGCAATACTCAAAATTATTAACCAACAAAATATAGCCTGATTTTCAAACCACAATGTCCCCTATTGGGAGACAATGTGGAGACATAAAATGATCATGAACTATTTTAATGCGTTTCAGAAGCTTTTTCCAGAATCATATCGCTATAACTATGAAGAATTAAATCCTTTTCTGAAATTTCAAATGCTTTCATATAATAAGCACACTGTTCACGTAGCTGGTCAATTGTTTTAGCAGGGTCATGAATATTCCCGGCCTCTATTTCTACAAAATTGCCAAGACCGGGCACTTCATCCAAATGAAATTTTACATTGTTGATAAAGAAAATTTTTCTGAATTTTTCTACAATTACTTTAATACCTAAAGCCTTTTCGAGCAACTGTTCTGTTGCTTTCCCATCTGTGACTTTGCTTAAAGAAAAATCAGATTGTTTGGGTCCTTCTTGGTTAGGACGGTTATAATAAATCAGGCTATTTTCAATATTCCCTTGACGCAATTTTAAACGACCAACCGGAACTTGAAAATAAGTGTCTTTCTGGTGATCTAGGCCAATAAATTGGGCATTGTTCAAAAGCAAAAATGCTTCCACTTTTTCGGGGTGAAAGCATTTTGCTTTGATCTCAATATTAATATGATTCATTACTTTTCTGAAGGATTCTTTTTACCGGCTAATAATTTTTCAACAGCGGTTTCCAAACGACGCATACGAGTTTCTTCTTTTTTGGCTGCCTCTATCCAACTAACGTATTCTTTTTGGTTAGTAAACGATAAAGTGCTGAAAAACTCTTGGGCATCTTTGTGCTTGGTAAATAATTTACCTAGCTCGACAGGGGGTACAACCAATCTTTTTTCAAAATCGATCCCATTCAATTCATTGCTCTTCATTTCAGAAAAAGCGCGTGTGCGATTGGGTATTTGATCCGTTTTCTTAAAACGCATCGCCGTCCAAACATTGTCTAAAATTACCTGGCGAACACACTCATATTCATTCTTGGTTAAATATTCCCAACTGCAATCCCTGTTAAGGTCGCTCACAATCTTACTGGCCTTTTTGGGATAAGCTATCCACAATTTGGTGTCATCATGTAAAGCAGGAAATACTTCTTTCAGAATATTGTTCAACTGTTGCTGACTGAGGGCAAACAACAAAGCAAAATCTACCTTTTTACTTTTCAATAAAGGGGTTACGTTTTTTGCATACGTAAGCTTGGCAAACTGTTTCTCAATGGTTGAAGGTAACCCTTGCACTAACAGGGTTTTTTCATCTTTCAACTGTAACTTTTCAAATAAGGTCTGATTTGACATGCCTAAAAGGAAATTTAGGTGATGTAATAAAGGATGGCAAAGTTAATTTATTGTTACCATACTCTGCTATTTATTCAAAGCTATTTTAGCATTTGTTGCCATTTCTATCACAAAATCGGCCATTTTCTGCCTATATATTAATTTTTCTTAATGTGATTTTCATTTAGTGCATGTAACTCATCAATAAAATCTTCCAATTTTTTGATGCGCGATTCATCCGTTAGATGCATGCTCATGAACTCGGGCTTTTGTGGACTATGAATCAAATAATCCATTCTCGACCAAAAAACAATGGACTCTCTTGGCTTATACCCTGCCTGTATGCTAATTTGTAGGGCTAATTGATCGGCCTCTATTTCCTGTTTCTTACTAAAAGGTGCCCAAACCCCTGCATTGGTACCAACCCCAAATGCAGCCAAAAAGAGTTCGGTCGTTTCATTGGGATGATCGGCCAATGATTTTTTGAGAGATTTCTCTTTTAATTTGTTTGAAAGCCAGTTTTCCAGTCTTTCATTCCCATGTTTTAGCAAGGAATGTGCCATTACATGGCTCAATAATATGGCCAAAGATGATTCACTTTGTGTACTGGCTAATAAACCACTATACACTGCTATTTTACCACCGGGCATACACCAAATATTTGCCGCTTTTTTATCTATCAATCTTACTTCCCAATCTATTTTGTTGATTTCCTCATTCCTATCGTATTTGAATTGATAAAATGTTTTGATAGCAGAGACTATTTTTTGGGACACTTTTTTAACGCTAGCCAGCTTATTTTCTTGAGAGGAAGTGATATTTATATGGGTAGATAGAAACTGTTTATACTGACTGGCAGCCAAGGATTCTATTTCCGTTTGTGAAACCGAATTCGCATTCTTTGCAAAATCATTTTGTGAGAATGAACAGAATGAAATAAGGCTAAGCAACCCTAAAAAGACACCGGTTTTCCACATAAAATCTTTTATACTAGCTGTTGGATTTAACCCTAAGTTACGCATTTGTTCTGAACCGATAACACTTCAGTAGATAGCTCGTATTGAGAAGCTTCGAACATTGAAAAATTTTTTTGCTTTGGTTTCCTTACCCAAATAATATTGGGCCAAGTTCATATTCGGGCATTTTTAAAACCATACTTTCACCTTAACCGGTATATCACAATAAATAACAACCAGCTATAATAGCCGGGTAATTACCTTGGCTTATAATAAGTAAGTGCTTCCGGCATTAGTTCTTTTATCTTTCTAATCCGTTCTTCATCGCTGGGATGGCTGCTTAAAAAAGCCGGCGGTTTCTGATTATTTCCGATAGTGGCCATTCGTGTCCAAAAATCAACCGCTATGCGTGGATCATAGCCTGCAGCAGCGGCAAAAATCAGTCCAAAATGATCTGCTTCCAATTCTTGCTTCCGCGAATTAGGTAACAAAGCCCCATATTGGGCACCTATTCCATACAAAGAATTGAAAACATTTCCAGCCTGTGTGTTGTTGCCCAAAGCGGCCCCTCCCAATGCCCCTAGCCCTTGCGCAGCCATTGCCTGGCTCATTCTTTCGCTACTATGGCCTACTACAGCATGTGTAATTTCATGACCCAATACAATTGCCAATGCAGTTTCATTTTGTGAAACAGGCAAAATGCCGGTGTATACAACCACCTTGCCTCCCGGCATACACCAGGCATTGACCTCTTTGTTATCTACCAGGTTAAACTCCCATTGATAATTATCCAGTGCATTCGGCAATCCTTTGTCAATGTAAAATTTTTTAACCACCTGCACTACCCTTTCACCAACACGCTTAACCATTTGTGTATTGGCATTATTGGCTGAAACAATCGCATTCGTACTCAGAAATTCTTTGTACTGCACTAATGCCATTGCCTGTAATTGGGCATCGGAAACCAGATTCAGTTGGCTTCTGCCAATAATGGTATTTCGCGAACAACCATAACCCAAAAAAACAATCGCCAATAAAACAAGTCCTCTTTTCATCCTATTTACATTTAATTAAAGAAGTCAAAGCTAGATTGATCATGAGGGAATTCCGTTATACATTATCAACAATTATTTACATAATTCAGGTATCAAGCAGAAATATTAAATAGAAAAATGCTCAGTAAATAAAGCTATTTACTTATTCTAAAGGGAGGAATCACTTATTACTTATCACTTATCACTTATTACTTATTACTTATTGTCTTTCTGCTTTCGCCGATCTCTATTTTTAAAAATAGGCACTTTACTTTCAGTCCCATTTAGAATACGGCCTATATTTTTCTGATGGGTTAAAATAACCATCAATGCCACCAACACTGCGAATATTCGATAGAGGGTTTCTTCTTCATTGAAGATGAAAAGAATAAACACCATAAAAGAAACACCGGCCAGGATAGAACTTAATGAAACAAAACGGGTAAGATACAAGACAATTAAAAATACACCAATACAGCAAATAGCTACAATGGGCTGAATAGCAATGGCCATTCCAAATAATGTAGCCACCCCTTTACCACCTTTGAAATTTGCCCAAACGGGATAAATATGACCGATGACAGCAGCGAGACCCAAACCAATCATTAAATTGGTCCTATGCAGTTCATTGGTAAGTAAAGAAGGCAAGAAAAGTACATACAATGATGTGGCGATCACTCCTTTTAAAATATCTACAATCATTACAATTGTGCCCCATTTAGAGCCCAATACACGGAAAGTATTCGTAGCACCCGCATTACCGCTACCATAGTCACGGATATCGATACCGAACATGGACTTACTTATCCAAACAGCGGTTGGGACCGAACCGATCAAATAAGCCAATACAATGAGGAATAATTCGTTCATTGGGGGGTGGTTGAAGTTTAGGGGGCAAATATAACTATTATGAAGTTAATGAAAATTTAACATTCAAAAATCATGATTTTGCAATTAACCAAATGGCTATCCATCCGTTGCGTTCTACCGTTTTTTTATGTTGTAGGCCTAACAACAAACAAGCATCGAGAATTTCTTCTTCATCAGCTATTAAAAGACCACTAAGAATTAATTGTGCACCATTGTGTAATCCATCTCTCATTCCTTGAACATTATCTAGAATGATGTTCTTATTAATATTAGCCAAAATAATATCATATTTTACAATTGATTCTAAATTGCTAACTTTTTGTATATCAATACACTTACAATCATTAATTAAAATATTTTCTGAAGCATTTTCAATACACCAATCATCATTATCCAGCCCAAGCACATCTTTTGCTCCCAACTTTTCTGCCAATATTGCTAAAATACCGGTGCCGGTTCCAAAATCAAGAACAGACTTTCCGGTAAAATCCAATTCTCTCATCAATTGCATCACAGAATATGTGGTTGCATGATGACCGGTTCCAAAACTCATTTTTGGCGTAATTACTATCTCGTGAGCAACATTTGTAAACGAAGGATGAAAACTCGCCCTGATACCCACAAAATCATCCACTTGCACCGGTTCAAAATTGGATTCCCAAACGGCATTCCAATTTTGTTTATTAATTATTGATTTTGAATATTTTAAACCATACTTATTCAATAAAATTTGTAAGTTAATTTCATCGAAATCAGGTTCACCAATGATAGCAATTAATGAATCTTCCTTTTCCTCAAATCCCTCATATCCTATTTCAGAAAGTTGGGCAATCAATAGTTCCTGAAGGGATTGTTCTGCTGTTAGAATGGTTATTTCAATGTGGTTACTCATGATTTTGTTAGAGAGGTTAAAATTGTTAAATTGGTTAAAATGGTTGAAGTAGTTAAAGGAGGTAAAGAAGTTAAAATGGGTAAAGGGGTTAAAGTGGGTAAACAAGAAAAAGAATGGGGCTAAACAGGGTAAAGTGCGGAATGAACCTCTTTAACCAATTTAACCCCATTTAACCAATTGCTTTCAGAGCTATCCTGCCGTATTCTCTTCACCCTCCTCCCTCGGCTTAAATTCCGGCTTTGGCATTAATGCTTTGCGGCTTAATTTAAATTTACCGGTCTTAGGATCTAGTCCAACTAGCTTAACCTTAACCATATCACCTTCATTAAACAGGCCATCCATAGATTCAAGACGTTTCCAGCTGATCTCACTAATGTGCAATAAGCCTTGTTTTCCGGGCATGAATTCAACAAATGCACCAAACTCTTTGATTCCTTTCACAGGACCTTCATACACATCCCCTACTTCGGGAATGGCAGTAATCCCTTTGATCCAAGTAACCGCTTTGTCTAGGCTTTCTTTTGAAGCTGAGAAAATGCTAACCTCACCTGTATTTCCCACTTCTTCAATATTGACAGTAGCACCGGTTTCGCGTTGTATTTCTTGTATTACCTTACCACCCGGTCCGATTACGGCACCTATGAATTCTTTGTCAATAATCAATTTCACCATTCTAGGCGCATGCGGCTTCACTTCTGCACGTGGCGCCGGCATACAATCATACATGGCATCAAGAATATGTAAACGTCCTTTTCTAGCTTGTTCCAATGCTTCCATCATCACTTCCATGCTAAGACCATCTACTTTAATGTCCATTTGTACACCACAAATACCATCACGAGTACCGGTCACTTTAAAGTCCATATCACCCAAATGATCTTCATCACCTAGGATATCAGTCAAAATTGCATATTTGCCATCATTCCTGGTCACCAATCCCATTGCCACGCCGCTTACGTGTTTTGGAAAAGGGACACCTGCATCCATCAATGCCAATGAACCCGCACAAACCGTTGCCATTGAAGAAGATCCGTTACTTTCCAGGATATCACTAACAATTCGCACCGTGTAAGCATACTCACTGCCGGGCATCATTTTTTTCAAACTGCGCATGGCAAGGTTACCATGTCCTACTTCTCTTCTACCCACACCTCTCATCATTTTCACTTCACCGGTAGAGAATGGTGGGAAGTTATAATGGAGCATGAATTTGGTATATTCTGATTTTTGGGCACTTTCCACTAATAATTCATCTAATTTAGTTCCGAAAGTAACCGTTGTAAGTGATTGAGTCTCACCTCTTGTGAACAATGCTGAACCATGTGGGGTTGGCAATGGTTCCACTTCCATAGCCAAAGATCGAACTTGGTCTAGCTGACGTCCATCTAAACGAATACGGTCGTCCAACATCATATTTCTAACCACTTCCCATTTAAGGTCTTCGTAGTATTTCTTAGCTAACTTTTTTTGTAAATCGGTAACCTCTTCACTTAAGCTGGCAATTAATTCATCCTTTAAAGCGCTATAGGCTTCAGAACGTTCATTCTTTGCAGAACCTTTTTTGGAGATTTCATACACTCTTTCAGTAGCAAAAGCATTTACTTTTGCTTGAATTTCTTCGTCCTGAGCAGGTTTTTTATAATCTCTTTTGGTAGTAACGCCTTTTTTAGCCCTTAATTCTGCCTGTGCTTTAATTTGAATACGAATAGCATCATGCGCCAATTGCAAAGCTTTCACAAGGTCGGCTTCAGCACATTCTTTAGCTTCGCCTTCCACCATCATTAGGTTTTTTTCAGTGGCAGCAATTAAAAATTCTAAATCAGAAGCTTTTAGTTGAGAACGGGTTGGATTTACAATAAACTGACCATCTACACGGGCAATTCTAACCTCACTAATGATTTCTTTAATAGGAATATCTGAAACAGCCAATGCAGCTGATGCAGCTAAACAAGCGAGTGAATCAGGCAATACCTCAGCATCACTTGATATTAAACTAACCAATACCTGAACATCACACAAATAGTCTTCCGGAAACAAAGGACGAAGCGCGCGGTCAATTAAACGACTGGTTAATATTTCATAATCATTCAATCGAGCTTCTCTCTTGAAAAATGAGCCGGGTACACGTCCGGCAGCAGCAAATTTCTCTTGATAATCAACACTCAAAGGAAAAAAATCTTGTCCTTCTTTTGCTTCTTTATTAGCTACTACGGTAGCTAATATGACACAATTACCTTGACGCACTGTAACGGCACCATCTGCCTGGCGAGCTAACTGACCGGTTCCGATAGTAACCTGACGGTCGCCACCAAGGTCAAAACTCACACTAATTGGTTGTGATAACATAATTTTATTTTATTGTATTAGCCACGAAAAGCAAGGTTTTGCTTACTGATTCTCCGTAGCAATGGATTAGGATGGGAAACATTTATAGGAACTAACAGAAATAACTATTCCCAACCGTTTATTATTGTCAGTTGGGAATAGGATCTGTGGTAACAGAAAATTATTTTCTTAAGCCCAGTTTCTCGATCAAAGCACGGTAACCTTGTAGGTTGTGCTTTTGCATATAGGCCAATAAACGCTTACGCTTACCTACCATTTGCATCAATCCACGTTGGGTAGAATGATCTTTCTTATTAGCTTGTAAATGTTTGGAAATTTGGGAAATACGTTCAGTCAATAATGCTACTTGACCTTCAATAGAACCCGTGTTGGAGGCATTTCCTCCAAATTCAGCAAAAATTGTTGCTTTTTTTTCAATTGTTAAATAAGGCATTTCTAAATGTTTAAAAGACTCCGGATTTTTTTATCCAATTTTTATCGGCTGCAAAAGTAAGTAAAATTAATGGGAAAGGCGAAATTACAGTGGTAATTTTAGGGTTCTTCCGATAGATTTTTTATTTCAAGATGCAATTTAGTCAAGGAAAAGCCTTTTTTTCTCAATCCAACAAACAGATTCTTAGGAATTAAGCCCCATAAAGCAGCATGCAACTGAATTTTTTGTCTATTGTTGCAGACATATTGTTAATAAGTATCTTCAATTACAAAACAGCCAATGTTTGGTGTAACCATATTAGGCAATAATTCAGCCATTCCTGCATATGACAGGCATCCTACGGCGCAGGTAGTTACCTTGGACGAGCAATTATTCCTGATAGATTGTGGCGAAGGCACCCAAATGCAATTAACCCGCTACAAAATTAGAAGGAGCAAAATTCACCATATTTTTATATCTCATCTACATGGGGACCATTATTTTGGATTAATAGGGTTAATAACTAGTATGGGTTTATTGGGTAGAGAAACTGAATTAAATATATATGCCCCGCCGGGCTTGGAAAAAATCATTGATTTACAATTTACTGTCGCCGATACAAAAATACCTTTCCCACTCATTTTTCACACATTGGATAAAGAAGGCATGATTGCCGATTATTCCAAATTCCAGGTCGAATGTTTCCATACTGAGCATAGGATTCCTTGTTGGGGATTTATTATCCGGGAAAAAAAGAAGCCTAGAAAAATTGATAAGGAAAAAGCAATGTCCTATGCTATTCCGGCCATATTTTATGAGAGATTGAAAGACGGGGAGGATTACGAAAACAACCAAGGAGAGATAGTGAAGAATGAAATGGTAACCATGGCTTCTACACCTGCCAGAAGTTATGCCTATTGTGCTGATACGCGTTATCAAGTGAAAATTGCCCAAAAAGTGAAGAAAGCAAACTTGGTTTATCATGAAGCCACGTATTTAAAAGATCAATCTGAAAGAGCAGCAGATCGTTTTCATTCTACCAGTATACAGGCGGCTCAATTGGCATTAGAAGCCGAGGCACAGCGATTATTGTTGGGCCATTTCAGTAGTAAATATGAATCGTTAGATGAATTTGCCACTGAAGCCAGGGAAGTTTTTGCTAATACGGATTTGGCAATTGAAGGGGTGAGTTATCGGATAGTATAAGGGCTAATTAGTAATTAGTAATTATTAATTGATGATAACTTTTATAGTAAGAAGAATTACAACTTATTCTGTCATCAAGTAATTACTAATTACTAATTATTCCTCATTCCATCATCAACCAAGTATAAAAATCAACAAACTGTTTTCGCCAATAGGTTTCATTGTGTTGTCCCAATGGATTGATGGCACTTCTTACATTTACTTTTGGCTTATATTGTAATACATCATACATCTTTTGAAGATCAGGTACAGTAGTAACGCCTTCTTTGGATCCTGCGTACAAATAAAATTTAGGAACCGATTCTGATACAAATTTTTCTGCTTCCCCGAATATAGGAGGTGCTACCCACAATGATGGAGAGAATACACCCGCTGCTCCAAATTTAGTGGGGTATTGTAAAACAGCATACAAACTAATCAAACCACCCATGCTGCTTCCGGCTATGAATGTATTTTCCGGCCCTTTTTTCGTTCGGTATTTACTATCCACAAATGGTTTTAGCGTATTTGCCAAAAAGTCAATATATAATTTCCCTTCTCCTTTTCCATACTGTGGGTTATCGTATGGGTTGTATTCTGTCATTCTTTTGTCGCCGCCGTTATCAATGCCAATAACAATGCATTCTTTGTCGAGCTTTTTTTGTAAGGTATCTAAACATTCATCAATACCCCATTCGCCAAAGGCCGCTGTTTTTTCATTGAACAGATTTTGACCGTCATGCATGTATAAAACAGGATATATTTTTGATGATGTGGCATATCCTTTGGGCAGATACATCCAAATTCTCCTTTTCCGATTAAGCTGGGGAATAAAGAAGGCAGAATCCATTAATCTAACCTGTGGGCTGGCAGTATAGGTTTTCGGCCTTTCCGGATAATCATCTTTCCAACCCGTAACTGTAAATTCATGTGACACATCTGTAGTCACTTCTAAAACCCTGTCATCAATATCTCTGCCATCAGCAGTACATTCTACTTTTTCGAATGTACCTCTGGTAAATTTAAAAGCATAGGTGCCTGCTGCCATGTCTTTGATCACAATGCTTTTTCTGGATCCGCCAAAAGGTTTTAATTTATAGTTTTCATCTTTGGGATTCCAGTTATTGAAGTTACCGGATACATAGATGTCATCATTCTTTTTAGTGGCTACATCCGTTACAATCAGCCTCGCAGTGTATTGTGCAGGGGCAGTTATTGAAATGAGAAATATATAAAAGAAGAAGAGCTTTTTCATTGATTGAAATTATGCTAATTAATTTTTTTAAACAAAAACCTATTGGGATTAAGTATGGTAAAAACGTTATGGCATGGTGGCTTTTTTAAAACATAGGAGGCACATAGGAATACTACTATGTTGCCTCTGTATTAACCTATTGTTCCTATGTGTTAAAAAAAAAGGATGATAAAGTTATGGAATTGAATCTTTTTTAAACACATAGGAGATACATAGGAATACTACTATGTTGCCTCTGTACTAACCTATTGTTCCTATGTGTTAAAAAAAGAATGACGATAATTATCCAATGATCATCAAATGAGTATTCCCTCAGAATATAACTAATCTAGAATCTCAACATCTTTCGGATACTTGCTTTTGTTGAAGACAAACTTAGCATCTTCCACATTAGCTTTGAAGTTGAGGGCATTTATTTTGAGTTCTGTGATATTATTGCTTTTGTCGAGGATTCTAGCTTTTGAAAATGTGTTTTTTGATTTGTCGATAAAGAGGTTCACTTTCTGAAAGTTTTTGCGGCTATCGATCGGTTTCATTTCTATTTCGTGAAAACTGCCTTTGGAAGAGATTAAGTGATAGATAAAATCTTTGTCATAGGCCCCTGCCAATAATTTTTGCGGGCTTAGTGTTTGGTTACTTTCTGCCACAGAAGATTTGGTAATGGTTTTTTCGCCATCAAAAGTATAGACATTGATTCCATCACAAAGGATCTCGGTTTTGCCTTGTTTCAAGACATATTTTTCGCCTTTCATCATTACAGATAAAGCATTACTGCCATTGGGCTTGCCTTTGGCTGTAAATGAGCTTAAAGTACAGGTTGCCGTAATCGCTTTTGCTGTTTTAACTTTTGCACCCACAGCGTCTAACACTTTTCTGGCTGCAGGATCATTTTGAGACAAAGCAGTAGCTGTAAAAAAAAGTATGGATAATAAGCAAGCGTATAATTTCATCATTCGAACAATTGTTGGGCGTGCAAATATATGTTTTACCTGTATTTAGACAGTTGAGAATGGATTAAGTTTATTGTTTATCGGTTTGTGATGGTTAATAATCGGTTAAACCAATGAATCTAAGAATCCCTGAAGTTCCATATCTGTTTTAAACAAAACATCGCGCGTCTTACTTCCCTGATTGGGGCCTACTACCCCGGCCGCCTCTAATTGGTCCATTAATCTTCCTGCTCTATTATAACCCAATTTCATCCTTCTCTGAATAAGTGAAGTGGATCCCATTTGGCTGGTAACGATTAATCGGGCAGCATCTTCGAACAAAGGGTCTCTATCACCTGCATCAAAATCCTTGCCTTCCAAGTCTTTTTCGTCTACATATTCAGGTAATAGGAATGCCTGGGGATAACCACGCTGGCTACCAATAAATTCACAAACCCTCTCAACTTCAGGTGTATCTACAAAAGCACACTGCAAGCGGGTTACTTCTCCATTGTAACTTACCAGCATATCCCCTTTTCCAATCAGTTGTTCAGCACCCCCGGTATCCAAAATAGTGCGGCTATCAATTTTACTGGAAACTTTGAAACCGATACGTGCCGGGAAGTTTGCTTTAATGGTACCGGTGATGATATTTACTGAAGGACGTTGTGTTGCAATGATCAAGTGTATTCCTATTGCACGTGCCAATTGTGCAAGTCGTGCAATCGGCATCTCTACTTCTTTTCCGGCTGTCATAATTAAGTCGGCAAACTCATCTACCACCAATACAATAAAGGGAAGATATTGATGCCCTTTTTCCGGATTCAATTTACGGGCGGTAAATTTTTCATTGTACTCTTTGATATTTCTACAACCGGCTTCTTTCAAAAGATCGTATCGATTATCCATTTCAATGCAAAGCGCATTCAAGGTATGTACCACTTTTTTAGTATCGGTGATAATGGATTCTTCTTCACCGGGTAATTTTGCCAGAAAATGTTTTTCAATTACACGATAGAGGCTCAGCTCCACTTTTTTAGGATCCACCAACACAAACTTTAGTTGGGAGGGATGTTTTTTATATAAAAGTGATACGAGTATTGCATTCAATCCAACCGACTTTCCTTGTCCGGTTGCACCCGCCATTAACAAGTGAGGCATACTGGCCAGATCAACGATAAAATTTTCATTATCGATTTTCTTACCAATGGCAATCGGCAAAGAAAAATGGCTATTCTGAAACTTTTCTGAAGCCAGCAATGTTCGCATGCTTACCACAGATTTTCTCACATTGGGTACTTCAATGCCAATGGTTCCTTTACCCGGTATGGGGGCAATGATACGGATACCCAATGCTGCCAGGCTTAATGCAATATCGTCTTCAAGGTTTTTTATTCGGCTGATTCTTACGCCGGGGGCAGGAACAATTTCATACAAGGTAACGGTAGGTCCTACTGTTGCCGCTATGCGTTGTATTGCGATATCGTAGTTTTTCAGTGTGGCAATAATCTGGTTCTTGTGTGTCTCCAGTTCCTGCGGATCATGAACTATTTTTTCACTGCCATGGGTTTCCAACAAATCGAGTGTAGGATATTTATAATCTTTCAAATCGAGGGTAACATCATATTTCGTACCTAGCTTCCCAAGAGCGGCAGCAACAGGTGTATCTTCGATGATAGGGGTATCTTTTATTTCAAGTTCGAGATTGGGCGTATCGGATTTCTTAGTTCCTAGACTAACTGTTTTCTCATCAAATGTTTGCTCAGGAAGTACTTCTGCAAAAAGATCATTAATGGTTGGGATCTCTTCAACTTTATCAATTTCATCAAACGCATGTAATGGATTGGGCGTGGGTTCTGTAGACGGCATAATAACCACCACCCCTTTCCCATCATTTCGCAAGGTATTTTTACTTAGCGTTTCATCCGGTACTATTTCATCACTGTCTAATCCTGTTACCTCATTTTCTTCCTCTTCATTCCACTCTTTTGTAATCGGTTGTTCATCATCCTCGGTTAGGATGAAAGATTCGTCGTGAGCAGCTTTTGAAGCATGCCTTCTTTTCCAAACCGGTAACTTGAAAACAGGGTTAAATCGCCAAATAAAATAACTGAATCCGGAAAGTAAAAGAAAAGTGGCAGTACCAATATTACCAATCCATTTAACAAACCACAATGTCATTAATTCACCTACCCCACCCCCCCATGAAAAAGGATTCCCTCTTGCCACAAAAGCCAAACCCATACTCATCACCAATAAACCCACTACTACATATTTACTATTTCTAAAAAGGCTGAAGATTTTTTTCCCAAAAAGCAAGTTAACGCCAAGAACAAAAAAGAAAGTGCAAAAAAGATAAGAAGCCACCCCAAATCCTTTGTAAATAAGGTTATGGGCTATATAAGCACCTAATACACCTAGCAAATTGGTTACTTTAACATCATTGGTTGAAAAGATTTTAATTCCAAATTGATGAACTTTATCTTGGTCTTCCTGCCAAGTGAATAAATAAGATGTGAGTGCTACAAATAAAAAAGCAGCAATTAAGAGGCTAACTGAACCCGCAATTTTGGTTGTCCGCTCATCTTTCACTACTTCAGTTACGGACACCTCCGCTACTTTATCTGCAGTTAATATTTCCGGATCAGGCGGTGGTGGCGTTTTCTTTTTTAAGCTGTTGGCCATGTAAACAAATATAAGCTAAGCGTAAAAGCAGATGTAGGAACTGAGGCGTATGTGCAAAACTGCTGATAGACTGCACAGTTTTCCACTTTATTGCATTTCTCCGGATTTTATACCAAGGGCCAAAAGTATCCAAGCGGATATAAAAAAGATTCCTCCCAAAGGTGTGATAGCCCCTATCCAAGCAAAATGCGTAGATCCCAATAGGGATAGGCTGTATAATGACCCACTAAAAAAAAGAATTCCTAATTGGAAACAATTACCGGCATAGATCAATTTTTTATTGGGATACCCTTTATACAATAGGCCGGTCAATGCCAATGCAAAAACATGGTAAAACTGGTACCTGACAGCTGTTTCAAAAGTATTCAGTTCTTGTTGTGTAAGGTGATCTTTCAAAGCATGTGCCCCGAAAGCACCCAGCGCCACAGACAATGCTCCTAGATAAGCAGCCATGATGAGAAATCGTTTATGCATGTTGTTTAATAATTTTTGCAAATGCAACATCATTAATGGCATCTGCTTGTAAATGATAGGTAGCTTGTTGATAAAAAGGGAGTCGTTCGGCTAGTTTATCTGTCAAGAATAGTTCCAGTTCTGGATCGGCTAATTTTTGAATCAAGGGTCGATTTGCTTTTTCCGGTAGCAACCTTTCCATGAGTGTAGAAATGGGTTCATCGATCCAAATGGTGATACCTTGTTCATTCATCCATTTCATATTATCATGAAAGCAGGGTGTTCCGCCACCGGTGGCTAGTACGCAGGCTTTTTTTTCTCCAAACCATCGAAGTATTTTAGACTCTGACTTTC
>JANOVY010000060.1:0-5275 GCA_031417635.1 Bacteroidota bacterium | reverse complement strand
GGTGCTGATGCAGGTTAAAGGAACGACATTTTATTATGACTACCAAAGTTAGCCTGCGCCCTAAGAGCGTAGCAAAATGCGCAGGCGGATTAATAAACGGTCAAGCCGATGACTAATGATTGGTAGCGAAATAATGCTGAAAATCCTTCCGTCCGCCCGTATTTTGCCAATGCACTGTTAGCGGTAGTTTTTTAGTGTAGCAAGTTTAAAATTTTCTATAAATACTTGCCCCTGTGTGATCAAAATCATAAGTCATTGTTAGCTGATCATTTTCAATTTTAATAAATAATCGCTCAAAATCTAGACGATCGTTCAAAATTAGACGATCTAGTATTTGTCCAGTTAAATGAAACGTGTCTTTAATAATTTTATAACTGCCTTCTTCGAAAAATACGCCATTGTTATAATTTCTGAAGTTATTTCCATCAAATTTAAAAGTGGTACCATTTCCTGGGTTGTAATTTGTCATATTTCCGGCACCGTCTACTATTTTTGTTACTTCCCAATTGCCGACTAAAGATTTGGGTAAATCATGATTGCCTTGATCTTTTTTACAGGCGTCTAAAAAGAACAAACAATTAAATAAAATGAGTATTAAAAAAGTTGTCCGCATAATATGAGTTTTAAATAAGACCTTAAAATTAATAAAAAGCTGCATTAAATTACCGCTAACGTCCAGCATTGGCGAAGGACGGGAATTCGTTGCTGTGACCGCCTGGTGCTGATACTGGTTAAAGGAACGACATTTTATTATGACTACCAAAGTTAGCCTGCGCACTAGGAGCGTAGCAAAATGCGCAGGCGGATTAATAAACGGTCAAGCCGATGACTAATGATTGGTAGCGAAAAAATGCTGAAAATACTTCCGTCCGCCCCAATTGCGCAAATGCCATTGTTGGACGCAGTTGTGAGCAATAATTTAATCAGAAGTAAAGTTAAATCCCATTTTTATATTCGATTCTTTGTCCGCTTTATTAAATTTTATTTTAGAAATATATTTCTTAATTGCATTTGCATATGACGAGTCTTTAGATGCAGAACCTTCTAATAATCTTATAAAAGTTCCATAACCTTCAGGTGAGACTTTTACCAAAGCATAAATCTTCGCATTTATTGGTTTCCTAGAAAAAGTATCTTTTATGTCATAATTAAGAGAGTCATTAAGTCTTTTATCTAGTGCGCCGACTTTTACTTGGGCACATAATGAAATCGTTGAAAGTAATACAGCCAGCAATAAAACTATATGTTTTATCATTTTATAATTTTTGGGTAGCGAATTTAAAACTGCTACGATTAATTGCGTTCCAACGTTCGAGTATTTGCGAAGGCAGGGGATTCATTGAACGTCCTGCCCGGAACAAATGCTGATTGAAAATATATTGTTGAAGATAACAACTAAAAGCTAAATAGTAAAAGTCCAGCCCGAACAACTGATGCCATGTTGCTGATGCCGAAGATAACATTGTCCAGCCCTGCTTTTGCAAATACTTTTGTTGTACGTTCGCCCTTTCCTCTGTCCATTAGTAGAGTGTTGCATTTTAACTGTGTCAACCTAAAGACTGTTACCCAAGCCGAGCAAGAAGGCAAGCTCTTTGGCAGGTTGGCTTCTGTGCTGTGGGTTTTGTGTGCCTGCCAATGTGCTTGCCTTGTGGCGTTGGCTATTAGAGACTTCGCATATTGTCTCCTTAGTTACGACCTTGCCTTGTTTTAAATCTCTCTATTGATTCCTTTGAATACAAATATGCATTTCCCTTTTTGGTGAACTGCAATTTGCCAGCGTTTCGTATATGAGCCAAATCACAATCCTGAACTTTGAGTTCTGCTTTCGCTTCTTTGCTGGTTAAAAACTTCTCAACTTTCATTTTTTAATACTTAATCTTTCTGAATAGTTTGGTCTGTCAATTAGATATTTTCCGTCTCCAAGTTTTACAATCCATCTATAAAGAATTTGAATGTTCTCTGTGATTTCAAATTTACGAGGTGTAGGTACATCAGCACAATTTTTATGTACCCAATCTTTTGCTGTTCCAAAATATATTTCTCCTGTGCTTTCTAAGTTCTGCAAAAAATTTTTTACAAATCTGTGAGAAAAAAATGCTTCTGTAAGTTTCTCTCTGAAAGCTTTTGAAGGTAAGCCCAAAGGAATTTTGTAAATCGCTAAGTCATGCAGAACACAATTCAATTCCAAATCATTTACAAACTCTTTGTCTTCGTAAATTCTGTAAAGTGTTTCAATACTATAAGTCATTGGCAATGATGAAATCAAAAAATCTTTATCTGGTGCTTCAAACTTGAAATGAAATTCTTCTTCGTCGGGAAATTCTTTTTTCTTTTCAGGAAGTTGTTCGCTGAGTTGCTTGTAAATATTGTCTGTAATTAAAATGGAATCGCTTTCAATGATGCTGAAATATAAACGGTCTTCAATTCCTAAATCTTCTACAATAGTTCCGATTTCATAATTGTAATTTGAGTAGGGTGGAAGATTCAAAGCCCGTGAAGAAATGTTTGCACTTGTGAGAAAACAATTTTTGTATTCGTCCAAATATGCTTTCAAATGCAAACGGGAATTTCTGTAAAGCGTAATTCCTTTCGCTTTGAGGTAAGGATAAATTTCCAAGTCGGATGAGCCAAGAATTAAATCTTTGGTTTCCCAACGAACAAAAACTGCTTTCACATTTTCTTGTCCGTCAATCAATGCTTTTAATGTCTCTAACTTAATGTATGGAGAGAAAATAAAAAGTCCTTGCGAATTACTTATGTATTCACTCAACTTTGGCTGTAAATCAATTCCGTTTTTAAAAAGCATCGTTTAATCTTCTTGTAAAAATTGTCTCGCTATTCTTCCCCAATCTTGACGGGATTCTTGAGCACTCGTTTTAAGTTTTCCGTCTGGCTGTTCGTCTTCATATCTTGCCCAAGCCATCAACAAAAGTTTCAAACCTTCAGAAGCATTTGACAATCTTCTTTGCAAATCTTCTTGTGATGCTCCTTCGGTTGATTCATCCAACACTTCAACAAGTTTGTGATAAGCAGGATGACTTGTGTTTAATGAAATTAAAATCTTACCACCCTTTGATTTCACTGAAAAGAAAGCTGTGCTTTCAATATCAGCATCCACAAAAGAATATTTCAAATTGTTTTTGAAAAGCCACTCAACAACCTCTGCTGCATTAGTAACGCCTTCGTTCTCCAATGACTTTGTTATTTCCGCTTTCTTTTCTGCTTCTGATTTCTTTTCCTGTTCATCGCTTGTGCCTTTGTGTCCTTCTTCAATTCTCTCATTTGTTGCCTCCGTTGCAATTTGTTCAGCCGAAGAAACCGCAGTGCCATGACGACTTTTAGTGGTTCTCTCTTCGTTTTGCTTTTGAACTTCAATAACTTTCCTGATTAAAGAAAGTTGAGAGTTTATTTTCTGTGCTATCTCAATTAAAAATGCTTTCGGGTCGCCTTCCTCTTTCAGTTCGTCTCTGAGTTGAGTTATAGTTTTATCGCCTGTTGCCAATTCATTCAAATCAATTTTACCAAGTTCACTAAAGTTATTTGCAAATTGTTTGTTGTTCGTTACACCAAAAATTTCATCCAATGCTGGTGGAAATTCTACTTCAACTCCCCACCATCTTTCTCTTGGGTCATACTGAATCACCCATGCTTGGTCTAAGTCCAATTCTCGTTCTGCTCTCACAACTGATACACCGATATTTTTTCCTGCATGTTTCCCGTGTGGCTTTGCACCTGCATTATGTCCTTCTCTTGCTTTCAATTTAGCAACTGAAAATCTTAATATAACTTCATGCTTCAATCCCAAATAATCTATTCCATATTTAGCTTCAAAATTTTCTCCTCCCCATTTATCAAACATTGCTTCGTCAGAAAATGGAGCAGGGCAAGAAGTTTTATCCATCAAATAAATTGGGTCATTTGGTTGAGCGTTTTGAACACGGGTGTATGCACTTGGATTGCCTTCTTTGAAAGCAGCCATTTTAATATCAACTTTTCCATTCTCAATAAACTTGCGATACATTCTACCAATAAGAAATTCAGAGTTCTCAATTATTGCACTTGCAGTTTTCCAAATGCACCTGTCAATGTTGCTCCACACAACAAGAGTTCCTGCTTTTGCAAATGCTTTGCCTGCTATTCGCCACATCTCAGGAATTTCTTTCTTCACTGGCTCAGGAACTTCATTCATTTCTTGTGCAATGATTTTATCAATATCAAGAAAAGAATAAACTGCGTTCTCAACTCCGTTTTGCCAAGTCCACACTTCAACTTTTTTAGCTTGAGAAATTGAAGAAGAAGGCAAACCCATTCCGAATTTTCCAATTCCTTTTTGATTTGCTGCTTCCAAGTGAGTTCCGTTTCCGAATTGTAAAGCCATTCTTAGAACTTCTTTGTCCATTCCCTTACCATTGTCAAGAACTGCAATCTGATTTACTCTCGTTACATTTCTCATGTTGAATTGAACATCAATTTCAGCACACAAAAGTTCAACCTTCGTTGCTCCGTGTTGAATTGAGTTGTCAATCAATTCTGCAATCGCATAAAAATTAGAGATATTTTTTTGAGGCAGGCTTTAGTGCTACTATTTGTCATCGTTGCGTCGCACACTTGTACGATTTGTTCATTATTTAACAATGCACAATCTTACCAGCAGTCTTGAAGAAGTTTGAGAAATTATAGCTTTTGTATTCAGAATAGAATGATGACTTTTTAGTAGTCTTTCTTTTCTGGAATTACTCCTCGTACTCCGCCTCTTGGGTTTTTTAAATCACCTTTGTATCGAGGAATCAAATGTATGTGAACATGAGGAACGGTTTGTCCTGCAGCTTCATGGATATTTATTCCAACATTGAAGCCATCAGGATTCAATTGCTTTTCCAAAATTTCTTTGGCTTTATTCAGCATAAACCAGCAAGCAGATTGTTCTTTGAATAAAAGCTGAAAGTAATCTAAACAATGCTTTTTGGGAATTATTAAAGTGTGTCCTTTGCTTACTGGAAATTTGTCAAACATTGCATAAGCCGTTGCTGATTCCAAAAGCAATTCTCTTTCTGAATCAGGATTGCAAAACGGACAATCAACATTTACCTTTTTGTTATTTGGTTGAAGTGTTTGTATTCATATACTTCACAATTTTCATTTTTGAAGATAGATTTATAGTTCAAAACTACATTGCATTGATAAGTTGGTTTTTGATGAAGTTTGTGAATTCTAAAACCTTCATGTTGTAAATCTCTTCTCACTGCAAAATATGCTTTGCCTGTAGGCTTTAAGA
>JANOVY010000059.1:0-1898 GCA_031417635.1 Bacteroidota bacterium | reverse complement strand
TATCAAAAAACCAACTCGGCTTCTGTAGAGTCGCAATTTGAGATGTTAAAGAGGCTTGAATTGAGTAGAGAAGATCATCTGGAACTTATTAAACATTGTAATAAAAAGAAAATACGGTTCTGGTCAACTGCATTTGATACTGATAGTATTGAAATGCTTCATGAGTTGGGTATCAAGATGTGGAAAATACCATCAGGTGACATAACCAATCTTCCTTTTCTACGTCAAATTGGTGCTTATGGACAAGAGATTATTTTGTCTACAGGCATGTCTGAAATAGAAGAGATTGGAGATGCCTTGTCTGTTTTGATTGCTTCTGGTACACAAAAAGATAATATTACTGTTCTGCATTGTAATACTGAATACCCTACACCAATGGAAGATGTAAACCTTCTGGCAATGCAAACAATTAAAAAAAAGTTTGACGTGAAGGTGGGATACTCAGATCATACAAATGGAATTGAAGTGGCAACAGCTGCAGTGGCAATGGGTGCCTCAGTTATAGAGAAGCATTTTACACTAAACAGGTCTATGATAGGTCCCGATCATAAAGCTTCACTTGAGCCGGCAGAATTGGCTGCAATGGTAACTGCGATAAGGAACATCGAGATTGCAATGGGTGATGGAATAAAGAAGGTAACTTTATCTGAAAGGAAAAACATTTCCATTGCCCGAAAAAGTATTCATATCTGCAATGATATGAAAGCAGGAGAGGTCATTACAGTAGACGATCTCTGTATGAAAAGGCCAGGAGATGGCATTTCACCTATGCAACTAGATTCCATACTCGGAAAAAAAATGGTCACAGATTTTCCTGCCGATCATAAACTTATTATGAAGGATATCATATGAAAATTGGGGTACTAACCAGTTCGAGGGCAGATTACAGTATCTATTACCCGTTACTGAAAGCATTGGAAGCGGATGATTTTTTTAAGCTTGAACTGATTTGTTTTGGCACACACCTCTCGGAAAATTATGGTAGAACTGTAGATAATATTATTAAGGATGGTTTCGATGTGCATCACCAAGTAACTACAGATATAGATGGAAGTACTCCGGGTGCAGTCAGTAAATCAATTGCAAATACGATAGATTCTTTTTCCGACTTTTGGGCACAAGAAAAGTTCGATTGGGTTATAGCACTTGGAGATAGATATGAAATGTTTGCTGCTTGTGTATCAGCGCTTCCTTATAATATCAATCTGGCACATATTCATGGGGGCGAAAAAACACTAGGGGCTTTTGATGATGCATTTAGGCATTCTATTACACATATGTCAAAACTGCATTTTGTTTCAGCTGAACCATATGCAAAACGAGTAGCTGAATTAAAAGGGAATGCTGATTGCATTTTTAATGTAGGAGCACTTTCAATTGATAATCTACGTTCACTTGAACTCCTGACAAAGCAGGAATTTCAAATGCAGTTCGGTATTGATCTATCTGTTCCTTCCATTCTGATCACTATGCACCCCGAAACGGTTTCTTTTGGGATGAATGAACAATATGCAGATCAGTTAATTGCTTCACTTAGTGAAATAAAAGGGTACCAGTTTATTATAACCATGCCAAATGCGGATACAATGGGAGGCATGATTCGAATTAAGCTAAACAATTTTATTGACAATTGTGATATGGCATTTGGTGTTGAATCGTTTGGCACTATCGGTTATTTAAGCTGCATGAAACACTGCAGCTTTCTGCTTGGAAATACATCCAGTGGATTTATTGAAGCATCCTATTTTCCGAAATATGTTGTCAATTTGGGTGACAGACAGAATGGAAGAATTGTTACAAAAAATATTTATAATACTGCATTTGACAAAACCGCTATACTAGAAGCCGTTGCAGGTTTTCAACATTTTAAAGGAAACCAATCGTCTGGTATTTATGGT
>JANOVY010000058.1:0-116866 GCA_031417635.1 Bacteroidota bacterium | reverse complement strand
AATAAAGAAGGATTATTAGACAAACTGGTGATGAAAGGATTTACCAATGCTTCCGGTATATTCTCCACTTCCATTACAATACCCGCTTATTGCGATACTTTGATCATTGATCCTTCTTATGTGGGATTGGTTCGTTATGCGAAACTAGTTTTAAATAGCAGTTCCATCAATTGTACCATTGGAGGCGCACAAGGAAGTTCTTCTAATATTATTGGAACGTTAATTGCTAATAACGAAGATTTGCTCATCGTAAATAAAACAATAAAATATCAAACAGAGATGCGCAACAGCACCATCAAAACATTTGATATTAATGGTACAAAAACCAATACAATATTTATTCCTTTGGGTGATTTTACATCCGATGGACTTCCCAAGTACCTTGAACCTTCAACAGATAAAATCTCATCTGAAATGTTGGCAAGTATCAATGCATCGTTACCTGAACAAACAAAAGTTCCCAATCTTCATCCCGAATATATTTCTAGCAGTACTGCTTCAAATATTACCATTGAAAAGGATGCTGAAGTATGGATCACATTTGTGCATGAAGGTGCCGGTTATAGAAATACATTGGGATATTATACCTATCCAACCGGTAAAGCCCCAACATCCTTAGCTGATATTGAATCGATATATTATATATTTCCCAATTGTAGTTTAAATGGCAGTGGTGGCAGTATGGGCTCGGGTGATAAAGTTAAACTGGGTAAATTTCCGGCCGGAACCACCATTGGTTTGGTCCTTTTTGCCAATGGATGGAATGGCAAAGTGAATACAACTTATACCACTGCTTTTTTCACAAACGAAAACTTGAATCCTGAAACAAAATCTAGCCTCAAAAGGCATAATGTATTCTTACAATTCAAAGACACTTATTTGATTGGATTTGAAGATATCAATCGTGAATCAAGCAGTTGCGACCAGGATTTTAATGATTTAATTATTTACGCAACTTCAAACCCCGTTGAAGCAATTTCTACGGTAGATGTAAAGCCCGCCGATACACCCACCGATTCTGATGGAGACGGGGTTTCTGATACTTTTGATGCTTATTCAAAGGATCCCACCCGTGCTTATATAAATTATTATCCGGCCAAAGATGTGTATGGAACACTTGCATTCGAAGACCTTTGGCCATACAAAGGAGATTATGACTTGAATGATCTGGTAGTAAAATACAATTATGCTTTGGTTTCTAACGGCAAGAACCAAGCAGTAGATATGATTGCGAATTATATTCCTGTAGCATCCGGCGCATCTTTTAAAAATGGATTTGGTGTTGATTTAGGTATTTCGGCTAGTTTGATAAGAAGTGTTGAAGGATTTAAGCATTCCCAAGGTTATATTAAAATGGCTAGTAGCGGCTTAGAAGCAGAACAAAACAATGCAGTAATCATTCCTTTTGATGATGCGCAAAATTTATTGAAAAACGGGAGTGGAAATTTTTCAATGAATACTTTTATGGAGCAACCCTTTGTGAAAGCAGAAACAATTGGCATGTTGATTAGTTTCCAACCGGGTGTAACCACTACCTTCGGCACTGTCAATAGTTTAGTGATGGGCAATTTCAATCCTTTCTTAATCAGCAATATGAAAAGAGGGGCTGAAGTTCATTTACCCGGCTACAAACCTACCAAAATGGCCGACCTTTCCTTACTCGGTCAAGGCAATGACGCAACCAACCCGGCTACCGGTATCTTTTATGTAACAAAAGAGAACTATCCATGGGCTTTGAACTTTACAGAGAATTTTCAATATCCCACCGAAGGCATAGCCATTAATGATGCATATCTTCATTTTTTTGATTGGGCTGCTTCAGGAGGAATAAAATACAAAGACTGGTATTCAAATATTGATTATAGAAAAACTTCACTGATTTATATAAAATAGTTTTGGGTATATAGCTGGTTGGGTTGAGGTGTCGGTTTTATCGGCACCTTTTTTTATTACAAATAGGCTCATGATCATTCGGCTGTACCCTTTTTAACATAATGCATAATTCGGTTACTCATATATAAATATAAATCGTTAACCTCCGGGTAAGCTAAAAGCAATTTACTATGTTTTTCTATCGTCTTCAGATCCCCTCGGAAAGCAGGGCCGGCTTGAAGATTCTTTGGATGATCATATTGCATTTGTTTGACAATTTCTTCTATCATCGGCAGAAATAATTGAAAATCAATTTTTTCATTCAAACAATAATCTGCCGCTACCTGTAATACATGATTTGTAAAATTTGAGGTAATAGTAGCCGCTACATGCATTTTTAATCGAATGGTATCATCTGCATTGATAACATTCGGCGATAACCCTAAAGCCAACGTATTGATTTCTTTGATCATGAAATCCGAATTTCCATCTATCACCCATGTAATTGGCAACAAAGTATCCATGGATTTTCTAATCATTTTCATTGGCCATAAAACACCATAATTACTACTAGTATTTTTTAATATTTCCATTGAAACGGCACCTGCTGTATGGATCACCCATTTATCATGCAAAAAAAGTGAAGAACAAACTAATTTCATTGCATCATCCGTTATGGCTATCAAATATAAATCGGAGCTATTATCAATGCTTAACAAGTTGCTGGTATATGATGCATGTAAACTTTTAGCCAATGTTGCAGCATTTTGTTCATTCCGGCTAAATACTTGATGAATTTTATGTCCATTGTTGAATAACAATCTGCCAATAACCGTGGCAACATTACCTGAACCTATGATTGTAACCTGCATATCTTTGAACTTATGAAGATGAAATTAGGGCAAAGGTTGATAATCGGCTATTATAAAACGAAACTAAAAACAATCGGGTTTGTTTCTCCCCGAAAAGCTGCTGAAATAGCCTATCAATTGTTTTGTACACCCTTTAGTAGTAAATCAAAAAGAAAAGAGCCACCGGTATTTCATAAAGCAGAAAAACTTTCATTTTTGTATAATGGATTGACCATTAAAGGCTTTAGATGGAAACCCGACCATCCCAATGGAAAACAAATATTACTGATTCATGGGTTTAGTAGTTACAGTTATAAGTTTGAAAAATACATACCTCTCCTAAAAAAAGAAGGATTTACCGTCTTGGCTTTTGATGCCCCTGCGCATGGCATCAGTGAAGGAAAATTTATCAACGCTCATATATACAAAGAGTCCCTTTTACAGATAGAATCAAATTTTGGCCCACTCTTTGGATTAATGGGTCATTCTTTGGGGGGATTGGCAGCCGCACTGGCCTTTGAACAACTTTTGGAAAACGAAAAAAGAAAATTGGTATTGATAGCCCCTGCCACAGAAACCGAACGTGCCATTAGCCATTTTTTCTCAATCATTCCGGTTGAAGAAAAAACAAAAAAGGCCTTTAATCAACTAATTAGTGAATTAACAAACTATCCCATAAGTTATTTTTCTGTTAGCCGGGTGGTAAAGGAAATAAAATCCCCTGTTTTATGGATTCATGATAAGCAGGATACCATTTGTACATTTGAAGACGTAAAACCCTTACTGCAATTGAATCTCCCACATGTTCAATTTTACATTACCGAACATTTAGGACATAGCAAAGTGTACAAAGACAGCAAAGTTTGTGCTGAGATTGTCCATTTTTTTAGCAAAGAGAATTTTTGATATTATTTTGTGATTTGATGGTTTCGACTAATATTGCAGGGTCACACCCTCTAAAATTTCCCTTCCCGGGATAATTTTCGATGGAAATAGAACAAACTAAACTTTCAACAAAAGCTCCGTTAGAGGCGGATTTCAGGCTGTATGGCAAAAAATTTATTGATAGTTGAGTCACCGGCAAAAGCCAAAACCATAGAAAAAATTCTCGGAACTGATTTTGAGGTAAGAAGCTGTTATGGCCATATTAGAGACCTGGAAAAGGATGACATGGGTATTGATGTAAACAATCATTACCTCCCCCGCTATAAAGTTCCGGAGGACAAAGAAAAAGTGGTACGAGAGCTAAAACAGATGGCCAAAAAAGCAAATGAAGTATGGCTTGCTTCGGATGAGGACCGTGAAGGGGAAAGTATTAGTTGGCATTTAGCAGAGGTTTTGGGATTAGATCCAAAAGAAACCAAAAGGATTGTTTTTCATGAAATAACAGCACCTGCCATAAAAAAAGCAGTAGAAAATCCTAGAAAAATAGACATGAATCTGGTGAATGCACAACAAGCCAGAAGAGTGTTGGATCGTTTAGTAGGTTTTGAATTAAGTCCTGTTTTATGGCGTAAAATTGGCATGCAAAGAAGCTTAAGTGCCGGTCGTGTACAAAGTGTGGCCGTAAGATTGATCGTTGAACGTGAAAGAGAAATCAATCAATTTCTACCTGAAAGCACATATAAAATTGAAGCTTTTTTTACGGCTGCTGATATCAATCAGAAAATGGTCACTTTTAAAGCTGAAGGCCCTTCAAAAGTTTCTTCTTCACAAGATGCCGCAAGTTTTTTAGAATCATGCAAAGGAGCCAATTATACGGTATCAGACATACAGGTAAAACCCACCAAACGTACACCTGCCGCGCCTTTTACCACTTCTACACTACAACAGGAAGCTTCCCGTAAAATGGGGTATGGGGTAAGTAAAACCATGTTACTTGCTCAAAAATTATATGAAAGTGGAAAGATTACTTATATGCGTACCGATAGTATCAATTTAAGTGATACAGCATTAGAAGATATTCGTAACCAAGTTAGCTCTGCTTATGGAAGCCAATACCATCAGCCCAGAAAATTTAAAAATAAAAACGAAAGCGCACAGGAAGCCCATGAAGCCATCCGGCCTACCTATATGAGCAATCATACTGTTGAAGATGAAGATTTAAGAAGGTTGTATGAATTGATTTGGAAACGAACGATTGCTTCACAAATGAGTGATGCGGAGTTTGAAAAAACAACGGCTAAGATAAATATCAGTTCCAACAATGAAACCTTATCTGCCAATGGTGAAGTGATGAAGTTTGACGGTTTTTTAAAAGTGTATCTGGAAGGAAAAGATGATGAAGATGAAGAAGATACAGAAGGAATGTTACCTCCATTATCTGTTAAACAGCAACTGAATTTTACACAAATGACCGCCAGCGAAAAGTTTAGCCGACCCGCTGCCAGGTATACAGAAGCAGCATTGGTAAAAAAATTAGAAGAGCTAGGAATTGGACGACCTTCTACTTATGCCCCCACCATTTCTACCATTGTAAAAAGAAATTATGTAGAAAAACGAGAAAAAGAAGGGGTAAAAAGAGCGGTTAACCTTCTGAGGTTAACCAAAGAAAACGTTGTTGAAAAGCAAATAATTCAAGAAAATACCGGTGCTGAAAAAAATAAACTTTTTCCTACAGATTTAGGAATTGTGGTGACCGACTTCCTTAAGCAACATTTTACCAAAGTAATGGATTTTGGATTTACTGCTAAAATTGAAGAAGAGTTTGACCTAATTGCAGAAGGAAAGATTGCTTGGAGTAGCATGATTGACGGTTTTTATAAACCCTTTCATGAAACCATTGAACATACACTCGAAAATGCAGAGCGTGCCAAAGGCGAGCGAGAATTGGGCTTTGATGAAGCTACCGGAAAAAAAGTTATTGCTAGAATGGGTAGATATGGACCCATGGTACAAATTGGAGATACCGCCAATGAAGAAGAGAAGCCCCGATTTGCTAAATTGAAACCATCCCAGAGCATTGAGACCATAACGATGGAAGAAGCCATGCAATTGTTTTCATTACCCCGTACGTTAGGAGAATTTGAAGGCTTGGAACTTTCCGTGAATGTAGGAAGATTTGGTCCTTATATTAAATTAGGCGATCAGTTCATATCTATTCCCAAAGGTGAAGACTTACATGAAATGGAACTGGATCGAGCTATACAACTCATAAATGATAAGCAATTGGCTGATGCACCTATTGGCTTTTGTCAAGAATTACCGGTAACAAAGGGTAAAGGCAGATTTGGACCGTTTATTAAATGGAACGATTTATATATTAATATTCCGAGGGCTTATAACTATGATACTTTAACCCAACAGGACATTAATGAACTGGTTGAAAAGAAAGTAGACAAAGAAGCCAATCGATTTATTAAACAATGGCCTGCAGAAAAAATTTCATTGGAAAATGGAAGATGGGGACCCTTTATCCGATTTAATAAAAAGATGTTGAAATTGGGCAGAAAAAAAGATGATACCAAGTATGCCCCGGAAGATCTGATAGATATTGATGTAGAGGAAATTAAGAAAATGATAGAAATACAAGTACCCGGTGCTTTTTCAAAGAAAGTAAAAGCAGCGCCAAAAAAACGAACCGGAACTGTAAAAAAGAAAGCGGCGAAAAAGGTGGTTAAGAAATAGTTGCTGAAGGAAAGTGGAAAGTGGAAAGTGGAAAGTGGAAAGTCAAAAGTGAAAAGTCAAAAGTCAAAAGTCAAAAGTAAAAAAGACCACCGTTGTTGGTCGAATGAACAGAAAATAAAAAGTGAAAAATCGGTTTGACTTTTCACTTTTTACTGTACTTTTTTAAAATTCAACAGCTAGTCATACTTCCCCATCTGTCTTAAAAACTTAACATGCGCTACCACTGCCTTTCCCATGGTAGGGTATTCGATATACTGTAATTGATATTCACCACATATTTTTCTAACGATTTCACTGATAGCAGGATAATGCACATGGGATACTTTAGGAAACAAGTGATGTTCAATCTGAAAGTTTAATCCCCCCACCAACCAACTTATCAATTTATTGCTAGTTGCAAAATTTGCGGTCGTCTTAATTTGGTGTATGGCAAACTCATCATCCAATTTCTGAGTCTCTATATTAGCAACCGGAAAATGTGTATGTTCAACTGTATGAGCTAATTGAAATACAATACTTAAAGTAAATCCGGCAACAACGCTCATCACTAGAAATCCGATTATCCAGCTCAACCACCCTACACATAAAATAGGAATTACTATGTAAACAGCTGCGTGGTGCACTTTTACAATCCAAAATTCAAAATGTTCTCTAAAACTCATTTTCTTCAAGGGTACGTTACCGATTTTTTGAGAAAAATATTTTTTATAATCAGTAAAAAATATCCAGAATACATACAACAACATATATAGAAACCAAAAATAAACATGTTGAAATCTATGCATCATATATCGCTTTTGAGTGGGGGCCATGCGCATCAAAACACCAATTTCAATATCATCATCCACGCCATCAACATTCGTAAAAGTGTGATGAATCATATTATGTTTCATATTCCACATAAAACGGTCAGCACCTAATAAACTCATTGATAAAGCAGCAACCCCATTTAGTGTTTTGCTATTACTAAAACTGCCATGACTTCCGTCATGCATTACATTAAAACCTATGGCGGCTACAATTCCACCCATCACAATACATTCGCCCAAAGCCAGATACCAAACAGGTGTCCAAAAAAGTAAATGGATATATACAGCAACCAAAGCACCAATCAGAATGATTGCCTTTGAAAACAGCTTTTTGTTCCCGGTTGAATCAATTCCACGCTGTTCAAAATATTCCTGCACCCTTCTTTTTAACTCAGAATGCAATGATTTGGTAACCACAGGAAATTTAGGAGGAGAAAATTGTGACATAATATTCTTTAAATGATAGGGTGCAAAGGTACCCAAATATGCGCTTGGTTGGGTGTTAATTTTACAGATTTATACACAGCATAGGCAGTTTTAACGAGCAAATTGGGTAAATATTATATAAAAATTTATACATATTTCCACATAGTGGGATAACTTAACCATTGTTATTAACTAATTATTAATTTAGTTTGAGGTTGAAATGTTGATCTGATTTTAGGAATACACCTGAAAACTTCATCATTTTTCCATAAGCCTCTATGCAGGAAACCAAAGAAATGTTTGCATTGTTTACGCTCATAGACGACCCTGATGAAGAGGTGTATTCTACAGTTTCTGAAAAAATAGTGGCATTTGGAAAAAACATCATCCCCAATTTAGAGCATCTCTGGGAAACAACATTGAGTGAAGATGTGCAGGAAAGGATAGAAATGATCATTCATCATTTGCATTTTACTGACCTTTCCAACGATTTTATTGAATGGCGCGACAGTGCTTACCACGACCTTTTGTTTGGGGCTTTACTTGTTTCCAAATATCAATATCCAGAACTGCATACCACGCCGGTATTACAGGATATTGAAAAAATTAGACGCAATGTTTGGTTGGAACTTAATAATTTCTTAACCCCATTGGAGCAGGCAAATGTACTTTCCAGCATTGTCTATAATTATTACAAGTTAAAAGGAGTGGAAGTTAACTATGAACATCCCGATGATTTTTTTATTCATAAAGTATTGGAAAGCAAAAAAGGCAATGCACTAACTAACGGTATTATTTACCAGGTGATGTGCGATTTATTGGATATCAATGCAAAAATTATCAATATTCCAAAGCAGTGCATTATTGCATTTTATCATTCCGATTATGATGCAGCGACACATATAGGACACCCGCAGGATAAAATTCATTTTTATGTTGATGCCACTACCGGACAGGCATTTTCACATAAAGATATAGAAAACTATTTTACACGCCTATCTGTTCCCCCTTCACCTGCTTATTTTAAACCCCAATCGCATAAACGAATCATTCAGGTACTTTTAAAGGAAGTGTCTAAATGTTTCGATAACCCTTCAAAGGATTATAAGCAGAAAGAATTGTTGCTTTTGGCTGAGTTGCTGGCATAAGATATAGTCGATGGACTTTGGACCATCGACAACTTTTCTAATCATCATTTGCTAAAATAAATTTACAATAGTGAAAAATAAAATTTTCACTTTCCTATCCCATCAAACTAAGCTCGCTTCCAAACTTATCGCCATTCCATATGCCTTACTCACGGGGCAATTGGTCTTAGCATCAGCAGCACATTCCTGAAATTTATCTGGGCTAATTCCGGGTACTTTGGCTTTAACAGATAAATGAGATCCATTGATTACTCCATCTTCCAGTGTTATTGTACAAGTGGTCTCTAAACTTTCGGGGGTAAAGCCGGCTGCCCCTAAAACAAAACTAAGTTTCATGGCAAAACAACCCGCATGAGCCGCTGCCATTAATTCTTCGGGATTGGTTCCGATACCATTTTCAAAACGTGAGCTGAATGAATATTGTGTTTTATTCAAAACAGTACTTTGTGTACTAAGGTTTCCATTACCTTCTTTTCCGGAACCATTCCAAATAGCGGTTGCATTTCGTTTCATAACTTATTCATTTAAATTTTGTTTAATTTTACAAATATGATCAACTGGGCCGATTTTGAAAAAATAGATATCCGCAGTGGAACCATCATTGAAGTTACTGATTTCCCAAAAGCAAAAAAACCTTCTTACCAATTAACCATCGATTTTGGTCCGTTGGGAATAAAACATTCTTCTGCGCAAATAACACACCATTATCAAAAAGAATCTCTCATTGGAAAACAAGTAGTTGCGGTGATTAACTTTCCGGTAAAACAAATTGCCAACTTTTTTAGTGAATGTTTGGTATTGGGCGTATATGATGAGAATAATCAGGTAATTTTATTGCAACCGGATACTTCAGTTACAAACGGACAAAGAATAGGTTAATGAGTGAATTGCATTTTACATATTATGAAAGTCCTATTGGCATGCTTAAAATAGGTGGTACGGATCAGTTTATTGGGGAGTTGTCTTTTGTAGACAATTCTGATCAATTGACCTATGGTGAACCGGGCATTACAGAGATCATGCACCAATGTACCGAACAACTCATTGAATATTTTCATGGCACCCGCAGAAAATTCAGCATCCCGATACACCAAACCGGTACTGAGTTTCAGCTTAGGGTTTGGAACGAATTGATGGAAATCGCTTATGGCAGAACCATCAGTTATATGGATCTTGCCAAGCGACTGGGTGACCCAAAAGTAATTCGCGCAGCTGCCAGTAGTAATGGCAAAAACAATGTGGCTATCATCGTTCCCTGTCACAGGGTAATTGGCAGTGATAGTTCGCTGGTAGGATACTCAGGTGGTAAATGGCGAAAAAAATGGTTATTAGGGCATGAATTTAAAATTGCGCATGGTGTGCAGACGCTGTTTTAAAAAATATCGTCTTTTCGAACGAAGAGAGAAATTTGCAAACCTGTATCAGATTTCTCTCTTTTTACTAAAGGGCTTTTCAAATTAACATTTTCTTGGAAAATCCTTTTATAACCAACTACTGAATGAAATACTTTTACAATAATGGCAAGTGTTTGTAAAAACATATCTTTTTTTATTTTTTTGAGTTTATGGGTTATTACGGGACAGTCGCAGACCTGCAGTACTTTAGGACAAAATCCTTCAACAGCATTTCCTGTATGTGGTGCAACTACCTTTTTACAAAAAACCGTTCCCCTTTGCAATAATAGTAATGTTCCTGCTATAGGTTGCACTAACACTAGTTTCCCTACTGTCAATCCATATTGGTATAAATTCACATGTTACTCTGCCGGCAGCCTTGGATTTATTATTACGCCCCTAAATACTTTGCCGGAAGATTATGATTGGCAACTATTTGATATCACAGGTCATGATCCCTTAGAAGTATTCTCTAACTCAGCATTAATTGTAACGGCTAACTGGGCCGGAACCTATGGGCCTACTGGCGCTGGCCCAACCGGTCAAAAAGTTTTTGAATGTGGCTCCGACCCAAAAGATAATATTTCAACAATTGCTAAGATGCCCGATTTAATTGTAGGTCATGAGTATCTTTTATTAATTAGTCATTTCTTACAAAACTCAACTAGTGAAGTTGGTTATTCTTTATCCTTCCAAGGGGGCACAGCCAGTATTGTAAACCCAATTGTTCCAACTTTACAAAATGCCAATGCGGTCTGTACCGGAACTGATATTATACTTACCATTAATAAACGAATTAACTGCGTTTCGGTTGCGGGCGATGGAAGTGATTTTTCAATAACAGGCCCTACCGCTATTTCCATTATATCTGCATCTGCAAATGGTTGTAACAATGGATTTGATGGAGATACCATTATCCTGAAATTGAATAAGACCCTTTCTGCCGGCACTTACACTATTACGGCAAAACTTGGTATTGATGGAAACACATTAACCGACAATTGTTCTAATAGTTTGGCCATTGGTGCTAACACTTCATTTAAATTTTTATCTGCCCAACCCGCACCTTTAGATAGCAGCAAACCCATTATTTGTATGACCGATACTTTGCTATTGGTCTTTTCCAAACCCATCAACTGCAATGCGATTGCCCCAGACGGAAGTGATTTTGTAATTACCGGACCGACATCCATCAGTATTAAAAGTGCAAAAGGAGTTTGTACAAATGGAATAAGTAGTGTGATTTCTATTTTATTGAACAACCCTATCAAAGTAAATGGAAAATTTACCATCCGGTTGGTAAATGGAAGTGATGGTAATTCTTTAATTGATGAATGTGGATTTTCTACACCCATTGGCTCCACATTATCATTTACAACACAAAACATTGTTCTTGCCGATTTTCAGAATGTTGTAAAGACCGGCTGTAAATTTGATACACTTTCATTATCCCACAATGGAAACGGTGGAGCAAATAAATGGGCTTGGAGTATGGATAGTATTGCTATTAGTCCATTACAAAATCCGATACTTATTTCCAAAGCATTTGGTAATCATACTGTAAAGCTGGTAGTAACGAATGGCAAGTGCTCCGATTCTGCTTTTACCAGTGTTATATTTCCCGATCAAACAATAAAAGCTTCATTTTCTTCTTTGGATACTTTGTGCCCCACCGATCCATTGTTATTCACAGATTTGAGTAGCCCAAATACAATTTCCTGGAATTGGAATTTTGGAAATGGCATGACCAGTAATAGTAAAACCCCTATAGCACAATCATATCCAATTAATAACAGGATCCGCTATTATACGGCAAGGCTGTCTGTGCAAAACAATTTGCTTTGTTCTGATACTGCTTTTAAAACCATCACGGTTTTGGTGAGTTGCTACATTGATGTCCCTACCGCCTTTACTCCCAATGGTGACGGGCTTAATGATTATTTATACCCTTTAAATGCTTACAAAGGAGGGAATCTTTACTTTAGGGTTTATAATCGCTTTGGCCAGATTATTTTTGAAACCAAGGATTGGACAAGGAAATGGGACGGGCGTTTGAATGGAATTATTCAACCCAGTGGCACTTATGTATGGACATTAAGCTACACCAATAAAGATACAGGACAACCTGTTTTTTTAAGCGGTACTACCGTGCTGATTAGATAAATTAGTAATGAGCAATTAATAATTAGTAATTGAAGAAGTATCATTGAAAGTCACCTAATAATTGGTAATTAAAAGAGGTAGAATTGAAAATCACTAGGTAATTAATAATTACTAATTATCCATTATTAATTATTTCATATCCTCTCCTGAGAAACCCAGGGGCAATAACATTTCAGCTTTTGGGATTACAAAAATTTTTCCCTCCATGCCCCCTAATAGTAAACGAATAGGGTGTAGTAAACGAGATTCATATTCAACCAGTGATTGCCGGCAAATTCCACAGGGTGTAATAGGACGGTTGCTTTTTCCATTGTCATTGTGATAACTGATAGCAATTGTCTCAATAGCAACGCCGGGGTATAGGGATGAGGCTGCAGACAACAATACTCTTTCTGCACACAAACCAACAGGGTAGCTGGCATTTTCCTGATTACTCCCGGCCACTGTTTTACCATTTGCTAATAAAGCCATTGCGCCTACCTTAAAATGAGAATATGGGGCATAGGCTGTTTGGGTATTTTTTTGAGCCATCTCAAAAAGTCGAGCATCTTCCAATGAAAGTTCTTCAATTGAATCGTATACTTCAAATTCAAAACCGATTTTTTGTTTTTGCATAAGGCAAGGTATTTAGACAAAAAAGTCCTCAAAGCAATCAAGCAAAGAGGACCCCTTTCGGTTATTAAAGATATGCAATTTTATAATAAATAGTCGTATTGAAGCCAATGCAAAATTCTATTCACTTGCCGTTATTGCACATGGTTCGAGGCTTATTTTATACCACTGAACAAGCGTTTCCAGCGGGGGCCTTTATCCCAGCTAAACCATATTAGTGAAGCTTTCCCCACTACATTCTGTTCGGGTACAAAGCCCCAATAACGGCTATCCTGGCTACGATGTCTGTTATCACCCATCATCCAGTAATAATCATTTTTAGCAGTGTAAGTAGTGGCTTCTTTTCCATTGATGATATATTTTCCATTTATCTCATCCATGGTATTATGCTCATAGGTAATAATCAATCTTCTGTATAAAGAGATCGTTTGCGCATTGATAGGCAAAACATCTCCTTTTTTGGGAATGGCGATGGGTCCATAATTATCAACTGTCCAAGGATAATTCACTTCATCATTTGGAAAAGTTTGACCAACATAATTTTGAGAATAAGGTGTTATTGATTTTACGTTTGGTTGTTTTTTTACAATGGCAGCTTCTTCAGGAGTCATATTTAATACAATCAATCCCGGCTTTGAATTATCAGACAAGATTTGATCGTTGGGATTGTCAATATCAATTCCCAATGCGTCTTTTAAAAAATCTTGTGTAAAAGGGGTCCCATTGGTTTCAACTAGGTATTCAGATTGAGAACCACCGGGAACAAAGGCTGGTTGGTTATTGATAAATAAAGATCCATTCTTAACCTGTAAAACATCCCCATGAATTGCTACGCATCGCTTAATGTAATTATCCGTTTTATCCATTGGGTGAACAATTACCGGAAATTGGGCATTCAATGCCTCGCGGTCTCCTTTGAATTGATAACGAAGTTCATCATAATAAGGCCTTTTACTTCCATACTCAGGAAGGTTAATGATGGTGTCTCCTGCAGGAAAATTAAATACAACAACATCATTTCTTTTTACTTCAGTAAAAGCAGGAAGTCTTTTATAGGGTATCTGAACTCCTTTTATATAAGAGGGTGTGGTTGTAGAAAAAGGCATGGTATTGTGTACGAATGGAAATGACAATGGTGTTTGTGGAATTCGCGCACCATAACTCATTTTATTCACAAACAAAAAATCATTGATCAAAAGTGTTTTCTCCATACTACCTGTAGGAATCACGTATGCCTCAAAAACAAAAGTGCGTATGATGGTTGCCGCAACTACTGCAAATACGCCGGCATCTATCCATTCACGTGAAGCGGGTTTGTGGTAATGCTTTAGAATATCTCCACCATGCCATTTTTCTTTAGAAGAAAACCCGAGATAAGGGAAGTATACAAAAGGCAATAAAACAGTAGCCGTATGGTCTAAAACAGATACTCTTTTAAAGTGCATGACAAAAATAATCGTAATCCAGATGGTGATAAACTGGCCGGCTATTGGGATCAACTGAAACCAAAACCAATATTTACGGATAGTACATTTTTCAACTATTAGCCATGTATTGTAAAAAGGGATCAATGCTTTCCAAGGCTCAATACCTGCTTTTTTAAACATTCCATACATCCCTGCATGCCAACCAATAACGCCAATAATGAATAGAGTTAATCCCATAGTTTACAATTAATAGCAACAAAAATATCCTTTTAAGCCACATGACAAGGCTTTACGGGTGAAAGTTTTCTTAAATGTGGGCGGGAGGAGTTAAAGTGGTTAAAAGGGTTAAAGAGAGTTAAATTATAAAGGATGCTTTCCCCTGCTTTTTAACCCCTTTAACTTCTTTAAACCCTCTTTAACCCTTTTAACCTCTTTAACCCTTTTAACCTACCTCGGCATCACATAAGCATCCACATCCCCCACCGTAATTTCCTTGGCAGATAAAATGACCAATCTTTCCACCACATTTCTTAATTCACGAATATTACCGGTCCAGTTATGGCTTTGTAATTTCTCCATCGCTTTTTGATGGATCGATTTTATTGACTGCCCATATTCCTCTGCTATATCTGTCAGGAATTTATGGGCAAGCAAGGGTATATCTTCTTTGCGGTTATTTAAAGAAGGTACATGTATTAATATAACACTTAACCGATGATAAAGATCTAACCGAAAATTTTTGTCGGTTACTTCCTTCAACAGATCTTTATTGGTAGCTGCAATTACTCTTACATCAACAGCAATTTCTTTTTCACCTCCCACCCTTGTAATTTTTCCTTCTTGTAAAGCGCGTAAAACTTTGGCTTGCGCACTCAAACTCATATCCCCGATCTCGTCTAAAAAAAGAGTTCCACCACTAGCTTGTTCAAACTTTCCGATTCGCTGTTTGATGGCAGAGGTAAAAGATCCTTTTTCGTGACCGAATAATTCGCTCTCTATCAATTCACTTGGAATGGCTGCACAATTGACTTCAACCATCAAGGAATTGGCCCGACTGCTTTTTTCATGCAGCCAACGGGCTACCAACTCTTTTCCTGTTCCATTTTCACCGGTAATTAAAACGCGAGCCTCAGTAGGTGCGACTTTGTTGATGGTTGCAATAATTTTTTTTATTTCTTCACTTTCACCAATCATTTCTTGAACCTTAGACACTTTCTTTTTTAACACTTTGGTTTCTTTTACCAAAATTGTTTTATCCAAAGCATTTCTAATTGTAATTAATAACCGGTTTAAATCAGGAGGTTTAGATAAATAATCAAAAGCACCTTTTTTAACTGCATCAATAGCCGTTTCAATATTACCATGCCCCGAAATCATTATGATGGGAACATCAATGCCCGATTCATTAATTTTTTGCAGAAATTCTAAACCATCCAATTTAGGCATCTTGATGTCGCATAAAATCAAATCAAAACTGCCGGCATAAACCTTCTTAAACCCTTCTTCACCATCCGATGCTTCATCAACAGTAAAGCCTTCGTTTGTGAGTATTTCTTTCAATACATTGCGAATTGCTTTTTCATCATCGATAATCAAAATTGCAGACATCTTTTTTAATTTGGTACTAAGTTACAGGTAAGTTTTAATAGACCGACCCCACATATCCGTATTAACTTATTATTGGAGGTATCATATTTGGAAATTTAACTCAATCAAAAATAGAAGCTTAGTCCCCCAAAAAGGTTTCTATCCGAAGCAGGATTAAAATACCGTTTAGCGGCTGCGTTAATATCATTTCCCAAGCTATAGCGTTGATTGAAAAGATTATCAATGCCAATAAAAATATCAAATTTCTTTGGTTGTGAAGTATTTCGATATCCCAGTTTCAATTGAACAAGTTGATAACTATCAGCATACGCATCATTTGCATCTGTTAAGGGAATAGGAGAAACTGCATTTAGAGAAAAAATTCCATGCCATCCTTTTGTCGATGCTACTTCTATTCCACTTACCAAAATATTTCGAGGTACACCTGTTAGTTCATTTCCGGAATAATTAGTTACATTTTGTTTGAAATCAACAAATCGGTATGGTTGATAGCTATAACTACTCCAAAGATTTACATCTGAAATAAAATGTCTGCTTTTTTTAATAAGTTGATATTTCATGAAGGCTTCAATTCCATTTTGCTTTGTTTCACCGGCATTCACAAAATATTCTGCTCCTACGGTATTGTTTCTTCTGACAATTGCATTTTGCAATGAAAAAAAGTATGCGGCTATATCAAATTGTAAGCGATAATCAAATAAATCCCCCTTTATTCCCAACTCATAATTCCATCCATATTCGGCTTGAAGATCATCATAAAAATTGCCATCGGAAGGACGTATTTCGGCAAGTGTTGGCGGGCTAAATCCTTTACTGGCAAGCGCATACAATGAAGTGGACTGATTAATTCTATATAACAAAGCCAAACGGGGAGTAATCACAGATTGAACACTTCTGCTGATGGTTTTTGAGGTTGGGTCTGTTAATCGGCTATATCTATATGATTGGTTGTTTAAACTTAACCCTGCAGTAATATTTAAACGCTCAATAACATTGATCTGCATTTGTGAAAATGCAAACCATTGGTTAATAAACACATTGTCTTTAAATTGAACAGTATCTGGAACACCTCTTTTATTTCCAAAATTATTGATGTCGGAATGATTGTACAACCATTCTATTCCATTAATCCATTGAAAGTTTATTGTGTTTGATTTTTTGCTAAAAACTACATTTGTACCGGCACTAACATTGTCTTCATTTCTTTTTTCATAATTTGTAATGAAGGGGTTTTTAAAATTTGTATTGCTTACTGATACAAATGATTTTAATTCGAGTGACTGATTGATATTGATAGAATGATGCACCCCTGTAAAAATTGTTTTATTATAAATTGCTGCATTTTGTTGAACTGAACCCGGTAAGGCACCCACAGGTTGGCGTGCAGATTTTGGATTTGCAGTCATTTGTGCCAGTGTTATGCCACCGGGTGTTTGATAAAAGAGATCTGTATAGAAAACAAGAAATTTAAATTGTTGTTTGGTTAATTGCCAACTGCTTTGCCATTTGATTGCATCCCTCCGCATAGCAGACTGTTCGCGATAGCTATCAGATTGTTGGTGACTTGTTTGCAATAGAGATACAAAGTTTTTTGTACTGTATTGCCAGCTCGCCCTTAAAGCAAACAAACCATAAGATCCACCTGTAATCCCGCTTGTGTACTTATTTTTTGGCGTATCAGAAAATTCAATATCAGACCGTAATAATAAAGCGCCTCCTGTACCTGCACCATACATACTAGCAGCGGGTCCTTTGATAATTTCGGCAGAAGTTAACTGGTTAATATCTAAGAGATTTAGATACGTATTTCCACCGGCATCAGTCAACGGAATATTATTCCAATATACTTTCACATTTCTTACTCCAAAAGGAGATCGTAATAAACTACCCCGGATGGATAGTCGATAACTGGCCGGGGATCGTTCTTCCAATCTTATACCAGGTACCGCATTTAAGATGGGTACCAAAGAAGTATTGGCATATCTGTTTATCTCTTTTGAAGTTATGGTGGCTACTGCCGCAGGTACATTTTTCCAATGTAACCTAGCATTGAAAGCATTGACAGTTACATTCTGTAAAACACTATCCTTGGCGGCAAAAAGGCTGCTATCTTCTTTTTGTGAAAGTAAGCTTACAGAGGGTAGCAAAAAGATGAGAATAAAAAAAAAGTGCATTCGTTTGGTCATTCAATAAATGATGAAATCAATAATAGTACTTTAAAAATATCCAAAATAAAAGCCCGAAACAAATTGCTTCGGGCTTGGTATCTTTTATGGATTACTTATTTCTTCATATACATCACTTCTTTAACCAGCTTAACCGTTCTGGCTACATCCGGCATAGCTAGTGCCGCCAAATTTGGCGCGTAATGCATTGGCGCATCTGCGCTAGTTATGCGCCTAATGGGTGCATCAAGGTAATCAAATCCTTCTTTTTGTATGCGATAGCTAATTTCAGAGGAGACAGAGGCAAATGGCCATTGTTCTTCCACAATTACCAAACGATTTGTTTTTTTAACACTTTCCAAAATTGTCATCCAATCTAATGGACGAATACTTCTTAAATCAACCACTTCAGCACTGATGCCTTCTTTTTCCAATTCTTCGGCTGCGCCTAAGGCAACTTTAACCATTTTATTGTAAGAAACAATCGTCACATCGCGACCGGATTTTTTTACATCCGCCTTTCCTAGTGGAATATAATATTCTTCTTCCGGCACATCATATTTATCACCATACATGACTTCACTTTCCATAAAAATTACCGGGTCTTCTTCATATCGAATTGCTTGCTTAAGTAGCCCTTTTGCATCATATGCATTGGATGGGGACACCACTTTTATTCCCGGAATATTGGCATAATAGCTTTCAAAAGCAGTAGAGTGCTGGGCACCCAACTGACCTGCACTTCCATTACCGCCCCTAAAAACAATTGGGCAGCTAAGCTGTCCGCCACTCATGGCCAGCATTTTCGATGCAGTATTTAAAATTTGGTCCAATGCCAAAACTGCAAAGTTCCAGGTCATATATTCTACGATGGGTCTTAATCCATTTTGAGCCGCACCTACTGCAACAGCAGTAAAGCCCAATTCTGATATTGGGGTATCAATCACTCTTTTGTCGCCAAATTCTGCTAACATACCTTGACTTACTTTGTAAGCTCCATTGTATTCAGCCACTTCTTCTCCCATTAAGAAAACTCTGCTGTCTCTCCTCATTTCTTCATTCATGGCTTCACGAATAGCCTCTCTGTAAGCAATAGAACGCATCATAGCTGGTTTTTAAATGAGGTGCAAAAATATATGATTATGGGGTATTTATCCAAAAAACGATAAAACTTAAGGTATTCTTACAATGAAAAATTGTCTTGTAGAAGCCATATAATAAAAAAACTCCCCGATTGAGATGATCGAGGAGTGTTTATTCATTTTCAAAATCCTATTAAAATACGTTCCATCCAAAACTAACATAGTATAATGCACCAATAGCTGGATTACCAAACGCTGTACGATAGTATTTATTAAATATGTTAGTGCCACCAATTTTAATTAATGACTTGGTAGAAGGCAACTTGTAGCTTACCATTGCATCTATCGTCCTTATCCAAGGAACCATACCGTTAGCAAAAGTTCCTTCGTAATAAAAGGTATTTGCCCATCTGTAAACGATACTAAAACCATATCTGCTATCTTTTCCAAATCCGGTATTATTAAATGCAAAATTGGAACGATATTTTGGGGTGTTGAAAAAAGAAATGAAACCGGGAGCCAAAGTACCAATCTCATCATGGTAAAAATTACCGGTTACTGAGTAATTACGCCCTAATAAATAGTCAGCAGATATTCCCCAACCACTTGTTTTTACAGTGCCGGGGGCATTTACAGAAATATTATAATCAATACTGGTAGCAGTATTCAGTAGGTCAGCCGGGTTAAATACTGTATTATTTTTAGATTGAATCACTTGAACACTACTTAAGAAATCTTTGTAACCAGCCCAATAAGCATACACATCTATTAGTAACTTATTGGCAATCAATCCTTTGTAACCAACTTCGAAGGAAGTACTGGATTCCGGTCTATAATCATTGTCAAATGCTTGTTGTTTTAATAAAGTAGGGTTAGGTGCTCCTGCTAAAACACTTTGACCAAAAGCTTGAACGCTTCCTAAAGTGAATACAGGATTGGTATTAAATTTATAATAATCTCTCAATTGAGGTAAACCGCCCATTAAACGGGTTCCACCACCCACCAAAAGATTAATCCATTGATTTTGAGTGGTAGGAAAACGATATGCGTTTTGGTAAGAGAAACGAAGATTGTGATCCTTTGCCAATCTTACAACTGCTGAAGCCCTGGGTGTAAAACGGCCTTTGAAATTAGTACTCTTATCATATCTACCCGAGGCAGTTATTTTCAACACATCATTAAACAACTTTTGTGAAATTTGAATGTATGATCCAACCTCATTAATTTTTATGTTTCCGGCCGTGTCAGCAAAAATGGTTCCTTGGGAATTCAGCACATATTGTCTAGAGTTTGCACCAATCAGAATATCAGTTCCATGTTTAGCTAAATTTAAGTCTTGCGTTAAATTATACTGGCCTTCAAACGCGATTAAACTAGAAGCATCCACAAACAATCCACCTCCTTGAAAAATGGGGGTGCCAGCAATTTTTTGAAAAGTAGGATGTAAATTAATATTCTGCCCAATCGGTAAACCTTGGTCAGCGAATCCTCTTGCCGCATTATGGGCATTGGATGTAGGTAACCCTGCATCAAGCGCATTCACCAAAGCCCCAATATATTGAGGATACCAGGCCCCACTTGGCCGTAATGCTTCATTAAAGGTTCTTGTTGTAATGGTTGCATTATATGAGCTTCCTGAATTTTCGAGTGTTGTATAAGCCCTTACAAACCAATTTTTGGCTTTTAATTCTAACTTGTATTGACCCATTTTAAAATCCTTCAATGAGTATCTATCACTTCCTGTATACACCGTGTTACCAGTACCCCAGTTAAGCAAAAAGGATGCTTCGATTTTATCGGTTAATTGATAATGCAATGCCCCTGATAATTTAAAATTAACCGTGGTTGGATCCACCACATTTTTTTCATCCCATCCCGTTCTACTCACATCCTGATTTCTGAAATAATTTCTACTTGGACTTTGGCCATAAAAAAACATGGAACCTCCACCTGCTACAACGGCTCCGGCACCAATAGATGTTAGAAATGCATTGTATTGGGCTAGTCTTGCAGTAGGACTCGCAGCTAAGAATGCGTTAGATGCGGCGCTAATAGCGGCATTACCGGGAATTCCGCCGGTAACACTTCTTGAAATTAAGCTAAGATTTTGGGTTGTTTCATCACCATAGACATTCACACCATTGTAATTAGGATCAGATTCTCTCCAACCCGGAATTACTGACAATGAACCACTATAAAAACGATTGGTTCCACCGGAATAGTTTTCTGATTGATTTGCTAACCAATCTTGCGCTTGTACAAATTGTGCTCCTATCTTATAGGCTAACTTATCATTGATTTTATTAGCCCAACGAACGCTCCAATCATAGAATGGAGAGATAGGACGTTGATAGCTATCTAAATGATTAACCCCCTGTTTAATTTGGAAACTCAACCCTTGGTATTTAAAAGGATTCTTGCTATTAATTAATACAGTACCGTTCATACCGCCGGGACCATATAAGGCAGAAGAAGCGCCGGGAAGTAGTTCCATACTTTCAACATCAAGCTCCGTTAAACCTACTATATTACCCACAGAAAAATTAAGACCCGGAGCTTGGTTATCCATACCATCTACGATCTGATTTAATCTAGTATTACCACTACTATTAAAACCACGTGTGCCCACACTTTTAAAAGTTAAGCTTGCTGCAACTATGTCTACCCCTTTTAAGTTGGTAAGCATATCATAGTAACTGGTTGCAGGTGTATTGCGAATAGCGGCGGCTCCAATTCTTTCAATAGAAACAGGTGATTCCAAAATTCTCTCCGGAACCCTAGAAGCAGAAACAACCACTTCATTGCCCAGTGTAAAAGAAGTCTCAATCGTTACATTCAAAACTGAATTATTGGTGGCAACAGACAATTCTTTGTCGGCATAGCCCACAGAAGAAAACACCAAAGTAAAGGGAAGTTTTTGGGTAGTAGTTAACTTAAAATTGCCTTTGTCATCAGTATAGGTTCCGGTGGTACCTCCTTTTACCGAAACAGAAACTGCAGAAACTGTTTCTTTGGATTTACTGCTTTTAACATTTCCGGTAACAGTTGTTGAGGTTTGTTGAGCAAGTGCAGAAACAGAAAGGATTGTTGCAAATACTAGCAAACCATAATGGGCTAAGAATCTTCTCATAATAGCAAGTTTTATATAAATTGTTAATAAAAATAGCACTTGTTAGTTTGCTATAAAAATTTAATTTGTCCACAAATAACGACAAGATGTTGAGAAAAATTGGGTTTATTGGCCCTTATTTATCAATAGCCTATCTATTTTTACTACATGGCAACCTTTCAATTTCCGAATCAAACACAACTTTATCACGGAAAAGTGCGTGAAGTATACAGCATCCAAAACGATTGGTTAGTAATGATTGCCAGTGACCGGATTTCAGCATTTGATGTAATATTGCCAAAACCCATCCCTTTTAAAGGACAGGTTCTCAACCAAATAGCTGCTTACATGTTGGAATTAACCCGAGATATTTGTCCAAATTGGTTAATAGATGTTCCATCACCTACCGTTTCCATAGGCAAAAGATGTAAGCCCTTTAAAATTGAGATGGTAGTGAGGGGTAATTTGGTGGGGCATGCCTGGCGAACCTATCAATCAGGTAAAAGAGCGCTTTGTGGAGAAAAATTGCCCGAAGGATTACATGAAAATGACTTTTTTCCAACCCCCATTATTACCCCCTCTACAAAAGCTGAAGAAGGACATGATGAAGACATTTCCAAAGATGAAATTATCGACAAAGGTTTGGCAACAGCCGCTGAATGGCAAATACTTGAAAAATATACATTGGAATTGTTTGCATGCGGAAAAGAAATCGCTTCAAAACAGGGATTGATTTTGGCGGATACTAAATATGAGTTTGGAAAGATTGGCGATACCATTTATTTGATGGATGAAATTCATACTCCCGATTCATCAAGGTATTTTTATGCAGAAGGTTTTGAAGAAAGACAATTAAAAGGTGACAAACAAAAACAATTGAGTAAAGAATTTGTGAGAGAATGGTTGATTGCCAATGATTTTATGGGCAAAGAAGGACAAACCGTTCCTGAGATGTCTGATGATTGGATTAACACTATCAGCAAAAGGTATATTGAACTTTTTGAAAAAGTGTGTGGCAAAAAATTTATCCCCGAGAATTTAACTGAAAAGGAAATTTATAATTGTATTGTTGCCTCTTTAAATAAGCTAAAAAAATAAAAGAAAGGGCAAGATATTAAACTTGCCCTTTTCTTTGTTATCACCATCCAAATTTTAAACTCAATACCAAGTTTCTTCCCGGCGCAGAAATGCCGCTTGCAAAATAGCGGTAATTTTTATCCAACAAATTTTCAACTTGTATTTGAGCAGAAATGTTTTTATTCAAATTCACCATTCCTCTAATATTGAATGTGCTCCATGCCGGCATACCATCAATAGTTGTATATTGTTCATTATCTTCTCCATTGGGGTTATAATCAGCCATTCGTTTCCAGCCATTAAACAAAACGAAAAATTCTGCCTGCCAGGATTCTTTTGTATGTGAGATTCCAACTCTGCCAAATGTTGGCGGAATATGGTCTAATGGAACAGTTAATCCTGCATTGGTATAATTTCCTTTTGTATAAGTATAAACGGCATCTAGTTTTGTGTTCTTTTCCACTTTTAAAGATGCATTTAGACTAAATCCTACTACAAACGCCCTTGCTTTATTTTGTGGTGAATAAACAGCACTTTTCACATTTTGAAATAGGATACTATCACTTCCATTAAATTGGAATTTATCGACCACAATGGCGTTTCTAAACCATGTGTAAAATACAGCGCCTCCATAACTAAATTTTTCTCCATACTTGTTAAAATTAATTTCAGCATTATAGGTATACTCAGGTTGTAAATCTTTATTGGGAACAACTACATAACCCGGTTTGGTATCAAACACTTTTGTTAGATCATCTACATTAGGCGATCGAAATCCGGTGTTTAGAAGAAATGATAACCGGAAATTTTTAGGAGTTGCATATACTAAACCAAGATTTCCGGTAATGGCTGCATTATTTTGAACAGCACTTGTAAAAGGTAAGTGTAATAAAGCTGTGTCTGCAAATCTAGCATCCATCTTAACAAAATTGATTCTTACTCCGTCATTGAGGGTCCATTGCTTATCAATTTTCAATGTATGTTGTGCATAAAAAGCATTGGAACTCATTTTTGTAGGCCCATCACTATACCGGGTTGATATCCTACTCAAAATACCGGTAGCAATATTGGCTCTTTCAGCTGTCGATTTTACATAATTGGTATAAGATTCTATTCCTAAATGAAGTTCATTTTTCCCGCTGTAATGTTTTGCGTCAGCATTGAAGCCCCAAACATTCACCCTTTCCCAACGAGAATCTTTATTGTTATTTTTATACCTTCTGGTAATGCGACTTTCTTCTACATCTTGGTAACTGGCTATCACTTTAATTTCTCTAAAAAATCCGGTCATTTTATTGGCAGAGAATTGATACGAAAGCATATTTCTAAGTTGTGGGCCATAATACCATTCAGCAAAAGTGGGTACGCCGGAAGTCATTTCAGTCAGTCTATCATATCGTGGGATATTACTTGAATTACTAATTTGAACATTCAGCAGGTGCTGTATATTTTCTTTTGGTTGGTAGAGAATTTTCTGAATAATATCGAATTGTTTATATCCACTGCTAACTTGTTTATTAGGATCCGGATTTAAAAAAGCACTATCCTGATTAGCAAACCGATCAACAATAAATTTTTTCTTGCCAAATTCAGGATATGCTTCAAGCCTGTTAGCCCCTTGTTGCATATCACCAAAAGAGCCGTAGGTAAAAGATGTAAGAGAAGCCCATTTGGATCCGCTTATTGAAAAATCAAGATGCCCCCTTTGCTCATCAGTTGCACTTGCATATCTCCCCATTATATTGCCGGCAATTTTCGTTTTTCCTATCCCACTAACAACCGGATTTCTTGTGTACATATTTATAACGCCGCCTAAAGCATCACTACCATACATTGTGGAAGAAGGACCATATAATACTTCTATTCTGTCTAGTAACATATTATCAATGGTAATTACATTTTGTAAGTGACCAGCTCTATAAATGGCATTGTTTAATCTAACTCCATCTACCATTAATAATACTCGACTTGCTTCGAAACCGCGAATAATGGGACTACTTCCACCTTGCTGGCTTTTTTGAACAAAAACGGCACCTGAATTTAATAATACGTCACCTGTATTTCCTTGATTATTTAATTGATTCTTATCATTGATTACCTTAATAGATTGAGTAATATAACGCAATCTTTCGGGGAATTTATTGGCATAAACTACCACTTGATTTAAAGTAACAGGTTCTTTTTGAAGTGTGTCTTTAATTATTTTATTTTGCGCAGATACAAGAATGTGGAAACATATGGCAAAAGGAATGAATAATGATTTATGATTCATTAAAATAGTTTTGAGGATAAACTTATTAACAGAAATAACTTATGCGACAGCCCTTTTATTTCGAGGAGGGGGCTTTAGAATTTCTGATAAATTCGACACTGAAAAGGAGTCGTTGGAAACATGAAAAGAATTTCCTGATTGGAAAAAATAAAAAATATATTTAACATAAGAAGTTTCAAATGTGCTCATCAATAATTTATGGAACTGAGCCAAAGAACCCGAAGATTTTTGATTTTGCTTTTGAAGTATAGAAAAAGATTGATTGATCAATGTTGATTCAGCCTTGTCGTTAATACAATGAACAACAGCAGATGACTGATGATACTCAATTGAAACAACATCATATAATTTTCCATTATACCAAAACTCCTCCCCCATCTCCTCCCATTTCATCATTGTATCATTAATTTTACCATTGTTGACTGAAAATGTAAATACAGAATTGAATTTACTATCCGGGTTCTTCAATAGATAAGCTTTTATCTCTGATTTTATACTCATTTGATAAACAGCAAAAATTAATTGATAGCCCCCGGCATATATCAACATACAAAAAAGCAATATGAAAGTAACAGTCTTTTTCACTTTAATTAATTGCAAGATAAGAAACTATGCATACAAAAGCTATTTTTGGCATTCCCTCTTTCATTAGAAAATGCTTTCAAAAATTGACTGAATACACCCCACATTATTTAAACTTATATCTCAAATTGATTCCCGCATATAATGCAGACCTTGGACCCGGTGTAAAAAATTTTGGAGGCACCCCATTCACAGGGGTTAAATTGATGGCTACAAATTGTGCATAGGTGGTATTGTATATATTATTGTTTCCGGCATAAATGTCCAAAGTAAGACTTTGAGAAGTATTCTTACCAAAAACATGCCTATATCCTGTTCTGATATTGACTAAATTATAAGAGCCGTAATTTACTTTATTGTCTAAGGTAATTGGCATTTCTCCTGTATACATATCTGTAACATTTACATACCATCCCCTAAATGCCTCAATGTCAAACCCGGTATTTAACACATTTCTGGGAATACCACTAACGCTTAAATTGGTGTAATCTTTGGTAGCACTATTATTGTTATTATCACTTTTTAAGTTTGAATTTCTACTACGGTTATAGGTGTATGTCATAAATGGACGAAACAATTGTAATACATTTTTATTCTTTGGGATAAATGCATAATTTAAAGTGATTTCCATACCTGTAAAATTAACAGATCCGACATTTACAAAGCCGGTATAAGATGGTTGCCCCGTTACTGCCGGAAAAGTTTGCGTTACCAATTTATCTGAGACCTCCATATTAAAAAAAGCAAAATCAAAAAATAGAGATTGTTTGAACAAACTTGCCTTGGCTCCTACTTCGAAAGTGTTACTAATTTCAGGTTTCACTTTGTCATTTAATTTTCCCGTTTTTTCAATGATAATCTGGTTAGTACCGGGTTGTGCATATCCCATACTATAATTAGAATATACCGATACATTTTTATTAATCAAATGATTAATTACCCAACGAGGTGTAATAATCGGTTGAAAACTTCTGTAGCCGGATTGATTTACATACCCACTTCCGGTAATCCTTAAATCTTCATTATCATATGTAATGAAATTAGCACTGGCATTAAAAATCATCAAAGTGTTTTTAGCAATTGTTAGTTCCACACCTCCAAATAGATTCCATTGAGAGGGTTTCAATTCAAGATCTGTTCGTAAGGTACCCAAAGCCGCATTTTTAAGATTGTACGATTTTTGGTAAATAATATTTTTAGTGCCTTCTAAACCCACCGTAAACCTGGCACCCACTGTTCCCAATTGTGGTGTATAAATAAAAGCTGTACGCATTCCAAAGCTACTTCTATTGGATTTGGTAAGTATGGTAGACATTGACTGTCCAATTTCTTGTGTACTAATAAAAAAAGTTGATTTATTGCTCAGCCATCGATTAAATACATAATCAACCGAGAGCCCTAATCGAATGCTTTCTAAATCACTATGAGAATCATTGATAATATAACTCAATTCAGCAGAATCGGGATAATTAACCAGTCCAAAACTATCAACCTGCCCTGCCAATTGATCGTAGGAATTTGTGTATTGCGTAAAAAAGCTAACCGTTGCTTTTTGAATATTATAAATTGTTCCATTCAGGTCCCAATAGTTTTTTTGTGAACCATTGTGCAAACGATACCCGTTAGTTCTTTGCCGGCCATAATTAAAAATAAGATTCGTTCTATCGTTTCCGATACCCACAGATGTAGTGTTTCGAAATAGTCCATTAGAGCCAGTTAATATAGACTGTCCAAGAGTAGTTCCTTCCGGAGCCTTTTCAGAAACGATATTTACTACCCCTCCGATACCTGTTCCATATACACTCGAAACGGGTCCCCTAAATACCTCAATCCTTCCTATGGTTGCAAAATCAATATCATCAAGGTTGGTGGTACCGTCTGCATCAGTTAAGGGAATATCATTATAATAAGCTTTATAGCCAATACCATTTGCAGTATTTTGATTTCCATATCCTCGCAATACAATTCTTGCTCCTGTATTTACATTTTGCGATTCCATTCGAACACCCGGTAGCAGATTAAAAGAATTTTGCAAAAAGGTTTGACTGCTTCTTTGAAAATCTTTTGAAACGAGTGTAGCAATAGAACCCGGCGTTCGCAATAGATTTTTTCCTGTATACAAACCACGAACTTGAATGGAATTGGTTTGGTAATTGATCGGTTCTAGAAAAACATTCACAATCTTTTTTTCATTGGTCACAAATACAGTCTTGGATGAATATCCATAGGCAGAAATCTCAATACTCTCTGTTCTTCCTGCTCTCAATGATAATTGAAATGAACCATTTTCTGTAGTAAATACAGAATCTTTAAGATTGGTAATAATTAAAGCACCTGGGATGGGTTGAGAAAGGAACAAATCTTTTACATAACACCTGATTGATGCAGATTGACTCATTACTTTCGTAAATGATAGCAGTAAAAAGAAAAATAGATACCTTTTTTTCATTAATAACCTAAAATGTTTACTTTAAATATAGCTGAAAAGACTTAATCTATAAAGTGTTTATTATCAACATTTTGTTTGATTAATCTGGGTCTGAGTCGAACTTTACTCTTATTAAAAATATTTTGCCCGTTTTCAATTCCCTTTCTAATTTCTTTTTGTCTTTCCATCGGTAGTTCTATGGTATCCTTACAATCACTGCTGCAACAACCTTCGAACTTTGTAGCACATTCACAGCACTGAATAAATAACAAATGACATCCATTATTTTTACAATTGGCATGTGTATCACAAGGTTTACCGCACTGATGACAATTTGAAATGACTTCTTCGGTAATTCTTTCTCCCAATCGATCATCAAATACAAAGTTCTTACCCTTAAACATACTTTCTAAAGATGCTTCTTTTGCTTGTCTTGCATAATTAATGATTCCCCCTTCGAGGTGAAAAACGTTTTTAAACCCACTATGCAACATAAAAGCACTTGCTTTCTCACAACGAATTCCCCCGGTACAGTACATGATAATATTCTTCTCTTCGTTTCCTTTCATCATATCAATTGCCATGGGCAATTGTTCACGAAAAGTATCAGATGGCAGTTCAAGAGCATTCAGAAAATGGCCCACTTCATATTCGTAATGATTTCGCATGTCTATCACAATCGTATTTGGGTCATTCATTAATTCATTCATTTGAATGGCATTTACATAATTGCCTTTTTTCTCCATGCTAAAGCTTGGATCTATAATTCCATCGGCCACGATTTTTTCACGAACCTTGATTTTGAGTACCCAAAAACTTTTACCCTGACTAAGCGGATTATTCAAATAAGACTCATCATTCACAGCCATATTTAATCGAATGCCCTGTAACTGCTCAATTGAATAAAGAAAGTCTTTAAAGAAATCGAAAAAATGTGAAGGCACACTTATTTGCGCATTGATGCCTTCATGGGCAACATAAATTCTACCAAAAACAGAACACTCGGTTAATTTTTTATACAAAAAATCTCGAAATTCTTGTGGATTTTGAATTGGAAAATAGCGGTAAAAGCTGATGGTGGTGCGAGGGAAATCTTCTTCCAATAATCGCTTTTTCAACTCTTCATTCGAAATACGATTGTGTAAAACAGACATAAATTTTCATTTTAGACATCCTCTAAGAGAATGTTCCATTAAAAAGGAGCCACTTGCAGGGTGACCAAAATTCACATCAAAAGTAAGGAATTGTTGAAAATAATGGTCTTGAATCCTTTTTGAAAGTTGGAAGTTGGATGAAGTTATCTAATCAGGGGAACTGTAATTCTAAATCCGGTGGGTCTTGCACCGGATGATTCATACCCCTGAACGAAATCAACTCTAATAATTTTTAATATATTTTCTATACCAAATAAGGCTTCATAATAATCAGCGCCCTTATTAATATGCAATGCATTAATTCCGGCAACTAAAAACCAATTCAACTTTTTAAAACCTGGAATTTTATTGGTGATCAAACCATTTAAATGGTATTCACCATGAGCTGTTAAAGTAAAACCCGCTGTGTTACTATATTTATAATAAGGTGCCAGCTGAAAGCTATTCAATTCTCTTGAAGCAAAAATAGTTTGGTTACCCAAATAATGTTGGTAGTCCGGAATAAATGTTTTTGCGGCATCCAAAAATCCTCCTGCTGTTACATTGTAATTGAATTGCCCTCCTAATTTTAAATTCAATTCATCACTTACTGCAATTCGCCATTTGGTATAATCTACATCACTGCCAAATAACCCATGAATGCCTTTTGTGATAGATGCACTAATGGTTGGGTATTTTGATCCGATATTCACTTTGCGATCGGGAAATTCAATATAATCTGCTCCCGGAAGCCAAGTAACACCCAAAGTAAAAGTGGATGATTTATTTTTTATCATATTAGATCTGGTGAGCTCTGTGGGATAGTTGGGGGTAAACTCTCTTTCATTATCATTTTTCCAAGTTGTCATATCAGATAGATTATCCATTGGGTATCTATTCTGAAACTGAAAACTTCCACTCATGGTTAATCCATTACCCAAGCCGGTACCGTAAGCTATCCTGAGATAATCGGCTTCATATATTTTCAAATAATTGTATTCTGCCATGAGTGTGTATAGCGTATTAATTCTGGGAGAAATAGAACCCGCATTATTAAATTGAAACACCTTTCTGCCACCCGAGATACTTAGGGTATGAATATATTTTTTTCCAAAACTATAACTAGCAGATAGGGAGGGATTGAAATGCCGATTAGCAAAACCATACCTTAATTCAGGATTAATGGCAAGAAACTTCCTTCCTTCTATCCCGCTATCAAATCGCCTTCTGTAATTGGGAGAAAAACTAATGACCCCACCCTCTACCGTATTATAATTTAATGTACTTAATAATGATTCGAAATTAATATTCTCCTTTCTCTTTCGAATACTAAAAGATTGTCCGGTAAATAAAAGACCACCTATTTTTAATTTGTTCCTTTTTTTATCTAAAGAGTCTAAATATTTGGGGTCTTTTCTAACCTGCTCCAAACTATCCTTCTTTTTATAATCACGCACTTCCTCTGTTAATAAGGGCAATGGTCGAATGCTATCCCAATAAGCCATACTTCGCTTATTTGAACTATCGAAAAATTTTATCAAAGTATGGTCAAAAAATTTCGGCTTAAACTTCGGTTCCATATCAAACTTATCATATACCTGAACAAAGCTTCCAAAGAAATCGAAACCAAATATTTTACCGGAAGGATAGATCACCTGATTTTTTATTACCCACACTTTATCGGCCGGCACATACAGTTGTTGAATACGTAATGTATCTAACAATTGCATTTGTTGGGCTTTTAATAAAATTAGATCCAAGCTTTGAATACGCCATTCATTTTCAACAATGTTGATATAACCTGAAAACAGCGGCTCGTATTGTCTTCTGGGAATAACTTTAATTCGACTGATTTCTTTCCCGTTTTCATAGAAAGTTCCTTCAAATTTATATTTATAAAAATTGATGGCTCCCCCGGCAATGGGTGAAATAAAGCCTCTAGGGTTTAAATCTTCCCCTATGGAAATATTGTTTTCATAAAACGAGATGATTTGCGGGTCACTAAAACCAAAGCTATTGCTACGTCCGCTTACTTTTGTGGAAATGACTTCAATTTTTTGTTTTTCCGGTTGTTGAACTGAATACCGTGCTATTGACTCGGATAAAAACAACATTTTCTTTTTACTAGAGTCTCCGTCTTCAAAATCTATTTTCCTTCCAAAAAAAGATTTGGGATAATTGCGAAGTTGTAATTGTCCTTTCAAATACACATCACATTGAAATTGTTTGATTTCATTAAGGTGAAAAATTCGTTTTTCGATCGCTTTTCGAATAATGGCATAAGCCGGATCCTCTCCTCCACTGGATACCACCACTTCTTTTAAATTGTATTGCTGATTTTCTAATTCAAAATCAACCACTTTGTCTGATTTGGATACGGTAACCTTTTTTTCTAACGTTTTATAGCCAATGAACTGACAAACCAACCAATATTCGCCGGGGTCTAATTGTATAGAATAAAATCCTTTGCTATTGGCAGAAACGCCTTTCGTAGTACTTTTTACTAGTATTGATGAAAAAGCTAGTTCAGCTCCATTCTTTTCACGAATGGTACCGCTAATAGTAGCTGAATAGCTAGAGACTATTATCAAAAAAGAAAACAAAGAAAGAATCGGCTTATGCATACGTTTCGGTTACAACGAAAATAAGCTTACAAAGTTTCTTTTGGTAAAAGAAAGTATTGATTTATCGGAGTTTAACGAATTCTTATCAGGCTACCTGCATAAATTCATCTTGATACATAATTAAAGAAATGGGCCTTATTTTGATTGTCTAACATAGCTGCCTGCCAATGCACTCAAGCCACTCACCAATCCACCCAATATGCCCGTAAGTAATATTAAGACCACATAAGATCCTCCCAAAGGCAATATTTGTGCCACTTTTGTGGAAAGAATATGTTCATTCGCTAAGTCTTTCATGACTGATAGAACAACCCATAAAATAAACATCCCTAAGAATCCGGTAATAAAAGCCTTGAATGGTTTTTGTGGAATGGCCAATGCTACCATAAAAGAAGTGACAGCAAAACTCCACCAAGGTAACGTAGTGTAAATTCCAATTACATATGCTAAAAAAGCAGTGACAAAAATTGCTGATATTAATTTCATGGTTCTTTTTTAACTGTTAGTAAAAGTCATATGCCATTGTATTCTCTTGTTGGTCGCAGCTTCTTCTCTTTTAATAAAGAGTATTCGATAATATTTACCGACTGCCCAACTATCAACAAACGTATCATAATACTTACTCCCGGGATTACCATTTTGCCCTCCCGGATAAACGCCATATGCTTCAATCTCATCTGTCATGTGAACAATCATTCGCCAGCTAGGGCCATGTGTAGCTTTGGTTGCATTAATCATGTGGGCACCCCCACCAATTGGCAAGTGTAACCTGCTTAGTGCGGGTAATTTTAGTAAATGGTCTACATGTGTATCTTTTGACTTAGCCCATTCGATTGTACCCGACTTTTCAAGCGATGCTAAATTAGCAGATGCTTTTTTTATTGCCGTCATTAGATCATCTTTGATGGTTTCAATTTTATCAGCGGTATTTATATTATCAGAAAATTTGTATTCCTTGCTCTTTAATAAATTTTCGAGTAAGGTAGAGGCATCCGGCCAAGACATTGGCAATTTAGATTTATTGAATTCATCTCCCCAAACTTCTGCTTCCAAGCTATCCCAAATAGATTTAAAAACAGTTTGCCCTTTTTCCGATGCATCGCCTTGCAGGTTCCAGTTTTTTAGTATATGGATGTATTTTGTTTCGTCTGCAGTTAGCGGATTATTTCCAATCAATTGTAATAAAATCGGTCTAGCCATTTCAGCAAATACATTGTAATTATCCATCTGCAAATGCTGCATATCTTCCGGGGTAACATTAGTCATACCGGCTAATTTCCGGTTGATGATGATTCCCCTATACAAAGGAAAATTACTAGCCGCCCCTAAATAGTAAGGGTAAGTAGTATCGGTAGACATTTGATTGGCGCTGCTAACAAAACCTCTGTCGGGGTTTTTCATGGTTGGATTTTCTTCAAATGGAATAATACCCTGCCACATAAAGCTACTATCGGCACCCGGCATAATCATATCACCCTGCCTTGGCCATCTGGCTATAAATGCACCTTGCTGTGTGATGGCTATATCGTTTGTTTTAGAAGCAAAAGCGAAGTTCTGCCCCGGACATGACCAGCTTGAAATAGCCTGCCGATATTCATCATAATTCTTGGCTCTATTTAAATCGTAGAATGCGGCAAGTCCGTTGCCTGCATCGTGAGCGGTCCATTTAAGAGCGAGATATTTACCTTCTGTACTACTATTTTTATAAGATTTATCGTACATAACCGGACCAAAAACAGTTATGGCAATATTTTCTACCAGATCTGCTTTCCCTTTTATTGAAATTACTTCTTTACGATGTTCAGCTTTTACCCATTTTCCGGTAAACCAATATTCAGATAAAGTAGAGTCTTTAAATTTGATATTATAATAATCAATTACATCTCTGCCGGCATTGGTTACGCCCCAGGCAATACTATCATTAAAACCAATGACAACAGCCGGTGCTCCGGGAAAGCTGGCACCATACGTATTATGGGTAGGCGTACTAATTTGTAGTTCATACCAAATAGCCGGAAGATTTAAACCCAAATGGGGGTCGTTACATAAAATAGGCCGACCTGATTTTGTTTTGTTACCGGAAACAACCCAGTTATTACTTCCATTGTCTTTATCAGGAGCCTCAACTATTTTTGTTGTGCTTTGTGAAGAATTGGCTTGTAAATATTCAGCCACATTTTTTGGTGCAGTCGGTTGAATGGCAGGCCATCCATATTCCGTATTTTTTGCAATAATGGGATCCAAAGAATCTTGCACATTGGGATATAGTTTATCAAAATCATCATAACCAAAATAATTTTTGGCATTTGTCATTTGTAAATCAGTAGTTGCTCCCCGAGCGGTTAGATCATATGCCATAAACATCATAAACAAATAGGTTTTTAATGGCGACCATGCTTCCGGTTTATAATCAAGCAATTTATATTCAAATGGTATTTGCTCGGGTTTCATTGTTTTTATATAAGCATTTACCCCATCCGCATATGCCTGTACTGTCGCCTTCATTTCGGGATTCTTCTCAATATTGGCAAGGGTTTGTTCGGCGCCATACACCATTCCCAATCTTCTAAAAAAACGATCGGTCGGCAATCTTTCTTCACCAACTATTTCGCTAAGTCTACCGGCTGCCACATGGGTTTGAAAATCCATTTGCCATAATCGGAACTTGGCATGTAAAAAACCTTGTACATAATAGGCATCTAAATCATTTTCTGCATAAATATGGGGTACTAGGCGGTCATCCATAAAAACATCGACTTTCCCTTTTAAATCTGCTAATGTAAAATCTGCATCAAAACCGGCATCGGCAGGTTCAGCATTCTGCCAAAAACCATGCTGAGGACTCAAGAAATAGCCCAATTTTGGGGTTTTGCCCTTTCCCACAGGTAATTGCATGTTTAATAATACAACCATCCCAACTGTAGATAAACCGGAGACAAGCAAGGGAAGAATTCTCATAAAGGGCATTTAGATAATGAAAATAGCGAATTTTATGAACCAAGCATCAAGAATGCTGTTAACAACATTGGGTTAGATAAAACTAGCCCAAACAAACCCAAACTCCCAACACATACGTAATTTTGCTACTGTTATAACAATCTATGAAGCAGTTCAATGTTCCCAATATATATCGAAGTCCGCTGATAAGCGCTATCAAACAAGATAGAAAAGATCAGGATAAGTTAAAGAAAAATTATTCTCCCACTCTTTTGGATCTGGGTCCTTTACAAATTTATTTGGCCCGACATTTTGGGTTCTGTTATGGCGTTGAAAACGCCATTGAAATTGCCTTTAATACCATTGATGAAAACCCGGGGAAGCGAATTTTTTTATTGAGTGAGATGATCCATAACCCACAGGTGAATGCCGATTTAATGGCGAGAGGCGTTAAATTTTTACAGGATACCTATGGCAAACAATTAATTTCTTTTGATGAAATAACATCGGATGATGTGGTGATCATTCCTGCTTTTGGCACCACATTGGAAATTGAAAAACTGCTTATTAATAAAGGAATTGTTACAGAAAAATACAATACCACCTGCCCTTTTGTAGAAAAAGTATGGAACCGTAGTGAGCAAATAGCTGAAAAAGGTTACAGCATTGTTATACACGGAAAACCCAAACATGAAGAAACCCGGGCAACATTTTCCCATACTTCTCAACATACACATACGGTAGTTGTAAATGACATGACTGAAACCATTGAACTGGCAAAATATATAACAGGCGAAAAACCGGCCAGTCAATTTTACACAGAATTTAATGGTCGTTTTTCTGACGGATTTGATATTACTAAACACCTCCAACAAATTGGGGTAGTAAACCAAACTACCCAATTGTCTAGTGATACACAGGCCATTTCTGATTATTTAAAAAATGTGTTTATTCGAAAATATCATTTAACAGCAAAAAATATTGCAGAACGTTTTGCAGATACGCGCGATACACTTTGTTATGCCACAAACGATAACCAAACTGCCGTTACCGGCATGTTAGAAACAGCAGCAGACCTAGCAATTGTAATAGGCGGGCACAATAGTAGCAACAGTTCTCACCTGGTTGAGTTATGTGAAGCAAAATTACCTGCTTATTTTATTGACGCTGCTGAGAGACTGATAAGCAAAACAGCAATCGAAAACCGAAACTGGCAAACGAAGGAGCTCTCCATTGTTACCAATTATTTACCCAACCTATCACCCCTCAAAATATTAATTACAAGTGGCGCCAGTTGTCCGGATGCGGTTGTTGAAAAAGTGATTAGAAAAATTGCGGGATTTTATGGGGTGGAAGAGAAAGTAGATAGCTTAACATTCTCTTTCAAATAAATATTATATTCATTTTGCGCCATTTTTTTACCCGTGTTTTTATTTATTCTGAATTATTAAACAAAGTATTTTGCCCCAAGATAAAGAAGCGAATGCCTTTATTAGCTTCTTTGAATTTCCATCCTTATCGGATCCCAATTAATCGCTTTTTTCATTTCAGCACTTGTATTACAAATCAGTGCCGGAGCTGCAGCTCTTAAACCAAAGGATGCATCTTCTAAAATGGGTTTTGCAGCTCGAATGGCCTCAAAAAAGTTGATCATATGATCTAATCGAGAATCATACCCTTTGGGTTGTTCAAAAATAATTTCATCACTCATTTTTGACTTCCTGTCTTCAGCACTAAATTTGGCATTGTACTCTTTTAACAAAGATTCTTGCATAGCTTTCGGAAAACTTTCCAAAGAATCATAACCACCTATACTAGGGGCCAGTGCCCTTTTAAAATGCTTGATACTAATACTATTGGGTTTGATTTCTATTACTCCTTCAGTTCCAATTAATCTTGTGGCTTGACCACCTCCTGCACCATCTGCTAGGTTTACTCGTGTATAAAATTGAAAAGCATTGTGCTGTTCTGTTTTGGGATACTGCATAATGCCGGTTACTAAATCATAAGCATCTCTTCCATCTTTCCAATAATTTAATCCCCCCAAAGAATAGATTTGTGTAGGTCCCAATGAGCTGGTGACTGTATGCAAGCCTGTAAAATTGTGCACAAAAAGATCTCCAGCCACACCTGTTCCATAGGCTTTATAATTACGCCAACGAAAAAACCTAACCGGATCAAATGCCAGTTTTGGGGCATCTCCTAAAAACATATCCCAATCAATGGTTTTTGTACTTGCATCCGATGGAATCGTATATTGCCATGCACCATTTGCAGAATTACGATCGTTGTAAGATTCTGCGTAAGCCAAATCTCCCACAATCCCTTGCTTAAAATATTTCTGGGCTTCTAAAAATAAAACAGAACTGGCTGATTGACTCCCTACTTGTAATACTTTGCCACTTGCTTTCTGTGCAGCAACTACCGCTAAACCTTCTTCTACATGATGCACCATTGGTTTTTCGCAATACACATTTTTTCCTGCTTTCAAGGCATCAATCGTAATATGATCATGCCAATGATCGCAAGTACAAACCAATACAGCATCAATATCTTTACGGGTAAGAATTTCTTTATAATTACGCGTAACAAATACATCTTTACCCCATTTTTCTTTTGCTCTGTCTAGCCTTCCCTGGTATAAGTCGGCAACAGCTACTAATTCAACCCCCGGAACTTTGAGTGCTGTTTCAGTATCATAATGACCTATAATACCGGATCCAATTAATGCAATTCTAATTTTATCATTTGCGCTAACCGTAACTTTTGATAAAAGTGTTTGAACATTCTCGCGATTAGCCATAGCGGGTAACCCGCCTAATAACAATGAACTAGCGCTTCCTAATGTTTGCAAAAATTTACGTCTGGTTGAGGCCATGGTAATTGAGTTTGATAAAAAACAATTTACAAAAAATATGGATACCGATTCTAAAAAGTAACCCAATTATATTAGACTGAATTTCATTACCGGATAATCAGAATCCATCCGGAAAGAATTGGTTGTCCTGTATATAGATCAATAAGGTAATAGTAAGTACCCACCGGTAATGGTTTACCATTGTATGTACCGTCCCAAATTTTTTCTGTTCCTCTTGTTTGAAAAACCACTTTGCCATCTCTGCTATAAACCCTTAGCACTGCGTCAGGATATGAATCTAGCCCTGTTATCACCCAGGTATCATTAATTCCATCTCCATTAGGTGAGAAACTATTGGGTGCTCTAACTTTCTTATAAACAAAAATGGATACCTGGTCGGAAGTTGTACCACATCCCAGATCTGAACTACCGGTTAATGAATAGGTTATTTTATCATTCGGGCTAACTGTAGGTGACAGGCTATTGCTATTTGACATAAAACTAGTGGGTGACCATGAAAAACTAATATTGGTGCCGGAAATCTGGCCTTGTAAAATAACAGATTCCCCTTCATAGATTTTGCTATCAGTACCGGCATTTACGATAGGTTTTTTCCAGACATTAACTGTGGTTACAGCGGAATCCTTGCATCCAAACTGATTGGTAACAATAACTTTATATGTTGTTGTATCCAGCGGATTTGCTTTTGGATTGGCAATTTGAGAACTATTTAAACCGCTGATGGGTGACCAATTGTATTTTATTCCTCCGGAAGAAAATAAATTACTACTACTTCCCTCACATATACTTGTATTTGCATTGGCAAATGCAATGGCACCTTGAAAAACACCAAGCTGAAAAGTATCCACCCGATTACATCCCAGTTCAGTATTTATTTTCACAAAATAATTTCCTGAATCTTTGTAAACAACTTTTGGGAGAACCACACTCGATGTATTTGCCAAAAACCCATTCGGTCCTGTCCAAGCATACGTTAGCCCGGATCCTTGCAATGCGTCCATTCTTACATCTGTATTGGTGCACCCAAGTACGGATGTTTTTGTAGGTCCTATTGGAATCGGACTAATGGTAATAGTAGTGACATTAGATGCAATACGGCATTGAATAGAATTGAAATTTCCTCTTTCTGCAATTACTGCCCGATAAGCATAAACACCCTTACCGCTGGGCTTTCGAATATATGTGCTATTACGCTCACCTGCAATATCCATCCAAGTTTTTCCGGTATCAGCACTTAATTGCCATTGTAATACTGGGTCAGTAAACCCAACCGAAAAAGCAGCAATAAACTTAAAATCATTCCGATTGTTTTCACAAATATTTAGATACGGGATAGAATCATTGTTTACATACGAATTAACTTTGGGTCCACAAGCTCTAAAAGTAATATCATCCAATATCAGATCATTTCCACACCCACCGTTTGCATTATTTGTAATTCGTAAAATTACAGAACTAACACTGGTGGGTGTACTAAAAAAAGTGCCAAATTGTTTCCATGTTTTTTCGCTTTCCGGTAAAATATCTCCGGAATCAAATTTTTTCAAAACAACGCCGCCAATCGTTTCTATTCTAAAAGTTAGATTAGGCTTAATGCCAGCTGATGAACAAGAGTTTGATTTTAATATATTGGCCACCCAAGCTGCAAATTCATAAACAGTATTACCACATAAACCGGAAACTGTATCTACATAAAAATCACTGGGTTCAAATGATGCATTGATAACCATATACCTACCACCTACATCACCTGTATGATCTCCTGCCAATAAATACCAAGTATTACCGAAACAGCCAAATGATAAGTTTTTAATTCCATATTCACCGTCACCCGGACAACCGGTGACATATTTTAGATTTGTTACACCCGCTTTCAAAGGACCTGCAGAAGTATTGTCATTTCCAAAAGTAATGTTCACAACCGGATCACCCAGACTACCTGTACACAATTGAGCATAGATACCATTACAGATAAAAATGAAAAATGAAAATGCTGAAAATATTTTCTTCATGAAAAAACTGAACAAATGTAAACTTTGACTTACCCAACTAAAAAATGAAATTTTAAGCGTATAAAAATACAGAGAAAATCATCGGTATCATGAATTGAGAAAGTTAATGCCGAGAGATTTATTGCATTTGCCAATATTTCATACTCAAATCTTATAATTAGCTCAGCGTTAGGGCATTTTGAAAGTAAAAACACAAAAATGCCACCTCTTTCATACATTATTATATGAAATCAGATGGCATTCAATTTAAACAGTCTTACTTTACTTTGGGCAATCTGTTTGTTAATTCAGCTATGGGCATGGCAATCATTCTTCCAATGGGCTTATTGCCCTTGTAGGTGATTACTTTCAACATCACTGATTCTTTTGGGGCTATTAATGGAGCTGTGTATTTAGGATAAAAGTTGTCAGGAAACGAGTTGTCAAAAGAATAATAAATATCAAGCGATTCAACTTCTTTGCCTAATTCAATTTTTAGTTGTTTATCAGCAGTTCTACTAACATTAAAAATAGGATCATACACACTAGGTGCATATTTAATACCGGCCATTTCTAATCGACCAAAATGTTGTTCAACTTTAGCAAAAAAAGTTGACCAATTTTTTTTGTCTTTCCCAGACCAAGCTGTTTCTGCGATAGCCATACCTCTTGGCCATGTCATATATTGAGCATGACGCATGGTATAGACTTGTTCAGTCCATAAATTTGCTTGTGCACCAATGATATAGACAGGATCAGTTCCTACAGGAACGGGTTCAAAAGAATAGGTTTTATTTAATCGAAGAGACGCATATAATTTGGGTTCAATAATGGGATCTCCTTGCATATAATCAATATAAGTAAACTCGGTTGGGGTCATTACAACATTGTGTTTCATTTTAGCGGCTTCTACTCCACTTTTCATATCCTGCCAACTCATGACTGCTGCAGAAGGCGCCAAGCCTCCTTGCATAATTTCGTTCCAACCCATGAATTTTTTCCCTTTTGAAACAACAATTTTCTCTAACCGCTTCTCAAAGTAGCTTTGCACCTCATCCATTGTTTTTAATCCTTCTTTTTTCATCAGTGTTTTAATGGCATCTGTTTTTTCCCAATAATTTTTGGGACATTCATCGCCACCGACATGTATGTACTCAAAAGGGAAAAGTTGCGCCACTTGTGTCATTACTTTATCTAAGAATTCATACACTTTTTCATTTGCCGGACAAAGGGTGTTATCAACCAATGCAATGGGGGGATGTCCTTTAGACCAATCCATAATTTCTTCTCCGGAGCGTACTTGATAGGTATTCGCTTCAGGCGTGCATGATAATTCAGGATATGAAACAATTGCAGCCAAGCTATGCCCGGGAACATCTATTTCGGGCATAATATTTACAAATCTTTCTTTGGCATATTGAACGAGTTCTTTTATATCCTCTTGTGTATAAAATCCTCCAAATGTTTTGGGCTCATTGGGCTCAGGTTTTGAAAAGGTACCAAAATAACCTACTTTTTTCACGTTCCAGGCGCCAACTTCCGTCAGCTTCGGTAAGCCCTTTATTTCAATGCGCCAACCTTCATCATCGGTTAAATGAAGGTGTAAAAGATTGTATTTATACCTTACCATGTCATTAATGAACTGCTTTACTTCATTTTTTGTAAAAAAGTGTCTGGACACATCAAACATAAGTCCCCTCCAACCAAACCGAGGTTGATCCATAATTTCAACACAAGGGGCAACCCATTTTACATTTTGAATAACAACATTACTTTCAATTTCTTTGGGAAATAGTTGAACCAATGATTGCAATCCATAAAACAATCCTGCCGGCTCATTGGCTTTAATAATAATTTTCTTACTTGTAACGGATAATGTATATCCTTCTTTACCAATCATTTTATCAGTAACAACATTTATTAACAATTGAATAGTAGCATTAGAAGCATCCTTTGTTACCGTTAACGTAGAGCCGGTTGCTTTCGTAAATCGATCTTTTAACGCATTGATCACAGGCTTCAAATCAGTAGCATCGGCAGTAGAAACTATGATATTTTTGGGTAAAATAAATTCACCAATTCCTTCCTTAATAGAAAGTGGTTCAGGAATAATGGCAATTCCGGTTTTGTTCACTTGTGCATAGGCAATAAAATTTATCGCCATAAAAAGTAGGAAAAGCGTTTTTTTCATGTTAGAGCAATTTGGAGATTGTTTTTCTTGAATAATCAAGCAGCTAAAGTTACCACTTAAATTGAAAATATTACTCGTAAATGATATTTTGTTTTCAGGAATGTAGAATTTGGAACCCCTGTAAAAACAACATTTATGTATTCAAAATATTACTTTTAATTCCCAAAATAATCTTACTTTACTGTATATATTTTTGAGTGCGCATTCAATTTTAATTTACAATGCAAAAAAATATCAAAGCCATTATTTTTGATTTAGATGGAGTAATTGTTAATTCAAATCCATCTATAGTATCATTTTGGAAAGAGTGGTCAACAAAAGAAGGGGTTACTTTAACCGATGAGCTGATCAGTCAATGGATTTATGGTCGCAAAGTGGGAGATACTTTAGCCGGTTTGTTTTCACATGTGTCAATTGATCAAAAAAAAGAAATTGAAGAATCAGCCTATTTATTCGACAATTCCTTAAACCCCGGTTCTATTCCTGGCGTTAAAACATTTATTACATCAATACAAACTTTTGAAATTCCCATTGGGGTTGTTACCAGTTCTCATTATTCTCGAATGTTAAATATGTTGCAAAAATTTGGTATAGAAAATTTGTTTACGCATTTTATTACAGCAAATGATGTTGCCATTGGCAAACCACATCCGGAACCATATTTGAAAATGAGTGAAAAAATGAATGTGTCAAATGAAGCCTGTCTTGTTTTTGAAGATGCAATAAGTGGAATTCAATCTGCGGTTGCTGCCGGTATGCAAGCCATCGGTATTGGGGATGAAAAAACCAAAGATGGTTTATTATTACATGGAGCCAAAGATGTAATAAAAGATTTTAATGAGATTCAATCCCATTTTAAAAAGCTATCTCTCATCAATGGCAATGTATATAATATCCATTAATATTTAATTTTATAAATAAAAATCATGAAATATAGAAGCCTATTATTTGCTAGCTTTTTTCTACTTTCTTTAATTTCTAAAAGCAACCCTATTCGAGTAGGTATTGCCGGTATGACACATAATCATATCAATCAGGTTTTTAATTATATCGGCAAGCAAGATGAAGTGGAAATTGTTGGATTTGCAGAACCCAATCGTGAATTGGCCATGCGATTGTTAAAAAAACATAATTTGCCCGAATCCCTTTGGTTTGCAAGTTTGAATGACTTAATCGAAAAGACAAAACCGGCAGCTATTTGTGCTTTTAATTCAATTTATGAACATTTGGAAGTTGTAAAAATTTGTGCTCCCAAAGGTATTCATGTGATAGTTGAAAAACCATTAGCCGTAAATAACTCCCATCTTAGTCAAATGCGAGCGTTGGTAGAAAAGCATACTATACATCTATTAACCAATTTTGAAACAACCTGGTACCCTTCGCATGCCAAACTATGGGATATGATAAAAAATGAAAAAAGCTTAGGAACTATTCGAAGAGTAAACTTCAAAGATGGGCATAAAGGGCCCATTGAGATAGGTTGTACACCCGAATTTACAGATTGGTTAACTGATCCTATTAAAAACGGCGGAGGCGCATTGGTGGATTTTGGTTGTTACGGAGCTAATATTATGACTTGGTTAATGGATGGGCAGAAGCCAGTTTCAGTTACTGCCATTACAAAACAAATAAAATCATCTATCTATCCAAGGGTTGATGATGAAGCGACCATTATTCTGAATTACCCTACCAGCCAGGCAACCATTGAGGCATCTTGGAATTGGCCATTTGATGTAAAGGATACTGAGGTATACGGAACCAATGGAATATTAATAGCCAATAAAGAAAAAAAGATGAAATACATTGTTGGGGAAAGATTTGGAAAAGAAACATGGCTTGATTTATCGCCTCTTCCCCATCATCAATCCAATATTTTTTCTTACTTAGCTGCTGTCGTCAATGGCACAATTGATCCCAAGCACGATATGTCTTCTTTTGCTATTAATGAAATTGTTGTAGAAATATTATCAGCTGCAAAAGAGTCTGCTAAAACAGGTAAAACTGTTTATATGAAAAAGTAATTCAATAGATAATATATCAGACAATATGCAAACAACTAAAAAATTTATTATTGGTCGTAAAAATAACTTTGTTGACTTATATAGATTTTGAAATGCTTAATAAATAATAAAAATATTACACACCTTAATTAAATATTGACTTGATTACAAATTCCCCAACCTTTTTACCAGCTTCAGCCCCTTTGTCTACACTGTATCTGTAATGTATTCCACCATACACCCTGCTAATAGATGCTTCTGCAGCTGCTTCTTGAAACGACCGAAAGTTTCTTTCCATCCCAATATATCTTAGGTCACTAGTATCTCGGAAAGCAAATGAATTGCCATATAAATGACCCAACACTACGGCAGCAGAAGCAGTAATCGTACTATGTCCACTAGTATATTCCGGGAATGGTGGCGTTTGTAAAAAGGGAACCCATGCTTTATCAACAACCTCATTAATTACTGTAACCGGTCTAACTACATTACTTCTGTATTTTTCATCCCAACATGATATAAATGCATCATATAGAGCAATCGCTGTTAATGCATAACCTTGTGCCGCTTTGACAGCATCCGCTTTCGATTCTAATGCAGCAATCGCTGCAATCCCCATCCAATGCCCACCGGGTGTAATTTTTTTATTTCCAAACATCATATGTCCTGAATGTTCAATCACAAATGGATTATCATCCCAATAACGGGCAATGGTCTTTTCTTCTTCGGTTAAATTTTTTCCAATTGTATACACTTCTTTCATTTCCTTATAAAACACACTACTTAAATCTGTACTATATTTTGGAGGAGGAGTTGGCTTGAACTGTGAGGCAGTGTCTAAAACCATCGGCTTCATTGTATTCCAACACCATTCTACCCCATCCAAATAATCCGGAGGGGTTGGCCTCCATTTACCCGGTTCATTGCTTCCCAAATTTTTAGGTTTTCCACGAGAAATGGCATATCCATCTTTTTTTGCTCTTTCTATAACTGCCATCCCAATAGATTCACCAAATGCCAACGAACGATTATACGTTTCAATATCCATTGCATTTTTGAAAATTTCATACGTTTTCCGCTCATACTCTTTTAAAGAATCGAGTGAGAAAACTACTTTGTGTACAACGGTAAAGAAGGCTTTGGTTGCAGCTAATGTATAATGATAGGTCTTACCCGAATCAGGTTGTGGCATGGTTTTAAACCCCCGTAATTTCTCCGTAATGGATGCATTGCCGGGCTTTGAATGTCGAATGGCTTCATAGGAAGCCAAAGATGAATACACATATATTCTACTGGCCACGGGTGGGGTAAACACATCATAAATAATCAACTGCGTTAACTGATCTTGGTTTTGATGAAGTATTTTTGCATCATCAATTTGTGTTGTTTCTTTAGATTGGCAACCGACAAATAATGAAATAATCATTAATAAATGAAAAATATTTTTCATGCTTTTTATTTTATTTATTTTCAACTTTCCTGCTTATCCCTTTAATATCAACAATCTCAATTGATTGAACGATGGAACTAACTAATAAGTTGCGTGTTGATTGAGATAGATAGGATGACCCATAATAAAATTCTTGTTTCCTTACTTTTCCATTCTTGTAATGAATGTTTGCATACGAGTCAGTGGGAAGTATTGGAATCCAAGTATGTTTTATTTTATTGTCATATATTTTTAGGGCACCTTTATTAAAACCCGCAGCCAATAGTATAGAACTTTTTGTATTTTTCATTGTAACCAAAGCTTTTCCATTTCCGGGTAAAAAAATACCCGATTGCAAAATTGAGAGTGGAATAAAATTCCCTTTCCCGTCGCCTTTCAGAAATAGTCCATTTAAAGCATCATATCTTCCTACTGAAACTTCTGTTCCAAAATCATTCCCATTCATAATAATATCAAGGTTGCCATCTGCATCAAAATCTTCCACAACCATCCCATTTAACATAGAAATTTGTGCTTCACGAGGTAATTTTACAATAGCAAATTTACCATTTCCTTCATTTTTTAATAAAACAGAAGAAAAGTAATTAGCTTCTACTCTTAAAGCAACTTTTCTTTGGTCGGCTGTTAAAACTTTATCCATAGTTGCAGTTGCGTACGTTTTATAATTCTGATAAATCGTTCGCATACTAATCATTTGTTTTACTAAATCGTCTCTGGTTGGTTCAGGAAATTCTTTCTTAACCCCTTTTATATCCGGAAGAAACAATGAAGGGATGGCGTCAATAGTGCCATTTTTATCAAAATCGGCTGCTGTAATGGCAACCGGCTGTTCTTCGGTGGCTCTAAAAAAAGAATTGTGCCCAAGATTACCAACTACATAATCAATATCTCCATCATTATCAAAATCGCCACCGTTGATTGAATTCCACCAACCTTTTTTATTTTCTACTCCACTTTGTAAAGTATAGTCGGTAAAAACGCCTTTCTCATTTTTCAAAATGGTCACCGGCATAAATTCACCCGCTAAAATCAAATCGGGCCATCCATCATTATTAATATCTGTAAACAATGCATCGCAAACCATTCCAATATTGATAAGATTTTTCGCAATAGTTGCCGTAACATCTGTGAAATGGGGTTTTCCATTTTTTGAATCGTTTCTGAAGATGAAGCTCGAAACAGGCTTAGGATAATTCCAAGGATCCACCCTTCCGGAGACAAATAAATCAAGATCCCCATCTTTATCATAGTCAACTGCTCTTACACAAAATTTACTCGTAAGATTTATTGGGATGGCAGCAATATCTATCGTAAAATTTCCCTTACCATCATTGATGTATAATTTATCTTGGTATGCTTCAGTATTGTGTTCATTTTCATATCCACCACTTGTTATATACATATCTACATCTCCATCTCCTTCCGCATCAAATAGTAAAATACCTTCGTCTTCCCAACGTTTTGTGGCGTTTCCGTCGTTTTCAATTATTTTCTTTTCAACAAAATGGCCGTCGGCTTGTTGCAGAAAGGCCATAGCACTATTTTCAAAAGACCCTCCGGCTATTAAATCTTCTAACCCATTACCATCTATGTCACCCACGGCAAGACCCGGACCATATTCCGAATATTTGTGTGGGATTAATTTTTGAATATTAAAATCGATAAAATCTTTTTCTTTGTGAAGAAAATTGATTCCTATAGCGCTTGAAATGTCAGTAAACAAAGTGTTTTCTGCGAAAATTTTTTGTTGCAAATGATTAGCATTTGTAGCATCCTCCATTTTCAATTTTATCGTTTGGTTCACACCTACATTGGTCTTTAGGGATGATTTACCATTAGGCCAAAGAACTTCTAATGAATCAATTGAAGAGACATTGCCTAAACCAAAATGGGCCATATTTTGATTTGAGGAAAGATAGCCCCGGAAAGGCGTGTATTCCCAAACTTGCTGTTTACCATGATCATAATGAATAGCAACTGTGGCACCAATACCTGCCTTATTTAAATTATCACCTTCAAATGAAATTTGTAGATAATTATTCTTTTTTTCTTTTTGAGCTGGGTCATTTGAAGTATTCTGTAAAACGGTTGCTTCATCATTAATATTATTGACAATTAAATCCAAATCACCATCATTATCCAGATCGGCATAAGCTGCACCATTTGAAAAAGCAGTGGTCTTTAAACCCCATTCATTGGAAACATTGCTAAAAGTTAGGTCGCCATTATTCTTAAATGCATATTTATGCAGTTTCACTTCCGGAATTTGTGCTAACAATTGTTTTTTACTGGCAACACTATACGACATGTTTCTAAATCCAACAAAATCGTGATCAGTTACATCTTTTGGAAATCCATTCGTGATGATAATATCCCGGTATCCATCATTATCAAAATCAGCCACTACTGGTGCCCAACTCCAATCCGTTTCTGCTATACCCGCATAAAAAGAAATGTCAGCAAATATGGGAGGTCCTATTGAGTCATTTTGCCCTACTCTTGGACCCTGATTGATTTGTAAAGTATTCCGCACATATTGATAGCCATATCCAAAATAATCACTGTTTTGATAAGTTTGATAACTATTTGGATTCAACATCATTTTTTTACGGTAGTTATCTTCCGGATTCATGTCCAATGCTATAACATCTGCCAACCCGTCATTATTGATATCTATTATATCATTGCCCATTGCATTGGCCGAAGTATGTTTAAAATAGGTAGCCATTTCATTGGTGAAAGTGCCATCATGGTTATTGATCCATAGTAAATCATTAGAGAGATAATCATTGGTTACATAAATATCTTTCCAACCATCTTTATTAATATCTGCAACGGTTACAGCATGCCCATACCCTTCAATGGTAATGCCTGCTTGTGTTGAAACATTTGTATAGACCGCATGCTTCAATTTTTCATTCCAGTCATTTCTATATAATCGATCTGTATTGGGATGACTGGCATCTTTCATGGCAGGTCTGAAACGATTGGGGAAATCTCCTTTTACAATTTCATTGTTTACGATATAAACATCTAAATCACCGTCATTGTCGTAATCAAAAAAAGAAGATTGTGTACATTGACTGGTATCTGCCAACCCATATTCTTCAGCCATTTCTGAAAATTGAGGTATACCTTTTTGATCATTTCCCTTGTTGATGTATAAAAGATTCTTACGCCTGGTTACATCTTTCAAAAGAGTAGTTGACACATAAATATCTTGTCTTCCATCATTATTAATATCTACAATGGCTACGCCTCTACTCCAATTACCATTACCGGTTACACCGGCGGGTTCTGTTATATCCTCGAATTTAAAGTTTCCTTTATTCAAGTAAAGTTTGTTGGATACCAGATTCCCGGTAAAATAGAGATCAGACAATCCATCATTATTAAAATCACCAACCCCAACTCCACCTCCATTATAAACATTTTCGAAATCCAAAACATTTACAGAATCCGATTCAATGATTGTATTATTAAAATGTATTCCAGTATGTTCGGATGAAAGCGTAATAAATTTAGGTGTAGGAGAAGAACAGGAAAACAGTACACATAAAAAAAATGAAGAAAAAAGGTATTTCACCATGGGAAAAAATTGATTATTTTATTCAACTTGATAAGTTGCAAAGATATTCTTACTTAAATAACAAAAAAAATGAGGCAGGAAATATCCTGCCTCATATAAGAGAATTATGAATTAAATCAAAGATTAATAACCAGGGTTCTGTACCAATGTTGGTTTACCTGCAACTGAACTTTGATCAATTTGAGCTTGTGGAATTGGGAAATAATTACTGGTTGTCTTAACGGTTACTCCTTTCAGGAATGCACGTAAAGTTGATTCGTAATTGATATATGGCTGCAAAGCAGAAACCGTTTCACCCCAACGAGCAAGATCAAAGAAACGATGTCCTTCCATAGCCGTCTCAAGTTTCCTTTCGAACCTAACAGCCTTTCTAGCGGTTGCTTGGTCTGCAAATGAAGTATATAAACCAATCTTATAATTAGCCGCATTGGTGCCGTCTGCTTTTTTTACAAAACCGGCAACATTTGCTGCTCTTTGACGAACTTGATTTACAAATACCACTGCTTGTGCCAAAGTACCTACTTCTACCTCACATTCTGCAGCCCATAGCAAAACATCAGCAAAACGAATTAAAGTATAATTATTAGCAGTTACACCGGCAGTCCAGAATGATTTATCGGTTAATACCCCTTCTTGAGATTTTTTGTACGTGTTTTTGATAGGTGCATAAGGACCAGAAAATGCCTGGTCACGAATCCACTGCTGACCAGGGTGGGGACCCCAATCGCGGTAAGGAATACCTCTTCTACCAACTGTCCAGTCTAACCTTGGATCCAAAGATCCTGTTTCAGGTGTAAAGGGTTTATCGCTTGTTAATCCATCATCACTTTTTACTACTCTTAACACGTTATAACCACCCGTAGGGAATGTATTATCAACACTGATGGGTAAACCGGTTACAGCGTCTGTTTGGTATGAGTTAACCAAATCTTGTGTAGGTTGAAAGAAACCGCAACATCCACCGGGTCCGCCTGTGTAGGGGAAATTCAACACATCGCCCCATCCTCCATTGTCGCCATTCGCACCATCATTAACTGAATACTGAACAGAAAAAACTGCTTCAGGACTATTTTTTGTATCCGCATCAAATGAAGCATCAAATCTTGCATTCAATGCATATTTTGTACCCACAGAAGATTTGCCATTAGCAATCACCGCGGCTAAAACAGTTTTTGCACCGGCAAAATCTTTCCTGAACATTTTTGTTTTTGCTAAATAAGCACCTGCAGCCCATTTGTTGGCTCTACCAATTTTCCTATCTGGTGCCTCCTCAAACAGATTATCATAAGCAGCCTGAAAATCGGCTTCAATGTTTGCCCAAATATCAGCAGTGTTAGCCGGTTTTAAGGTTTCATTTTTCTCATCAATATAGGGAACATTGTTCCACATTTTTTTGGCCTCGAAATGATAATGTCCACGTAAAAACCGCGCTTCAGCTGTAATTCGCTTAACATCTGTTGCGCTGATTCCAGTAGCTTTTGCCATTACTTTCAACGTGTTATTACAACGAGCAATTCCTTCATAAACGGTTCTCCATTTATTGTTAAAATAGCCATTGGTTGCAGTAACTCTATATTGTTCCATTGGAACAATATCTCCTTGGTCACCGGCATCTGACCCTTTGTGTGCATCGCCGCCTACCACACTACCATATACCCAGTTAGAACCGGATGCATCCCAGTTGCCACCGGCTCCATATCCATCTAGGATAGAATATGCACCAATTAACAGACCCTCAACACCCGCACTATTTGCTAATACGTTTTCATCCAGAGCGCCTAAAGGCTTTTGCTCTAGATAGCTTTTTCCACAAGAAACCATGATGATGATTCCTGTGAGAATGATAAAGCTTGTTATTATTTTATTTTTCATACGTAACATTTTTTTTAATTAAAAAGCAAGGTTGATACCAAATAAGAACTGTTTTTGATTAGGATAATTACCGTAATCAATACCAAAAGCAGTGTCGCCACCAATAAACTCAGGATCTAACCCTCTGTATTTAGTAACGGTAAACAGATTAACTGCTTGGAAATAAAAACGTAATTTTTCGATACCGGTTTTACCTAATGAATTTTTATTAAACGTATAACCTACTTGCAATGTTTTTAATCTTAAATAAGAACCATTCTCAATCAATGATGAATTGAATACGTTCATGTTGCTAAAGTTTGCACTATTCTCAACAATGGGTAATCTTGCATTCTTATTCGTTGTAGTCCAAGCATCATTTAAGGCAGATACTGATTTCACTCCTTGGAAAGAGGCATAGTAATCAGTCCACCAACCGGTGTAGTTAACTACATCTTTACCGGCAACGCCATAGAAGAATGCACTAAGATCAAATCCGCTGTATTGCAAATTTACATTAAGACCATAAGTAAAACTTGGGTTTGGATTACCAATAAAACTTCTGTCATTATCATCAATTCTACCATTGGCATCAATATCTGCATACTTATATCTTCCCGGTGCTGCGTCGTTTTGTGTAGGCGACTTAGTAACATCAGCTGCATCACTAAAGAAACCAATTACTTTATAACCATAAAAGGCAGACACAGGATTTCCAACTGCATTTCTTGTAAATGCACCTTGTCTGTAAAAACCATCTTGGAAATAATCAACACCATCTGTTAAAGCAGTGATCTTATTAGTATATGTGGTAAATGTACCTGTTACATTATAAGTCAATTTGCCTTTTGTAGTCCCTTTATAAGTTACACCAAGGTCAACACCTTTGTTTTCCATTGAAGCAATGTTTACAGCTGGTGCATTGGCGGTTCCTTGCGTAGTAGAAATCAATGGGGCTACAAATAAAAGGTCAGTTGTTTTTTTAGTATATAAGTCAAGAATTACTTCTAATTTTCCTTTAAAGAAAGTACCATCAAATCCTAAATTGGCGGTTGTATTGGTTTCCCATTTTCCATTAGGATTTCCAATTCTTTGTTGTTGAAAGCCTTGTTGAACTGAGTTACTGGTACCACCTAAGTCATAACCAGATGATCCCAATCCGCCACCAAAAGTAGAAAAGGCATTATCCGGATTGATATTTTGGTTACCCATTTGTCCCCAGCTGGCTCTAACCTTTAAATCAGAAATCCAATTGGTAGACTTCATGAAATCTTCACTAGAAACTCTCCAACCTGCAGAGAAAGAAGGGAAGATAGCATAACGATTGTTAGTACCAAAAACCGAAGAACCATCACGTCTTACTGTTGCATCAAATAAATATTTGTCATTAAATGCATAAGAGGCTTTTGCAAATGCTGAGAATAATTTACGTCGTGCATAAGGACCACCCCCATTGGTTTGTACACCAGCACCCGTATTCAATGAACGGAAGTTAGGATCATCCACAAAATAGCCTAAGCGTTTTGCTTGAAGATAACGTCCCCAAGAATCAATTGCCTCAACACCTGCAAGTGCAGCAACTGTGTGTTTATCGTTGAATGTATTTTTATAAGAAAGCGTGTTAGTCCAAGTCCAGCTACGAAACTGACTTGAGCCTTCATTGTATTCATTGGTACTGTTGTTTTCAGAATTTTCATAAGTTTTGAACCCATACCAATAGTAAGTATTCAAGTATTGTTCACCACCAAAACTACTACGAGCAGTAAAATGTTTTGCGATGTCTGCTTCTATATAAACGTTTCCAATGATTTTATAATCATTGCTACGATTATCTTGGGCTCTTTTACGATATGCAATTGGATTTAAAGCATTACCTAAACCGGCACCTTTTTGTCCACCAAAGTTTCCGGCTATATCATATACGGGAACGATGGGTTGGATACGATAAGATAAAGAAATTTCATTTCCTTCACTTTGGTTACCAATTTTGATATTGTTATTATATGCCAATTGAAAATTTTCTCCAATTCTTACTTTGTCTTTGATATTGAATTCAGAGTTGGCACGAACGGTATAACGCTTATAAAAAGTAGTCATAACGGTACCTTGCTGATCAAAATAGTCAAGTCCCAGATAGAATTTACTCTTATCGGTACCACCGGATAAACCTACACTATGTTTCATAATGGGTGCCGGATTGAAAACCTCATCATACCAATTGGTACCTGCTTTATTTGCAGGAACAATTAAATAAGAGCTATTGGGATCTGCTTGATTTAAGAAATATCTAGAAGGGTCTGCTGCCGGATTACCTGCTTTAACACCACTTAGTGACCCTGCTAAAATAAAATCAGGTAGTATCGGTGAAGGGCCATTGCCATATTGAGGATGGCTTGGATTTCCGCCCGTTAATTGACCAGAGTTTTTTAATGCTAACCACGTTAAATCTGCATTACCTTGTGGACTTAACAAATCGAAACCTTTACCTTGGGTTTGCGTTCCATAAAACCCATCATAAGTTACTTTCATTTGGCCGGCTCTACCTTTTTTGGTAGTGATAACCAATACACCATTTCCCGCACGCGCACCATACTGTGCTGCCGAAGCCGCATCTTTTAAAACTTGAATGGTTTCGATGTCGTTAGAGTTAAGGTCACCTAAATTGTCAAATGGAATACCATCAACAATATAGAGAGGTCCATTTCCGGATAAAGAACCAAAACCGCGGATACGAACACTTGCTCCGTCGCCGGGTTGTCCGGAACCGGTTACAGTAACTCCGGAAGCCCTTCCTTGTAATTGTTGTTCAACACTTGCTGAAGGAACAGCAATCGCGTCAGAAACTTTTACAACGGCAACAGCACCGGTAATGTCTTTTTTCCGCTGGGCTGAATAACCAGTTACCAATACCTCGCTAAGCTGATTGGTTGCTTCAGCAAGGGATACCGATACTTCAGATTTTCCTCCAACAGGAAGTTCAACAATTTCGTAACCAATCACAGAAACCACCAAAGTGCTTTTGTTATCGGGAACTTTAATACTGTACATTCCATCTGCATTCGAAACGGAAACAGTAGTGGCGCCTTTCACTTGAACCGTTGCACCCTGAATGGGTAAATTGGTTTTGGTGGTAATGCGGCCGGTAACCGTTTTTTGTGCGAAAACTGAGAGGGAGAAAAAGGTGAGAAATAACACAAGCAAGGAGCTCCTTGCAAGCAAGTTAATTTTCTTTGGCATGGCAGTTTTTTGATAGTTAGTAAAAAATACAAAATCGAGAAATAAAAATATAACAATTTATTAAGGCATATCAATCAAATTTTAACAATTACTTGTACAATTTTGACATTTTTAATATGTATTTATTACACATATAAATAATTCTTTGCTAGAAATATCTACTGAAAAAATTGCCAAAACACAATACCACATTGACCTTAAGCAGTTTGCGAAAAAAATAAAGGAGATTGTAGATTAAAAAAAATACTAACAATCATTAGGTTATGGAAATAAATTAAAATAGCACATTTTAGAAAAACTGCTTAACCGTGGTGGATTTGAATTAAGTAACCATCTTCTATGTATATAACTAGAAATAAATGACTTAGAATAAAAAAAAAGATTTCAATTGAAAATCGCAATCGTTTGCAGCTAATCACCCAGTTGGATTGTCATTACAAGTGCTAATGGATGAATGCGACCTTTGCATCGGTGAATTCAAATCATAAAATCAAAAAGCATTTTTATGTCATATGATTGGAGTAATCTAGAAAATGTGAAACTTGGTTTTGATTTGTAATATAATTTTATATTACATTTATTTAATATGCCATAGCAAACTAAAAAATACAAAATGGCCATTCGCAATTTTTTTTTAATACTTTTTTGTCTATTTTTGTATATTAAAATATCATAATTACACTCAAATACTTTATATTTATACGAAAAATGTAATTTTAATATAAATACTATTTTACCTTTATTTATATACAATTATAACATACGTTTGATAAATAAGCTGAAACACAGGTATGCACTCTAAAATCCAACTTCTACGTGAAATTACCCCATTGACATCTGAGGATTGCTTTACTATTTTTTCTCGCACCAAAACATCCTTTGATTTTCCTATACATTATCATGAAGAATTCGAATTAAACTTTATTAAGAATGCTAAGGGCGCAAAACGAGTGATTGGAGATCATATGGAAGAAATTGGAGAATATGAACTGGTTCTAATTGGTCCCAATCTTCAGCATACCTGGTATACGAATAAATGTACTAGTCAGGAAATTACAGAAGTCACCATACAATTTCACAAAGATTTGTTTGATGAAAAGTTCCTCCGACGTAATCAACTTAGCTTTATTCGTACCATGCTGGATAACGCTTTACGTGGTCTCTTATTTTCTTTTGAAACTTCCTCACTCTTAGCTCATCGCTTATTGCGTTTGAACAAAAAAGATGGATTTGAATCACTTTCAGAGTTGATGTCAATTCTTCATGAACTTTCTATTTCAAGAAATACCAGAATTTTGTCGAACTCAACATTTAATAATATTGATCACATTGCTTATAACAGTCGCCGGATAGAAAAAGTAATGGAATACATGAATGTACATTTTGAAGAACCCATTTCACTTGCCGATATGGCCAATCTTACCAATATGGCTGAATCTGCTTTTAGTCGATTTTTTAAAACCAGAACCGGAATGACTTTTATTGACAGCCTAACAGAAATTCGTTTAGGGCATGCATCCAGAATGATGATAGCCACCACAAAATCTGTTTCAGAAATTGCTTACGAAACAGGTTTTACCAATATTTCTAATTTCAATCGAATCTTCAAAAAGAAAAAGGGTTGTACGCCTAAAGAATTTAAAAAAAGTTACTCCCTAGAAGAAAGAATATTTTTCTAACCATTTCTCCCAGTTTTCTCACCCACTATATTTAAAGCAGGTATTGAAATTTATCTGCATTGAATCCATCATATTAACAAAAGCTTCCTGTTTCTAAGGGTTAATTTTCAATAACAAAAACATTTCAATACATTTAGACATCAGTATAAAAATGCTCATGTATGAATAGAATATTATTAACCCTGTTGATTATTTTTTGTTTTTTCGCCGCCAATAGTCAGATTTTATCACAGAAAAATAATGCTTCAAAATCCTTTCAAACATTAACAGATAGTGCATTACTCACATTGGTACAAAAACAAACTTTCAAATACTTTTGGGATTTTGCGCATCCGATCAGCGGTTTGTCCAGAGAGAGAAGTAATGTAGCATATGATTATGGAGATGAAGTTGTAACCACCGGTGGCACCGGCTTTGGGGTGATGTCAATTATTGTTGCAGTTGAAAGAAATTGGATAACCAGAGATACTGCTGCAAAACATTTATTAAAAATGGTGAATTTTTTATTGAAAGCCAATTCCTATCATGGCGTATTCCCACATTGGCTTCATGGTGGAACCGGCAAAACAATTCCTTTCAGCAGAAAAGATGATGGTGCCGATTTGGTAGAATCATCTTATTTATTTCAAGGGCTACTATGTGTTAGACAATATTTTACAGCCGACAATTCAATAGAAAAAGAATTGCGAAACAAAATCAATTGGATGTGGAGTGAGATTGAATGGAATTGGTTTACCAAAGGAGGCGAAGATGTTTTATATTGGCATTGGAGCCCCAATAACGGATGGGCCATGAATTTTCCTGTTAGGGGGTTTAATGAATGTTTAATCATGTATGTATTAGCCGCTTCCGCAGAAAGATATCCTGTAAAAAGTTCAGTATATCATTTGGGTTGGGCAAAAAATAGTTTTTTTACGAATGGCAAAAAATTTTATGGCTATACACTTCCGCTTGGGTTTGACTATGGCGGACCCTTGTTTTTTTCACAATATTCTTTCTTGGGATTGGATCCTCGTGGTTTAAAAGACAGGTACGCTAATTATTGGGAGCAGAATAAAAATCATACTTTAATTAATTATACATATACACTCAACAATCCAAAAAAGTTTACAGGCTATAGTGAAAACTGTTGGGGTCTCACAGCAAGTGATACTTTCAATGGCTATGATGCCCACTCTCCTACCAATGACCATGGAACCATTTCTCCTACGGCAGCTTTGTCTGCCATTGTCTATACACCTGAACTTTCTATGAAAGCGCTCAAACATTTTTATTATTCACTTGGCGATAAAATATGGGGGGAATATGGTTTTGTTGATGCTTTCAATGAAACGCAAAACTGGTATGCAAAATCTTACTTGGCCATTGATCAGGGCCCCATCATTGTTATGATTGAGAATTTTAGAACAGGGCTACTTTGGAAATTATTCATGAGTTGTCCGGAAATTAAAAATGGGTTACAGAAGTTAGGTTTTGAAAAAGTTAAAGTGGCTAAGTAGTGTTTAACCAAAGTGACTTGGGAATGGTATTGATTGTAAAACCTTTACATAAAGATACTCTCCATTCATTTTTATAACAAATGAATCTGCATTTCATTGAATGCGAATTTTGTTCCACTATGAGAATTTAATTAAGTGTAGATTTAGTACAAATAAATTATTATGAAGCGATCAATTGCATTTGTATCCCTTTTTTTGATGTTTGCCTTTTATGGTAATGGTCAGGATTTGGTAAACATTGCCAATAAATTTATTGGCAGCTTAGAAGCCAAACAAAAAGAAATTGCGCTTTTCCCTTTTGATATTGAAGAACGATATACTTTTTATTTTGTTCCAAGAAATGATAGGAAAGGCATTGAAATGAATGAGATGAATGCACAGCAAAAAAAAGCTGCTCTTGATTTATTAAAATCCTGTTTAAGTTTACAAGGGTTTGATAAAGCTTCTCAAATTATGGAAATGGAAGTGCTACTTAAAGCGATTGAAAAAAGAAAAGAAGGTGATCATTATAGAGATCCGGGAAAATATTTCATTTCCATTTTTGGCATACCCGGTGAAAAAAATATTTGGGGGTGGCGATTTGAAGGTCATCATTTATCTTTTCATTTTTCTACAAAAAATAATCAATTAGTTGCCGGCACGCCCGGATTTATGGGATCAAACCCCGGAATTGTGTTGGAAGGTCCTGAGAAAGGAAAACAAATACTAAAAGAAGAAACAGATTTGGGTTTTGCCATGTTGAATACTTTGTCTAAAGATGCATTGCAAAAAGCACTCATTGATAACATAGCCCCCAATGATATTTTAACGGTAAACCATCGAAAAGCGATGTTGGAAAATTCTGTAGGAATTCCATTTGCAGAAATGACAAAGTCACAACAACAGCAATTATTACAATTAATCAATTTGTATATTCATCGTTATACAAAATTATTTGCTGATGACATGTTGAAAGAAATACAAAAAGCCGGCTTGGAAAATTTACGTTTTGCATGGGCAGGTAGTATGATTCCCGGCATTGGAAAAGCTTATTATTATCGTATCCAGGGCCCGACGATTATTATTGAATTGGATAATTCACAAAACAATGCAAATCATGTTCATACTGTTGTCCGAGATTTGCTACATGACTTTGGGGGTGACATGTTATTGGAACATTATAGAAAAACCTCTCATCAGTAATCAATACCTCAATTTATATTGTGGTATTGATTACTATTTCTGCTAATTAAGCACAGAAAAAGAAAGCTCAGTTGTATGTTCTGAATCAGTGCCCACGAATAATTTAAAGGCACCGGGTTCAAATACCCATTGTAAATCTTTATTATAAAATTTAAGGTCCTCACTTGATAATTTGAAAAGGATTTGTTTGGCCTCCCCCTTTTTTAATAGAACTTTTTGAAACCCTTTCAGTTCTTTTACCGGACGTGCAATACTTCCCACCATATCTTGAATATATAATTGGGCTGTTTCTTCACCATCATAGTTTCCTGTATTCGTGATGGTCGCTTGTATCTCCATCTTTTCATTTGCCTTAAAAGTTGATTTATTTATCTGTATGTTACTATAGGAAAAAGAAGTATAACTAAGACCAAAACCAAAAGGATAAATGGGTTCATTTGGAATATCCAGATAGTCAGATTTGAATTTAGTGCCATCGCCAATATGAAAAGGCCTACCGGTATTTAAATGATTATAATACACCGGAATTTGTCCCACACTGTATGGAAAGGATGTTGTTAACTTCCCGGAAGGATTGTAATTGCCAAATAAAACATCTGCAATTGCATTGCCTGCTTCTGTGCCTCCAAACCAAACATCCAAAATTGCAGGAATATTTTTGCTTTCCCAATTTAATATAATGGGTCTTCCATTAAACAATACCAAAACGATGGGCTTGCCGGTTTTTACCAAAGCTTTTAATAATAACTGTTGGCTTTCCGGAATATCAATCGAAGCTCGGCTAGATGATTCACCGGACATATCAGCCGCTTCTCCTACTACTGCTAAAACAATATCGGATTTTTTTGCAATTGAAATGGCTTCTTCAATCATTGATTCCGGCGATCTTTTATCAATGTCAATTTCAATGCCCAATGTGTTTACCCTTTTCACAAAATCACTATCGTCTGAGATATTGGCGCCTTTTGCATAATTTATTTTTACTGCATTGCCTGCCACATTTTTTAACCCTTCTAAAACAGATACAGACTGTTGCCAATCACCTGAGACGCTCCAAGTACCAAGCATATTTCTTTTACTATCAGCTAGTGGGCCAATTACGGCCAACGTACCTGACTTTTGTAAGGGTAATATTTGTTTTTCATTTTTTAATAATACAAAGGAATGTGTTGCGATCTCACGCGCCTCCTTTCGATATAGTGTTTCAGACTTTTCAGCAGGGATTGTTTGCGATAACCCACGATAAGGATCTGAAAATAACCCTAATTTATATTTAGCTTCAAGAATTCTGCGGCAGGCTTTATCAATTTCTATTTGTGAAACTTTCTTTTCGGAAAGGGATTTTTTTAATGTTGTTAAAAAACCTTCACCAACCATATCCATATCTAATCCGGCTTTTAGTGATAAGGCTGATACCATCTGTAAATCTCCCATTCCATGGGCAATCATTTCATTTACAGAAGTATAATCAGATACTACAAAGCCATTGAATTTCCATTGAGAACGCAACAAATCAGTCAATAACCATTTATTACCAGTGGCAGGTATTCCATCAATCACATTAAATGAGCTCATGATACTCCCCACCCCCGCATCAATAGCAGCTTTATATGGCAGTAAATATTCATTGTACATTCTTACTTTACTCATATCCACTGTATTATAATCTCGCCCCGCTTCAGCAGCACCGTATAAAGCAAAATGTTTTACACAAGCCATTAAAGAGTTCTTATCAGCTAAACTGTTACCCTGGTATCCTCTCACCATTGCTTTGGCGATTTTTGAACCGAGAAAAGGATCTTCCCCTGCTCCCTCTGCAATTCTGCCCCAACGGGGATCACGGGCAATATCTACCATAGGTGAAAAAGCCCAATTCAAACCATCCGCTGCTCCTTCCTTGGCAGCGATGCTTGCACTCTTTTCAATTAAAGCGGTATCCCAGCTACAGGATAATCCCAAGGGAATTGGAAAAGTAGTTTTATGACCATGAATCACATCCGATCCAAATAAAAGAGGAATGCGTAAGCGACTGTTTTGAATGGCAATTTTTTGCGCTTGCATTACTTTTCCGCGACCAATAATGCCAAACAATCCACCCACATTTCCCATTTTAATTTTAGATTCAACATCAGTACTCACAACTGAACCCGTGGCTACACCTCCGCCCGGCGTTAATAAATTCAGCTGACCAATTTTTTCTTCTAAAGTCATTTTTTGCATGAGATTATCAATAAAGCTATTCATTTGGGATTTCGAGGAATTTTGCCCAAAAGCAATCATTGAAAATGAACTAAACAGAAAAATTAAAATATTCCTACGCATATTTGTTTTTTTAAAGATGATTGAGCAAAATAAAATTTAAGACATCCTAACAACCTTTGAAAAATCCTTCGCAATTCTGGCTTTCATGATATCAGTGGTATCATGGTTCGCTTGCTTCATTTTTACTTTAAATTCGCATTCATAAAATTCGGGATCCCTAAAATAAATTAATCCTTGAATTTCAAATTTAACTTTTGAAGAATCATTATTGACTGTTTTATATAAGAATTCAGACATTGTTTTTCTAAGTTGACTTTCCACATCAACAGGTTTTGCTTTTTGTTTACATGAAAGCACAAAAATTGATATTAAAAAAATATAAAATTTATTCATGGTAGAATTGATTAATCAGTTGCAAAATGAGAGAAGCCATTCTTTATTGATTTAGCAAAACAATGTTAGCGCTTATTCTTGTAAATTTACAGAACTTAATGATGACGGTAAAATTCATTAAATATCCTATTCTTTTTACAAATTATACACGTATATGAATAAGATTGAAGAAAGATTATCCGAAATGGGGATAGAATTGCCAACCATTGCTACACCACTTGCCAATTATTTGCCCGCAAAAAAATCAGGGAATCTTGTTTTTACAGCAGGTCAGGTAAGTTCTGTGGGAGAAAAAACATTCAAAGGTAAATTAGGCAAAGAAATCAATACATTACAGGGAAAAGAAGCCAGTCAACTTTGTGCAATCAATTGTTTAGCAGCTATTAAACAATTGGTGGGCTCTTTAGATAAAGTGAAAGAAGTGATTGCCGTACATGGAATGATCAATAGTGCTCCCGAATTCATGGAACAAGGTGTAGTCATGAATGGTGCATCTGATTTTTTAGTTTCCGTTTTTGGTGAAGCCGGCAAACTTACCAGAACTGCCCTGGGTGTTGCAGGCCTTCCATTTAATTTTTCAGTTTCGGTGTATATCATCGTTGAAATATTTTAACCAACAACAAGTATAATTGGCAAAATATTCATTTTCATAAGCAAATTTTTTTAACCAATGTCTCGAAAATACATAGTGTCGATTTGCTTTTTTATAATATTTGTAAATAAATTAAGTAGTCAGGAGCTTACTTTTGATTTATTTACTAATCAATTGTTTTTTAATATTTATACGCCGCAGCCGGATAAAAGTATAACGTCCTTTCTCAATAGATATATTCCGGCAATCAAAGAAAAGGGAATAAAATCGCTTCCTGCAACAGTTGATACAGCATCAGTGTTTGAAGAAATTCATTCTTTTCTATTTCTAAAGCACCCTCACTTAAGTGTTTCATTTAAAAGAGGGAAACTAGATATACAATGTAAGCGTTTTGAAGAGAAGGAATTCTATCAACAGATTACAAATGTTAAGCTTTGGTTTGAATTCGACGATCAAACACAAGCAGAGATCGCCTTTTCAAGGTTAGTAGACAATTACATTATTTTGAGTACCGAAAAAAAATTTAGTGCCCAAAATGGCTCTCAAAAGGCTGCGTTTATCAACACAAAAAACATAGGTCTTTTCAATAGTGTTCAGTTTCGATTAACCGTAGATAATATTAGTGAATACCGCTATAAAATTTTGTTTGAAACCACAAACACATTGTAGAAAAAGCTGTTTAGCTGTCAATTTTTTGTTTAGCCCATTGTAAAGCTAAGGCCAATTGTTCTTCTCTTGTCATATTCGAATTATCCAGATCAATTGCATCGTTAGCCTTACGCAAAGGGCTGATTTCACGATTCGTATCTAGATAATCGCGCATTTCTAAATTACTTTTTACTTCTTCTATTGAAATATTGGGATTTTTTTGAATAAGCTCTTTAAACCTTCTTTCAACCCTAATTGCGGGGTCTGCTGTTACAAATATTTTTAATTCTGCATTGGGAAAGACAGTCGTGCCAATGTCTCGACCATCCATAACAATGCTTTTTTTTGTACCCATTTGCTGTTGCTGTGCAACGCCAAACTCACGAACTTCTTTTATGGCAGCTACTTCACTCACATGTTCACTAACCAGCATATCACGGATTAAAGCTTCCACATTTTCATCATTCAAAAACATATCACTTTGTCCACTAACCTCATTAAATTGAAAATCGAGCGAAATTTCTTGTAGCGCCTTAATGACTTCTTTTTGATTATTCCAATCTATGTGTTGCCGAAGGAAGTACAATGTAATCGCTCGGTACATGGCTCCACTATCAATGAATACATAATTTAATTCATTGGCCAATTGCCTGGCAAGGGTACTCTTTCCGCAAGATGAATAGCCGTCTAGGGTGATGATAATTTGTTTCATGATGCGTTTAATATCATACAATCCGGTGATTGTTTTCGATTAATCTGCTTAATAAACTTCCGTACGAAAAATCCAATGAACAATGTTTTGGCACTTCTCATGCTGTTTTAGCCCCACAACTGTTGCAAAGATAGCGCTAAAGACCTGCAAAGAGATTTGGAAAATCCGATATCACACCATTAACTCCCATTTTTTTTAGCTCTTTCATCTTTTCAATCTCATTTACTGTCCAAGGAATCAGGCTGATACCGGCATCTCTACATTGTTTGACGAGCAAAGGGGTAACCAATGAAAAATGCGGACTATAGATGGATGGAATAAAACCCAAATCCTTTAATTGTAAAGCAAATATCTTTTTATCGAAATCTTCAATTAGTAATGCTGTTTGTATAGAAGGATCTTTCGCATGCAGATATTGCAAACTGCGAGGATCAAAAGATTGAATGATTACTCGATTTTCAATTTTTTTCTCTTTAATGATAGTCAATATTAAATCAACAAATTCACCGGGTTTGGGATGAAAAACACCATCTGTAACCGGCATACATTTGGTCTCAATATTATAAAAAGGCAATGTTTTATGGTAACGAATGCAATATTGTTCAACACTATCAATCATGTCTGTCAATAAGGGTTTGCAGACAGCAATTTTTTGCTGATTCTTAAAACGAGGATGAACCCTCATTCCTACATCATACTTTTGAACTTCTAAATAATTCATTTGGAAAATGTTCAGACCCTTCTCTTCATTTTCATGTACAATTGTTCCATCAGGCTTTGTGGAGATTTCATGATTAAAAAAAGGCTCATGGCTTAAGATTACTTTATTATCTTTTGTAATGATGGCATCCGTTTCTAAAGTGGTGACCCCCAGATCAATGGCATGTAACATAGCCGGGATCGTATTTTCCGGCATTAGTCCCCGGCATCCCCGATGACCTTGTTTGTCAAAGTTTTTTGTTTCCAATTGATGGGATTTCTGGGTACTATAACATGCACAAAAGGTTACACAAAATAAAATAAAGCTAATTTTTTTCATGAAGGGAAAAATTGATCTTTTCGATTATCCATTTCTTCCGCAACAGCCTTGGATTCATCATCTCCTTTTCTCAAATTAAATACAATGTTTTCGAAACTTGCTTTATCCCTGTTCTGGCTTAATTTAAAAACATGATCGATTGACAAAACTTTTATTTCAAATGCCACAATGGCTGTTGTTAATCTTGTAATATATTCTTCGGGTAATTCTTTGTAAAGAGATGGGGATTGTGGGTTGTTTTCATAATGCGCAGTTAATTCGTCTAACATCATCAATAATTCAGCATCGGCTAAAAATGACAATTCACCTTTTGCATGCACTGCCATATAGTTCCACGTAGACGCCTGTTTTTGGTTCTCATACCAACTCGCACTCACATAACTATGTGGGCCGGTAAATACAGCCAGTACCTGTTTATTTTGTAAAAATGCTTTATGATGGTCATTCCCTTTCATAATATGGCCTCTTAGGAATAAAGCGTTTTCTTTTTCAACAAATAAAAAGGGAATTTGAGTTGCAACGGGTTTTTGTTCTGCATCTACACCCATGAGCATAGCAAAAGGATGCTGCTTCATAAACTCCATAATTTTACCTGTATCCTTTTCTTTAAAGTATGGTAAGTTATACATGGTTCGAAGATAGTAGAAACAATTGTTTTCGTTTTATCATTTCGGAGTTCCTATTTAATTTTATAGGGGCACTATTTCATAATATTGCTATTTTCCTACTCATTCACTGCAATCAATTGTGTGGTAGGAACATTTGCATTTCGCATGGCTATATTTCTAACGGCAGCAGAAACAAAAGATCTAAATGCTTTTTTACTGATTTCGTCATTTCCCACCATGGCAGGCGTTCCTATATCACCCCCTTCACGGATTGTTTGCACCAATGGTATTTGACCCAAAAATGACAAATCATACTCTTCTGCCAACCTCTTTCCACCCTCCTTGCCAAAAAGGAAATACTTGTTCTCCGGTAATTCCGCCGGGGTAAACCAAGCCATATTTTCTACCAGCCCTATAATGGGAACATTAATTTGTGCCTGACCAAACATGGCAATTGCTTTTTTAGCATCAGCCAAGGCAACATTTTGCGGGGTGGTAACAATTACTACACCCGTCACCGGCACTGTTTGCATGAGCGTTAAATGAATATCTCCTGTTCCCGGAGGCATATCTATGATCAGGTAATCCAAATCGCCCCAATCAACATCCGTAATAAATTGTCTGATAGCACTGCTTGCCATTGGACCCCTCCAAACAACGGCATTTTTTTCATCTACCAATAACCCGATACTAATCAAGCTAATTCCGTATTTGTTTAGGGGTACAATCATCCCTTTGCCATTCATTTCTTTCATTTGTGGCCGCTCCCCCCTTACGCCAAACATCATGGGTACGCTTGGCCCATATATATCAGCATCCATTAAACCCACGGAAGCGCCGCCTTCAGCTAATGCGAGTGCTAAATTAGCAGCAATTGTACTTTTCCCTACTCCGCCCTTTCCGCTTACGACTGCAATGATATTTTTAACACCGGCCAATACTTGTTGGTTATCTTTCCTAGTACTGGTGGTATTGGCAGTAAAATTCACCTTTACGATAGCCTCTTTGTCAACTAAGATTTTTACCGCATTCTCACTGGCAGTTCGCATCATATCCTTCATAGGACAGGCAGGTGTTGTAAGAATAATGGTAAAACTTACTTCATGGCCATTAATAGCGATATCCTTAACCATATTGAGTGTAACGAGGTCTTTCCCCAAATCCGGTTCTTGTACATTGCTTAGGGCTTTTAATATATCAGCTTCTGTCATCACTAAAGTTTTTGTTAAAAAAGTTTTCAGGCAGCAAAGTTAGCCCCTAGCTTCTTTACTTTGTTGTAAATAGCCTATTTTGATACACGAGAATAAGAACTATTTAATTTTATATAGAAAGGCTTTGTATTTTTGACTTTTATGAAGAAACTTTTAATCAACACTTTATTTATCTTATCGATTGTAAGCCTCCAAAAAGGATTGTCTCAGCAGGATGCGGGCCGTGACTCAATTGTACAGTTATTCGGTGTAGTTATGACAGCAGACAGTTTACAAGGCGTACCTTCCTGTAGTGTGATAGTTGAAGGTAAAGGCAGGGGTACCATTAGTAGTTATGATGGGGTATTTTCAATTGTAGTGGTAAAAGGAGATAGAATTACCTTTTCAAGCGTTGGTTTTAAAAACCGAACGATACAAATTCCGAATAATCTTAGTGAAAATCAATACAGCGTAATTCAGTTATTGGTAAGCGATACCGCTTATTTGCCAGCTACCATCCTTAAACCAAGACCTACAAGAGCCCAATTTGAAAGAGATTTTGTAAATAACAGAGTCCCTGATGACTTATATGAAATTGCCCGTAAAAACAATGACGAAGCCACACGTAGATTATTAATTGCCAGCTTACCGGCGGATGGAAGAGAAGCAGTAAATTATCAACTGCGCCAACAGGCTACTAAGTCCTATTATTCAGGTCAAATACCCCCCATGAATATCCTAAATCCCGCAGCATGGGCTGATTTTGTTCAAGCTTGGAAAAGGGGCGATTTTAAGTCTAAAAAATAAGACTTAGCGGGCTTTCGCAGGCAGCGTTTGTCTTTGATAAAAAATGATAAACTAACCTCTCCCTTTACTACATAAGAAATAAAGGTATTTATTAAATAGAAAATTGATGATGTTGATCTGAAGCATGCATTTTCTTGCTAGGGTTACAGTAATGTCCCGTGGAAAATTTCAAATAAATACTAAGGATAAAAACTAAGATTTTACATTTGGGGGAGAACCTTGTTTGATTATTAAAAGTTAACTTGAAAAAATGAATCTTCAAAATATTACAATCATAGGTGCAGGAACCATGGGAAATGGTATTGCACATGTATTTGCCCAAAATGGTTTTCTAGTAACATTGGTAGATGTGAATACGGATCAATTGGATAAAGCAAAACTAACAATAGAAAAGAATTTTGATAGACAAGTCTCAAAAGGAATATTGACTGATAAACAAAAACAAAATGCAATAGCAAATATTCATTTTCAAGCAGATATTTCTGTTGGCGTGTCCAATGCAGATCTGGTGATAGAGGCGGCCACTGAAAATATTGAGTTAAAATTGAAAATTTTTAAACAATTGGATGAACTGGCTCCCATTCATGCAATACTTGCAACAAATACATCTTCCATTTCTATTACTAAAATGGGTTCTGTTACAAAAAGGCCCGGTTCTGTAATTGGCATGCATTTTATGAATCCTGTACCGGTGATGAAATTGGTAGAAGTAATCAATGGTTTTGCCACAACAAAAGAAATTACAGACACGATCATTGAACTTAGTAAAAAAATTGGAAAAATTCCGTGTGTTGTTAATGATTACCCGGGCTTTATTGCTAATAGAATTTTGATGCCCATGATCAATGAAGCGATATATAGTTTATTTGAAGGGATTGCTGAGGTAGAAGCCATAGATACCATCATGAAATTAGGTATGGCACATCCAATGGGACCATTGCAATTAGCAGACTATATTGGGTTGGATGTATGCTTGAGCATATTGAATGTACTTTATGAAGGATTTGGAAATTCAAAATATGCACCATGCCCACTGCTCGTAAACATGGTAACTGCGGGTAAATTAGGGGTTAAAAGTGGCGAAGGATTTTATCAATATGTTAATGGAAACAAAGAATGGATAGTAAGTAATCAGTTTAGTAAAAAATAATATGATTCAGTAACACATCCAATATTGATTTTTCAAATTCATTTTATGTTTTTCATTCTATCTAAAATTTTATTCTTTTTGCTTGTCCCAATCTGGTGGATTGTGGCACTTTTCATTTGGGTAAAATTAAGCAAGTCACCAAAAGTTAAAAAAAGAGTACCCATTCTGATTTTAGTTATTTTAGTTGTATTCTCCAATCCTTTTTTTTATAGATCGATGGTTTCATTGTGGCAGCCGGAGCCTGTAACATTGCCAATAAGCAAAGCCTATGAAGCCGGTGTTTTATTGGGCGGATTGTCTGGTTATGATAAATACAATCGGGGTTATTTTGGGAACAATGCGGATAGATTTATTCAAACTGCCAATTTGTATCATCAAGGTTTTATTAAAAAAATAATAATAAGTGGCGGAACAGGGAAACTTAATCAAGAAGGACCAGCAGAAGCCTCCTTTTTACTTAAGGAATTTATCAAAAACGGTATACCTGAGAAGGATCTTATTTTAGAAACGAGATCAAGAAATACATATGAAAATGGCATTTATTCAAAAAAAGTATTAGACTCTTTTGAATTGAAACCACCATTTATTTTAATCACTTCTGCATTACATATGAAAAGGTCTTTATCCGTTTTTAATAAAATAGGGTATTCATTTGTCGCTTTTCCCTGTGATTATAAAGTAACACCATTAAAAACAGATATCGGAGATTTCTTAGTTCCTGATTTTTCATTATTATCTGAATGGAGTTATTTCATTAAAGAAATAGTAGGCTTGTATGTTTACAAACTTACCAACAAGGCCTAAAACATTATTGCAAAGCAATTGCTTTTTTTACTTCAAGTGTATGAAGTAATGACAATCTATACAGTACCTCATCCAATTTAGCTTTTGGAATGCCGATTTTTATTAAACAAAAAAGTTGCATTTCTTGATCAACAACGCTACATCCGGTTTGCTTTATAATGTTCATTACCTCATTCATCAAAGTATAATCAAATTGCAATTCATAGTTAACCTCAATTGCTTTTTGTACAATTGGAATCAATTGTAATGCCATGGAAGCAGCGGATTTATATGCTTGAATTAATCCGGGCACCCCTAATAATGTGCCCCCAAAATATCGAACCACAATTACTGCAATATTTGTTAACTGTTTACTATCAATTTGTCCAAGTATGGGTCTTCCTGCAGTTCCTCCCGGCTCACCGTCATCACTAACTCTAAATTGATTTCCCTCCCAGCCTAAACGGTAGGCAAAACAATGATGGACTGCTTTGGGGTGTTCTTTTTTAAGTTGATGCAACAATATTTTAAATGATTCCTTTTTTTCTAAGGGAAAGGCATGTCCAATAAATTTACTTCCCCTTTCCTTTAACTCTGCGATGGAAGGTTTGTCAATTGTTTGAAAAAAATCCAGGTCACTCATAATGTATTTCCAAATGCAATGAGATAAATAGCCAGCAGGGATAAAGCAATACCCGCCCAATTGATGGCAGAAAGTTTTTCTTTAAAAAATAACCAAGCAACGATTGAACTAAACAAAACAATTCCCATATTATTTACCGGAATACTTGCACTGCTTTCCCAGGGACTTTGTTTTAGAAAACGAACCAAACACCAGATAGAGAAATAATTAGGGACACCAATGATTATTCCGGCCAAAACATTTTTAATAGCAAATTTTTGTTTACCTGCCACATATTGAACTAGCAAAAAGCTTGAACCAATTACAGCTGCAGAAAAGAATCCGCTGATAAGGAAAGCATTTTTATTTTCCTCTGTTACATATAGCTTTTGAACATGGTTGATCAAAGCATCCAATAGTCCGCTTCCAATGAATAAAATAAATGGTAAGATATATTCCCACTTTTTTATGCCGGCTTCTTTCTCATTTTCTTGTTCTTTGGATTGATAACAAGTAAGAACAACAGCCGCCAATGCTAATAACACCCCAACCAACTTCCAACCTGCAACCGACTCATGGTATAAATAAACTGATAAAATAACCGGTATAATCAATGATAATTTATTAGCGACTGAAGCAACCGCCACCCCAATTTTTTGTGCAGTAAAACCCACCACATTAAAAATGGAAACGAACAAAATACCCATAATCCCAGCCCATGCAAACCAAGGTGTTTTTACAACTTCTTCATTGATTGGGAAAGACCCATTTATCAAAGAACCCGTAATTACACAAGTGATATAATTAAATACAATTGCTTGAAAAATATTAATCGAATATTTTTCACATACTTTAAAAGCCAGGGTTAAATAAGAGGTTAGTACAATGCTGCCTATTAAATAATACATATGTTTGTAATGAGTACGAATTAGATCGAAATTTGATTCATTTTATTATTAAAATATTGGATTGTGTCACCGGTAATTTTTTCAACTTCCATTAATTCCTGGTTTTGTAAGACCGGTGCGTTTATCCCTTGATCAATGATTAGTTTGTCATGAGTAATAATTCTTGCTTCATCCCAGAGGTTGGCATTAATGAATGATTGCAATAGCTTTGCACCACCTTCTACCAAAATGCTTTGCAAATTCCTTTCAAAACAAACATGTAAAACATCTTGGATGAGATCAGGCCCCTTTTTTATTTGAGAATAGATTAAATTATCTTCATTTGCCTGACCAATATGACTAAAGATAATGGTAGTTTGTTTATGATTAAACAATGTAAGTTTTTTGGGTAATCGCAAAATAAGATCCAATACTAATCGCACAGGGCTTTTACCACTCCAATAACGATTATCCAATGAAGGATCATCTAAGAAAGCAGTATTGGTCCCTACCATGATGGATGCTTCATCACTTCGCCATTTGTGAACTAACCGATTGGTAGTTGCATGGCTAATTTGTATTCTTTCTTTGGTGTCTGAACTAATTTTTTCATTACCCGATTGAGCCCATTTTAGAATTACATAGGGTCTTTTATATTGATGAAATGTAAAAAAACGTTTATTCAGTTCTTTACATTTTTCCTCAAGTATCCCAACCATAACTTCAATGCCTGCAGTTTGTAATTGGCTAAGTCCCTTTCCATTAACTGAATGAAATGGATCTATTGTTCCTATCACAACTCGTTTGATCCCTTTTTGAATAATTAAGTCAGAACAAGGAGGTGTTTTGCCAAAATGTGAACAGGGCTCCAGGGAAACATATAATGTAGCTGCAGAAATGAATTGGCTATCTGTTATTGATACACTTTTCAAACAATTCACTTCGGCATGTGACTGCCCAAATTCTTGATGAAATCCCTCACCAATGATCCTTCCTTTATAGACCAAAACAGATCCAACCATTGGATTTGGCGCTACCAAACCGGCCCCTAATCGGGCTAGTTCAATGCATCTTTCCATATATAAGTCATCGGTAAAATTCATAAGAGAATTGGCAAAAATAACCAAATGGTGCTAACATTGCAGCATGACTATTCAAATGGCAGAGCATCAATCGCTCGTACTACTTAAAAATATATATGATGAAAGGGAGGCAAAAGCCATTAGTGATTGGGTAATGGAAAATATTACCGGCAAGACCAAGATTAATCGCTTACTTAATAAAGGTCAACTACTTTCTGATAACGAAAAAATTAAGCTGAATCAAGTATTAACCGATTTGGCGACATACAAACCCATACAATATATTTTGGAGGAAGTCTGGTTTGCAGGAATGAAATTGTATGTAAATGAACATACTTTAATTCCAAGACCGGAAACGGAAGAGCTGGTTAATTGGATTGTGGAAGAGAGTGAAGAGCGCGAAAAGTTGAATGCAGAAAGGGAAAACTGGGGGAAATCTTGTGAAAAGTTGTTGGATATTGGAACGGGATCTGGGTGTATTCCTATTGCTTTGAAAAAAAAACTATCGGAACTTTCTATCATTTCTATTGATGTGAGTAAAGACGCATTAGCTGTGGCCCAACAAAATGCAAATGCAATGCAGACAGATATGCGCTTACTTAATATTGATTTTTTAGATGAAGCAAATTGGGATCAATTACCGGTTTTTGATATGATTGTAAGTAACCCACCCTATATCAGACAATCGGAGAAGGAGGGTATGGCAAAAAATGTTCTTGATTTTGAACCGGCAGTTGCCTTGTTTGTTCCAAATGATGATGCGTTAATTTTTTACAGAAAGATTGCAGCATTTGGCAAAACCCATCTTTCCGGTACGGGTATTATTTATTTAGAGATCAATGAAATGCTGGGGAAAGAAGTTGTTGCGTTGTTTAATATGATGGGATATCAAGTTGAATTGAGGAAGGATCTGCAAGGAAAGGACAGAATGGCACGAGCTTTCTTAACCTGAAACATCCTCATAACCACCCTCGTTTGATTGTCTGCCAAAATAAACGTCTCCCTACTTGGAAAGGATGGAAAACGCTTCATTCAAAGGGAATTTTTCACATTTCACTCTTGCTTCCTCATCAATGTCCGTTATCCACTGCCATCACAGGTGTTGCGCCTAATTTCTTAATTACTTGCATTACTTTAATAGCCGTGCCAAGATGGGCTGTACTATCTCCATTGATGACAACAGAAGGCTTATCGGTTTCTTTGGCTAAATAGGCTTTCAATTCTATTTCCAATTGGTCAATGGTAATTTTCTTTTGTGCTAGAAATAAATTTTGATCTTTATCAACAGTAACCACCACTGTTTGTTTAGATTTTGTATCACTTTTTGCTTTGGGGTTAGAAACCTTGATTACATTGGGATTGGCCAAAGTTGAAACTATTAGAAAAAATAATAGCAGGATGAACAATATATCATTCAAAGCACCTGTATGCACTTCGGGATGTGTTTTTAATCGTTTACGAATGTTCATTTACTTATTATTAATTATCTAGTGGGTTCTTGTAAAACATCAATAAACTCAGCACTTGCAGCTTCCATCTTATTAGCCGTTTTATCTATCTGTGTGGTAAGTGCATTGTGAGCAATATAAGCCAACAACCCAATAATCAATCCTGTTCCAGAAGTAATCATTTTTACATAAATACCACCTGCAATGTCATTTAAAGTGAATTGTCCGGAACTGGCAATTCCGTAAAACAACTGTATCATTCCAATAATAGTACCCAAAAACCCAAACATAGGAGCAATACCGGCAATCAGTGAAAGGATTGACAAGTTTTTCTCCATTTTATACATTTCCAATTTTCCAACGTTTTCCATACTTTTTTCAATAGCATCAATGGGTTTGCCTATTCGTTGCAATCCTTTATCAATCATCCTAGCAACCGGGTTATCGGTATTCTTAGCCAGACTACGTGCTGCAATTACATTTCCTGTCACTACATGGTCTCGAATAATATTCATAAAATTATCATCGATCCGAGAAGCTTTTCGGATAGCCAATAGTCTTTCAATAAAAACAAAAATAGCTGCTACCAAAAGTATGTATAGAGGATACATGATCCAGCCCCCCTTTTCAAGAAGTGACCATAATGATATTTGTTGAGGAGGTGCAGGTAAGGCATTCACTGCTTTTTGTAAGGTATCTATTTGCAGAAGATTGAACATCTCAAATACTTTTTTAGTGAAGCTAAAATTAAATGCTATTACAAAAGAACAGTGTAGTTGTGAATAAAAATGTAAATCAAGGTATTTTTAGGAAAGCTTTTACACATATGGGAAATTGTAGTTGTGTTAACAGGAGTTATTTTACAGCACTTCAACTTTAACAAATCTCATCGTAGACCGGATGTGAAATAATTTTTCTGTAAACCTGCCTTATGAATAAATAGTTATTAAATGGTAAAACATGTATGAATACACCAAAAATAGTACGAATAGCAGAATAAATGATTATAAAATAATGATTTTTTAGTAAAAATGAAACAAGCGACAATTTCAACAAATCACAAAGTCTTTCGTGAAAAACGGTGCATGTACGCTTAAGTAAAAAAAGGACAATGGTGTATGATTATGATATAGATCGTCAACAGAGTCATTAATGGATATTACTCAAAAACAAAATATAGACCCAAACAAATAATGAGAATGGCAGTAGAAGTTAAACCATACAGAACCCAATAGTATATTTCCGGAATCGGATTCAATACCGTTAATAAACAGCTAACAAATCCAAGTGTAGCACCTATTGCCAAACAAATAAATCCATTGGTTTGCCGATTGGCCAGTTTTCGTTTCTTGAACTCATTCAATTTTTCATTGATGGTTTCTTCATCATAGCCAAAAGCTTCCATTTCAGCCTTGATTGATTTCGTGTCTTTAAGTAATGAAAGCTTATGATGTAAGGACTTAGCACTATCCGATGAAATAATTGACATGGTCATCATATTTTGTAATCAAACTAGCTGCAAATACCAAGACTAATATACTCATTTATTAGAAAAAAAATAAAATAGCTTGTGCTTCCGGAATTAGTCGGTTTTATTTAAAAATAAAATCACACTGGCAATTCTGGGTTAAAAAAAGTTAAATGAATCGTTGCAAATTTCTTTTTTTGAATAACTTTAATGATGTGAGCAATATGGTTCATCAACAATATCTTACTTGTCATCCAATATCATCCGTACAAAATTCACTATTTTTATCACATGGAAAATCAACCCTTCATTTCAGCATTTCTGTTGCAAAAAGGTATTACTTATTTAAACTTTGGATCTTTTGGGGCCTGCCCTTCACCCATTTTTGAAGACTATCAAAAATGGCAGCTTGAACTTGAAAGAGAACCGGTTCAGTTTATTACAGTAAATGGCCCTGCCTATTTAAAAAAATCACGTGAGGCATTGGCAAAGTATATTCATTGCCATGAAGATGATGTTGTTTTTACCACAAACCCTTCATATGCAATCAATATCATTGCAAAAAGTTTACAACTTAGCGAAGGGGATGAAATTCTTTCGACCAATCTCGAATATGGCGCTTTGGACCGGACTTGGAATTATTATTGCAAAAAAGCCAAGGCAAAATATATACGCCAACCTATTCAACTTCCACTTGTTTCAAAAGAACAAATGATAGCTGATTTTTTCAAAGGTTTGAACAATAAAACAAAGGCCATCTTTATTGGTCAAATAACTAGTGCTACCGGACTCATATTTCCAATAAAGGAAATATGTGACATTGCTAAATCAAAAGGGTTACTTACCATTGTAGATGGCGCCCATGTGCCCGGTCATATTCCACTAGACCTATCAAAAATTCAGGCAGACGTATATACCGGGGCCTGTCATAAGTGGATGTGTACACCAAAAGGTTGTTCATTTCTTTATGTGAAAAAAGAATTACAAGCCAATTTCGACCCCTTGATCATTAGTTGGGGATATGAAAGCTCACATCCATCTCATTCCCAATTCTTGGACTATCATCAATTGCAGGGAACCAGAGATATTTCAGCTTTCTTAACAATACCCAAAACCATTCAATTTCTGGAAGAACATGAATGGCCAAAACGGTCGGCTGAATGTAGAGAACTAGCGCATAAAAATTACCTTCGTTTTTGTGATTTGATGGGATCAAAACCCTTATGCCCGATTACAGATGAATTTTTAGGGCAGATGTGTAGTATTCCTGTTAAGACGAAGGAACCTGAAAAACTAAAACAGCTATTGTTTGAAAAATATAGAATAGAGATTCCTGTGATGCAACAAGATGGACATATTTTTATTCGATACTCGATTCAGGTTTTCAATACTCAACAAGACCTAGACCATTTGTTTTCTTCCTTAACCGAAATAATAAATCAAACCCAGTTAATTGATATCCAATAAAAAATTGAAAAATGAAAATATCAAACCATGTAAAAATATTTCTGTTTCCATTTGCATTTTTACTATTGGGAATAAATACGACCAGTTCTCAGGAAAAAAAGGTTGCACAAACTACTAAAGAACTATTTACAGAAATAGCAAAGCTGGACAGCACGGTATTTGAAGCATTTAATAAACAAAACATGCAAAAATTCAAAGGCATGTTTACCGAAGACCTGGAATGGTTCCAAGACAACGGTGGACTGATTCCCTATAAAACAGTATTTGAAAACTTTAGTAATACTTTCAAAAAAGATCAGAAATTAACTAGAAATATAGTGAAGGGAAGTTTAGAAGTACATCCGCTTCAAGGCTATGGTGCTATTGAAATAGGCATGCATGAATTTCGCCACATTGAAAATGGAAAAGAAGAATTGGGGACTTTTAAATTTCTCATGATTTGGCAGAAAAAAGACAATCAATGGAGAATTTCAAGAGTTATCAGTTATGATCATTAGTAAAAACAAATTTGCCAAAGATTTATCAAAGAAATCCATACAAAAATAAAAAAATATTCTTGTATGGATAAATACTTCATTTTATTCACTTCATAATTATTAACTAAAAAAAATTATGGATTTTTTTGTATTTCTTTCATTTTCACCATTGCCATTATTTGCCGCATATTGTTTTCCATTCCCTCCGGGCTGCCATCTAAAAATATAATATTTCCCTTTCCAACTTCTGCAAAATTCTTGATGGCTTCAGTCCACATACTAAATAAAATGACATTGGTATCCAAGTTAGCTTGTTTCATTTGTTCAGCTGCTTGACTCATTCCTTTGGCCACTTCTTCTCTAAACAAAGCAACTCCTTGTCCACGTAAACGAGCGGCTTCCTTTTCGGCACTTGCAGAAATTTTTATTGCATTTCCCTCAGCTTCAGCAGCTTTTGTTTTGGTAATTAATAAAGCTTGGCCTTCATTTTCGGCCGCCGCCTTCAAATTATTACTAGCAACTACCCTGCTCATACTTTCCATGATAACTTGGTCAAATGTGATATCATTGATTTGCAAATCCTGTAAATGATACCCCCAACTTTCGAGTGATTGATCAATTTGATCTTTTACAAACTCAACGATTTCTCTTCTAAGTAATAATATTTCAGCTTGCCTTTTGGTAGCTACAAATCCTCGAATACTTCCTTCTACTGTTCTGATTAATGCTTGCATTAAATCTTTATCACTTATGAATTTAAAAGCCACATTTTTAATAGACTCTTCATCCTGATTGATAACAGAATATAATAACATACTCTTAAAATAAACATTAGCCTGGTCAAGCGTGACGGCCTGAAATTCTAACTCTACTGAACGATTTTGAATGCTTACAGTTTTAAAAACTTGTTCAAGAATTGGCACTTTGAAATTTAATCCTGGGCGGAGAACACGGCGGTATTTACCGAAAAGTGTGATAACAGCAATAGTGCCTTGATTAACAGTAACCAGGCCACTGAATATGATGAATAATAAAACCAATACCCACCAAAAATCTGCAAGTATGCTCATAAAATACGTTTTGAATGTAATGTAAGTAGATTATTAGATAAGTAGTCCGAATATCCTAAATATTACAGTTCTAAAAAAATACAATTGTTACAATTAAAAGCCTCTTTGCTACATGTCAAATAACGGATTGTTTATAAATGAGTTACTGAGAGATTTTCACAAAAAAAATAGAAACATATCGTTTATAAATCTCTTAAATATTGTTGCGTTTTTTCATGAACGGAATTTTTAGCCAATGAAATTGCTTGCATTACTTTTTCATTGCTACCCCCGACTTGCAAATTCTCCATTTTGCCAATGGCCTCTTCATAATATTTACCCCAAACATCAAGAATGTGTTTTTCGGTTTCTTTGTTGCCTCCTTTCAAAACAACTTCTTTACTTAATGTAGATTCAATTTGTAATCTTTTAAACGCAGATTGCTTTATTTCTTCTATTAAAAAGATTGACACTTTTTCATCAACCGTTGTTAAAATCATTGCAGATACCAAGGCGGAAACACCCACATTCTTCATTTCCCAAGCTGAAACATTTTCCAGCCTGTCACCATCGGTATGATAAAACACGTCGGTAAAATGCCACATTAATAATCCCGGAATTTTGGCTTCCAAAAAAGGAGTGTGATCTGAACCTCCTTCAAAAGGATTGGTTTTGACTATCCATCCATTCGTTTTAGCTTGATCTAAACAGCGATTCAAAATAAAATCGTTAAAATAGTGGGGTATGATTGCAGATTCGGGTATGGGACTTCCTCCCCATTCAGAATGTTTTTCTTCGCCTCTAGTCCAAACTGCAGAGGGATCCGGCATTTTTTCAATTAAAAAAGATCCACCGGTTTTTTGTGTATCCTCACCAACCATATCTAAACTCATGCCCCACTTAATTCCATTCGCCAATTCTTTATTTTCTGTTACATATCTTTTTGTAGAAACAATTTCATCACCCCATAAAAACGTGATGCTTCTACCTGGTGAAAATTGACCACTCTTATAAAGTTGAGCTGTAACCCTTGCCATTTCAGCTAATGTTCCCACGCCGGTTGCATTATCATTTGCACCGGGTTCCTGAACATGGGCAGAAAACACAAACCGTTCATCGGGTTTTGTTTTCCCTTTTACATCGGCAATGATTGTTAATTCTTCAGCTTTATACATTTTGGTAAGTATCTTAATTCGCAAACGAACAGGACCTTTACTCAGCGTGGCTTTCAAGCGATCTTTGGCTTTGGTTGACAACAAAATCCCAAAAGTTTTTGCAAGGCTGTCAACATTTTGAATACTTGAAAATTGGATAGAATTTACATGTTTTTGCGGCTGGGTGTAAGAGGGTAAAGAATAGCCCAAGGCACCAATGGCACCTTTATTGATGGCTGTACGATAGGCTTGTGAAATGGATTGCTCTATGAAAAGAACTTTTCCTTTAAGTGCTAATTTATCGATGTCATCTTTTGTACTTTTTCCTGAATACACCACTTCTACTTCTAATCCTTCGGGTGGCGTACTTCCTGAATTAATGGCTAACATATTCCTGTTAGTCTTGAACGCTAAAAGTGGTTCTATTTCACCTACGATCTCTACCGTTGCATTGATGGGTTCCCAAGTAGGATGTTTCATGACACGTCTTTCAATACGATACGTTAGTTGATCATTTGAACGAGCAACCAATTCATTAATAAAACCGGATTTTTTAAGAATGTCTTCCACATAAAAAATACTCTCATTAAATCCTTTATTACCGGCTATTCGCCACCGTTTTTCTACATATGAAACAGTTTCAAAAGCATTTTTTTCATCAAAGGTTTTACGAACATGCTTGTAATAGTTTTGTAAAACCGGACTTTCTTGTGAAGTAGACTTTATTGAAAAAATACTATTACAAAAAAAGAAAAGTAGATAACAATGTTTTGTTTTCATTTGTTAAAAAATTGATTTTGTCAGATTTTTTTTATTAGAACCCTCAAAAAGTAAATAACTAAAAATTTTCTTCTGCCAAATAAATGCTTTTAAAAATGGATACATTTTTAATAAGCTTTCCTTTCCCATACTTGCACTAATTCAATCAAAACTTCTACTGCTTTTTCCATATCCCTTACACCCACCCATTCATGTTTACTATGGATTGCCTGCATACCCGTGAAAATATTAGGACATGGCAGACCCATAAAACTTAATCGGCTTCCATCAGTACCCCCTCGAATAGGTTCATTAATAACCTGTAATCCAACATTTCTATATGCTTCTATCGCATTTTCAGAAACCTGTGGATATTGTACCAATATTTCTTTCATGTTTCTATATTGCTCAATCACTTCAAAATGCATTGATGCTGAAGGATGTTCTTTCAAAACAGATTCAACCAATGCAAGTAAATTAGCTTCATAAATAGCTAATTGTTGGGTATCGAAATCGCGAATAATAAACTCCAGCAATGCAGATTCTGCATTTCCTTCAATTCTCACCGGATGTATAAAACCTTGCAATTTTTCGGTTACTTCCGGACACCATTCATTTCGTGGGAGTTTATCAATTATTTCACTGGCAATTTTAATTGCATTTACCAATTTCCCTTTGGCATATCCCGGATGTGCAATTACTCCCTGAATCATTATCTTTACTGCATCCGCACTGAAGGTTTCATCTTCAAAACTGCCTAGCGCTCCTCCATCTAAAGTATAAGCAAAATCGGCTCCCAATTTTTGCAAATCAAGCTTTGCAGTACCTTTCCCCACTTCTTCATCTGGTGTAAATAAAATTTTAATTTCGCCATGTTTAATTTCAGGGTGACATAATAAATAGTTGGCCATGTCCATTATTTCTGACACACCCGCTTTATCATCAGCACCAAGTAATGTTAATCCACTAGCGGTGATTATTTTGCCACCAATGTGTTCTTTTAAATAAGGATAATCGGAGACACTTATGATTTGTAAAGAGTCATCAGGCAATGTTATATCAGACCCATCATAATTTTCATGGATGATTGGCTTAACATATGTGCCACTGCAATCGGGGGCTGTATCCACATGACTACAAAAACAAATAACCGGCACCTGTTTTTCAGTATTTGGAAGAATGCTTGCATATACATATCCAAAATCATCGGTATGCACAGAAAGGAGCCCCATTTCCAGCAACTCTTGGGCCAATAGGGCTGATAATTTCTTTTGTTTTACTGAACTAGGTGAACTAGTACTCTGAGGATCACTTTGAGTATCTAATTGAACATACCTAACAAAACGATCAACAACCGTAAATGAATAACCTGACAACATGTATCTAACTTTTAACTTACGCAAGTTACGAGAAGCCTTAATAAATACATTCAAGGAAAAACGAATCCTTTTTTAGTAAACTATTGCAAATTCAGATTCAATTATATATTTTGTTGCTTAAACCAAATAACCATTGTATGAAGAAATCAATTATTGGCTCAATCGTAGGGGGTTTGCTCATTTTTATCTGGCAAACGCTTTCCTGGACAGTTTTAGATCTGCACAGGCCTTCGCAAGACTATACAATTAATCAGGATACCATTATGAAAGTGTTAAATGGAAATATTGAGAAGGAAGGGGGTTATTTATTGCCAAGCTCTCCTAAAGGCACCTCGTATGAAGAATCCACCAAAGCGGGAGAGGATATGCAAGGAAAACCTTGGGCTGCGATACAATATCATAAGTCGTTCAATATGTCTATGAACGATATGTATATGAATATGTTCCGGGGATTGGTAGCAACCATTTTTATGGTTTGGCTATTATGCTGGGTCTTATTAAAATCCGGGAGAACCAGTTTCGGCACAATATTTATTGCTTGTGTTTTTATTGGATTGATTGTATTTATCAACGTTCCGTATAATAGCTTTATCTGGTATAAAATATTTGATGTTCGCGCGCATTTGATTGATGCAATTGTTAGTTGGAGCTTATGTGGAATCTGGTTGGGATGGTGGATGGGGAAAAAGGCATAGGAATTAAGAAAGTGACTGTAAATAAATATAAAATGCCTGATGAAAATTCATCAGGCATTTTATATTTATTTTCTACACACGACTTTTTAATAATCAGTTTAAGGCATAATGATTAGTGATTTACTTGCGGTAATTTCTACCAACTCCAAATCAAAGGTCAGATCTTCGCCGGCAAGTGGATGATTTGCATCTAAAACAACCACTTCATCTTTAACTTCAACAATAATAACCGGGAAATTTTGATCAGACCCATTATTCATGTTCAATTGCATACCCACTTCCGGAACCATATCTGCAGGAAAACGCTCTTTTGGAAATTCCATAATCATTTCATCTTGTTTGGGACCGTAGGCTTCCAAATTAGGAATTAATATTGTTTTCTTTTCCCCAATCGTCATTCCGGTTACGCCGCTGTCAAAACCGGGAATTACCATACCACCTCCGACTTCAAATTCTAATGGCTCACGACCTTCAGAGGAATCGAATGTAGTACCATCTGTTAACTTACCATGATAATGTACTTTTACAGTATCACCTTTTTTTACTTGTTGCATGTTTTAAATTTGAAATTGAATAATGTGGTCTTCGATATTTATTCTACTACTAACAAATGAGTCTTTGCAGACTTATTAAAATAAGTATACTTGAAACAGAGAAAAATAAATTCCGAAATCAGGCGGCAAAAGTACAATCCAAAATTTAGAACTAGTCAAAATTTCTAGTTAACTTCCCAAAAAAAGGACAATCTTATGCAAAAAGTAGCATTTATCATTATCGGGTTGTTTGTCTTCCATATTTTATCCGCTCAAACACCTATCCCCGCAGCCTATCGAACCCAAACATATCTACCATTACTCAAAGGAAAACGGGTGGGCATTTTCGCCAATCACACTGCTACCATTGGAAATAAGCATCTGGTAGACACGCTTTTGTCATTGGGTATCAATATTACCGTTGCCTTTGGTCCGGAACATGGGTTTAGAGGGGTTGCGGATGCAGGAGAAAAAATAGACAATTATACCGATTTCGCAACAGGCATACCGATTGTTTCATTGTATGGTAAAAAAAGAAGACCCAGTTCGGAAGATTTATCAAAAGTAGACATTCTTCTGTTTGACATACAAGATCTAGGTACTCGTTTTTATACTTTTATTTCTTCACTACAAGAATTTATGGAAGCGGCATTTGAAAATAGTAAACCGCTAATGATTTTAGATAGACCCAATCCAAATGGCTTTTATGTAGATGGTCCGGTTTTGGATACTGCCTATAAAAGTTTTGTTGGCATGCAACCAATCCCCATTGTATATGGAATGACCATTGCTGAGTATGCTTTCATGATAGCAGGAGAAAGATGGTTATCTAAAAAAGCAAATAGTAAACATGATTATTATAAACGTGCAAATAATTCAAAGGATACTTTGTTCCATTTTCAAGTTATCAAATGTGCCAATTACAACCACAAAAGCAAATATATACTACCCATAAAACCTTCACCCAATATCCCGGATATGTCATCGGTATATTGGTATGGAAGTACCTGTTTATTTGAGGGGACCATACTAAGCGAAGGCAGAGGAACAGATCATCCTTTTGCCATTTTTGGCCATCCTTTTTTGCCCAAAACATTATTCAGTTTTACACCCCGTTCTCGAGATGGTGCCAAAGAACCAAAACTAAAAAATCAAGAATGCTTTGGTTGGAATTTATTTGGCAAAACTGATGAAGTACTACAAAAATTGAACGGAAAAATTCAAATTAAATATTTATTGGAAGCCTATCATCTATTTCCGGACAAAGAAATTTTTTTCAATAAATCAAGCAATGAGAAGCCCTTGAATACTACATTCAACTGGTTAGCAGGCAATCATGAATTAATGGCTCAGATAAAAGCCGGTAAAACAGAAAAAGAAATTCGTGAAAGCTGGCAACCTAAAATAGACGCATTTAAAAAAATTAGAAAAAAATATTTGTTGTACGATGATTTCGAATAAATAAAACCACATTTGATCCTTTTTTTTGGCCATCAGAATAGAAAAACAGGCTACCAATACAACATTTAACTTTGTCCAATGCAACCAACAAGTTCCATTTCATCACTCAAAGACTTACGTGTCATTTTCATGGGAACACCGGACTTTGCAGTGGCTTCATTGGATGCATTAATAAAGGAGGGTTTACCTATTGTAGGTGTAGTTACTGCACCCGATAAACCGGCAGGACGTGGAATGAAATTGACAGAGAGTGCCGTAAAAAAGTATGCTGTTGAAAAAGGGTTGCCCATTCTTCAACCTGAAAAATTAAAAAATCCTGATTTCATCAAACAATTAAGTGCTTTAAAGGCCAATCTACAAATAGTTGTTGCGTTTAGGATGTTGCCGGAACAGGTATGGAATATGCCTTCGTTGGGTACTATTAATTTACATGGCTCATTATTACCACAATATAGAGGGGCAGCGCCCATTCATTGGGCCGTTATCAATGGAGAAAAAGAGACCGGTGTTACCACTTTTAAGCTAAAACATGAAATTGATACCGGCGACATTCTGTTGCAAGAAAGCTTTGCCATTGGTGAAGATGAGACCACAGGTGAAGTTCATGATAAAATGAAAGAAATTGGAGCTGCATTACTGGTTAAAACTGTCAAAGGCCTTGCCATTGAAAATCTCCATTCAAGCCCTCAATCTTCTATTTTACCGAAAGATGAGATTCCATTAAAACATGCACCAAAAATTTTTACAGAAACCTGTCAGATACATTGGAATCATTCAGCCAATCATATCCATAATTTAATAAGAGGATTGTCACCATTTCCGGGGGCGTTAACGGTATTGGACGACAAAACATTGAAAGTCTTCAAAAGCAAAAAGGAGATAAGTATCAAAAAAAATACTCCGGGCCAAGTATTTTCTGATGGCAAAACATACTTAAAATATACTTGTAATGATGGTTTTATTCAAATTCTCGATTTACAAATGGAAGGAAAAAAGCGAATGCTAATTGAGGATTTTTTAAGAGGTTACCGACTTAAGCATGCCTCTTTGTAATCTATTTATGCGCTAACCGTTCTTTTAATTCAGCTAAATCAACTACCCCCTGTTTGCGCCATACTTCTTTCCCTTTTTGGTATATAATAAAGACAGGAAGTGCACTAACATTCTGTGCTTTCATCACATCAATATCATTACCTCCATCCACTTTGACCAATCTAAATTGTGTGGGAAGTTCTTTTTTTAATTGCAATAACACCGGCTCCATTTTTTTACAAGGTGGGCACCATTCTGCCCCAAAATCTACTAGCACATTGTCTTCAGAATTAGTAAGCTTTTGATATTCATCAATACTTAATTGTTGTTGATTGGAAGACCCCTCTATTGACTTTCCTTCCAGTTTCCAAGAAGTAAGTCCGCGATTTAAATTCTGAACATCTACAAACCCTTTGCTCAGTAAATATTTAGCCGCAGCAGCGCTTCTCATTCCTGAAGCACAATACACCAAAAGCAGTTTTGTTTTGTCTAAATACTGAATTCGATCTTCGAATTGACTTTTATTTTGCCAATCTGCTTGTAAAGAATTTTTCAAATGACCCGCTTGGAATTCACCCATGGTTCTCACATCCAAAATCTGTGGATTTTGGGTATTCATTTTCATTTCAAATTCTTTAACAGACAATGATTTCTCCTGTGCTTGGCTATTACAAGCATATAAAGACATCAAAATAGTGAAGTAGCAAATTATTGTTTTCATACCCAACTAAAACTTACGATTAAAAAAAAGAGAATATGTGCTTTACATTAAATATAGAAAATAAGATAGATAGTACACATCTTATGTGGAGTGAAGATACTGCAATTTATCTTATTCAAAATAAGTTACGGTAACGGTAAATTTAGGGTCTGTTATACCCAAAGAGGATGCTGCAGAATTACTCATTCGTAATAACAAACCCGATCCACCTTTTGTCTCTTGCAAAGGACCTAATACTTTAGCGCAAATACTTTTATTATTTGGTCCGGTAATTCGAACAATTGTTTCTGCTGCTACATCATTCATTAAAATATAATATTTATGATCTGTCCAACCGCTAATGGTTTTAAAAATAGCCGCATCACCTGAATGAAATTGTTTTTCAAGTTGCTTTCCGTGTTCTTGATAGGCATTTGCAAAAAAACCTTCATCGCCTTCTTTTGGTAAATACTCATTTAACACCTCAATTTTTGTAGCTGGCGAAAGAGCTTCAGTAACCATGATACTTTTTACGATTGGCGTTTGCGTTGATTGTTTAGAAGGAGGTATTTTTACCTGAGAGGGTGGAATAACGGATGGATTTGAATTAACCGGAATGACAACTGATTGACTGGCATTGATATCTTTTTTAGGCAACTCTGCCTGCTTAGTTTCAACATTTATTTTATCATCAGCTGTAGGAAGTTCAGAAACGGTGGCTGTCAATTTTTCACTTTTTTGATTTCCCGTTTGGGTTTTGGCATTTACCATAAACCCAATAATAATGAGTTGTCCCTTTTTTAAATTATCGGATTTTAAACTATTCCAATCTTTTAAAGAGGCCGCCGGTACTTTATTAGTTTGACTAATTCGATACAAATTTTCGCCTTTTTGTGTTACATGATACAAGGGAGCATTTTTATCTTTTCCCTTCACAGTTAGTCGATTAAATTCCGTTACCGGGATTTTTATTTTTTCCCCTATTTTTAATATGGAAGAAGCTGCTTTTTTATTAATGGAAGATAGTTTGGCAACTGAAAGTCCAAATTGATTACTAATGGTTTGCAAAGATTCTCCTTTTTTAGCAGTATGTACAACATATTGGTTTGGCGTTTTTCCCAGAATAACCAATTTTTCCTGGGTTCTGGCATTTAGCGTCAGAAAGCAAAACATGATCAACAAAAGCTTCTTCATGGTAACATAGATTTCGGTGAAACAAATTTACTCTTTTAATATTCGCCAAGAAGCAGGATAATAGTTATTGATACGGTTGGGTAAAACTTTTACCCAACCTAATGGCAATCCACAAAATCGGACCAGATTCCACCCTTTTTCTCCAGTTAAGACAATTTCTTTTCGCTTAAGATATTGAAGTGCTTGTGATTCAGTCAATTCAATAGACTCAAATGATTCCAAGGGCAAAGAACTCATGGCCAATTCATGGGAAGGCACCACGTCTTTTCCTTTGATGGCTCCTATCTCAATCCCTGCTTTTTTAATAAAAAGGCATCCGGCAAGTATTTTAAGATCTGTAAACCATTGTTTTTTAATAGCCCTTATTGCCGCTGATTGTTTAAACAATTGGTATTCAATTGGAAGTTGAAAGAACTGGTTGATTTGTACTAGTTCCAATTTATTTGGCAAGGTTAAGGTTTGTTCTTTTAATCGAATATTTTCTGTTAGTGACTTCTTTTTAAAAACAGCCATAAAAAAACCTTCTCCTTTTATTTTGTCCGGATAAAACCGATATCCGCTTGCTTTATTCAATGCAGACTCCGTAACAACAATTCCCCATTCAGCCGGTATGGAAAGTTCTATACTTTGCATGGCCATTTCAGAAACCAACCAATCCGCTATGGATTCATTTTCATCCTTCGAATAAGAACAAGTAGAATATATTAATATACCATTATCACGTAATGCAGGTAAAACATCTGCCAGTATTCTTTGCTGGCGTTGGCTGCAAAGTTGCACAGCATCTTCGCTCCACTCTACAACTGCCCCGGGTTCTTTTCTAAATAGCCCACTCCCACTGCAAGGTGCATCAATAACCATCACATCAAAATAACCGGGTAAGGATTGAAAATGAGAAGGGTCATTATTAGTGACAATTACATGATCTGAGCCCCATTTGGTAATATTTTCCACTAACACTGTTGCTCTAGATTTGATTACTTCATTAGCAATTACCAATCCATCGTTAAAAAAAGATGCCAATAATGTACTTTTTCCACCGGGTGCAGCACATAGATCCAAAACTTTAGATGATGAGGTTGTTTCGATTGTTTGGGATAAGGCATACCACAAAAACATACTACTGGCTTCCTGCACATAATAACTTCCTGCATGAAATAAAGGATCAAAAGTAAAAAAGGGTCGTTTTGAAAGATAATAGCCCAAAGGACACCATGGAACTTTTTCTATGGCCAAAGAACCCGGATCGGACGATTTATCAGGATTCAATCGGATGGATGTGACTTGTTCACCGGAAGCATGAACTTGTTCAAAAGTAATTGGATCAAATCCTTTGACTTTTTGAAGTGATTCAAGCAATGGGGGTGGTAAAGACATGGTCAAATATATTGCAAGCAAATTGCATTATGAAATGGAAGAAAATATAGCATGCAAAGATTTTTTTAAAACCGAATTTTGAAATGCTCCGTTGCTTTATTTTCTTTCCTAAAAAATACCAGCCCAATAAAAAACAAATCGATAGTCAGCGTCACTGACGGATCATGAATGATTTCTTCCCAAGCCATTTCCATTTCATGGCTCCAATGAATATCATCAAATATGAGTATGGAATATTCGTTGGTTAAAGGTAACAATTGATGAAAGTATCTGACAGTTGGTTCATATCGGTGATTACCATCAATAAAAACCATGTCAACTTTATCAAAAGTTGATAAAGTTGTTGACAAAGTATCATCAAAATTGCCAATGACTTGTTGAACATTGTGAAGGTTTAATCTTTCAAAATTAGCCCTGGCTATTTCGGCAATTTCAATGGAACCTTCTAATGTAACAATGGTAGCTGTAGGATTCGCCGCCGCAAGGTATGCGGTAGTGATACCCAAAGATGTACCCAATTCTAGAATGTTTTTAGGCGAAAAAACGTCTGCCATTCTAAATAACAATTGTCCGAATTTTTTAGGTTTTAAAGAAGAAGAAGAAATTTCATGTATGGACCGTAGTCTTGTTTTGTTCACCCTAGATCCGGCACCAAACTCTTCAATTAGTATCTGTTTATTTTCTAACAACAATAATTGACGTACAGATTCGATTGATTCATACGCATAAAAATGTCTTTTATCATTTAACACTTTGGTAATAAATGAAAATACAAAAGGCGAATGTACTCCATGGCCTTTCCCATTAGATGCTGTGGCATAATAATGAATATATTTTAAACCCAGTTGAAGAGGAGAATACATTATGAAATTGATGATTGAAAAGGTAATTTGTTCAATAACCAAGCCAAGGCATAGGCAGAACATAATAAGCAAAGATAGCCTGGTATTTTGAAAAGAAGATCATAGGTATTCCAAGAAGAAAAAGGAAAATTCCAATATAACAGAAATAATAAGATAATAGAAACTCCCCTGTTTTTACGAATATTAGAAAATAGAGAAGTAAATGGAATGATTATCAATAGCAGCAATCTTAAAAAAGGGATATTAATCATGCTAAAGTGGTAATTGTAATTGTCATTGAATTGTTTGCCTAAATGATAGAACCCTAGCAATTGCCAAACCAAAAAGATTGAATTCCCCATTAATAATATATTGCTAACTGCAATTACATTCAATGCAAAATGATTCCATTTTGATCCACTAAACCAGCTTATCATTAGAAGGATAGGTATTGAAATACAATATGCTATTTTAATAAACTCCATAAAACCTTGGATTATCTTCTTATTTTCTCCCAAACTTGAAAATGGAATGGGAACGCATGTTTTTCGTCGGCAGAATTTGATTTAGTGGAAATCAACTGCCATTCTTTATTATTAAGCGTCGGAAAGAATACATCTCCTTCTATTTCGGTATCTACTCGCGTTAGATAAATAGTATTTGCAATAGGCAAAGCTTCTTTATAAATTTCCCCTCCTCCTATAATAAAGCTCTCATTGTAATCCGCTGATGCTGCAACTTGAATTGCTTTTTCTAATGTATTCACAACTGTTATTCCTTCATGTTTCCATTCATGTTGGCGGGTAATCACAATATTCATTCTGCCTGTTAATGGTTTTCCTAAAGATTCAAATGTTTTTCTTCCCATAATCACCGGCATAGCCCATGTAGTATTTTTAAAAAATTTCATGTCATTTGGTAAATGCCATAATAATTGATTGTTTTTACCTATTGCATTGTTTGAAGATGCGGCAACGATTAATGAAATTAACATACATGCATTATTAGGATTCTAGATTCAAAAATTAGGAATAAGAAATTAAAATTACTGACTGCTAATTTCTATAGTCAGACTGCCACCGGTGCTTTGATATGTGGATGATATTGGTAATTTTCTAAAGTAAAATCTTCAAACTGAAAGCTAAAAATATCATTAACGTTTGGATTTATTTTCATGATAGGTAATGCAAAAGTCTCACGACTAAGTTGTAGTTCTGCTTGCTCGATATGATTGTTATAAAGGTGAACATCCCCAAAAGAATGAACAAAATCGCCATACCCCAGACCACAAACTTGCGCTATCATCATTGTTAATAATGCATACGAGGCAATATTAAAAGGAACGCCTAAAAAAACATCAGCACTTCGCTGATATAATTGACAACTCAGCTTCCCTTTAGCAACATAAAATTGAAACAAACAATGACAAGGCATTAACGCCATTTTTGGTAATTCTGATACATTCCATGCGCTCACAATTAATCGCCTGCTATCCGGATTCTTTTTTATCTGGGCTATGATATCTGAGATCTGATCAATGGTAGTTCCATCAGCTCCTTGCCAACTTCGCCATTGTTTCCCATACACCGGCCCAAGATCTCCATTTACATCTGCCCATTCATTCCATATATTAACATTGTGCTCTGCCAGGAATTTAATATTGGTATCACCCTTTAAAAACCATAAAAGTTCATATACAATGCTTTTTAGATGCAATTTCTTGGTGGTTACCATTGGAAATCCATCTTGTAAATGAAACCGCATTTGGTATCCAAAACAGCTACGAGTACCCGTACCGGTTCGGTCTGTTTTAGAAGCTCCATTTTCAATGATATGTCTGAGTAATTGATGGTATTGCTGCATAATAGGCTGCAAAATACACTTGAATCGAATAAGTAGGGTAGATAGATATTTACAATGGGGAGAAGCTGTGAATTGCCTTCGTTTTTCTACGTTTCAATTCTTTTTTAATCAATGAGAGTTCTCTTCCAGTTTGGCCACTGACACTGCTGTTTTCTTGTGCCCGGCGCATTAGATAAGGAATCACATCTCTGATTGGGCCAAAAGGCAAGTATTTACTCACATTAAAGCCTTCTTTTGCCAAATTGAAACTGATACTGTCACTCATGCCATATAATTGAGAGAAATGGATATGATGATGGTTGTGGGGCAATCCCTTGTCATTTAATAATTGAGCAGCAAACAAATTACTAGCCTCATTATGTGATGCAACAATGACTGATATTTCATCAATATGATTAATACAATATTCAACGGAAGCGTCATAATCATTATCAGTAGATTCTTTATTGGCTTGAATCGGACTTTCATAATCCTCCGCAAATGCTCTTGAACGTTCTTTTTCCATATAAGCTCCCCTAACCAACTTCATACCCAACATAAATCCTTGTTGTTTAGCAATTTGGTGGGAAATTTTCAAGAAATGCAATCTATCGTGTCTGTATAATTGAATGGTATTGTATACAATTACTTTCCCTTTATTAAATAATTCCATCATTTCCATGGTAAGCCTGTCAACCGGATCTTGTATCCAACTTTCTTCTGCATCAATTAATACCCCAATATTTTTTTCAGCGGCTAATTCACAAATGATGTACATCCTTTCACGAACCCTGTCCCATTCATCAATTTCTGCTTCATGGTCATGAATTCCACTACGCAATCTTGGGGCTTCATTTAGTGTTTGCAATAAACCAAATCGAGCTAACCCTGTTACTTTGATACTGATAAAAGGAATATTATTTTGCGTGGCAGCATAGTTGATTACACGAATAAATTCTTCGGTTGCCAAATCAAAATTTTCTTCCCCTTGCTTACCCTCTACACCATAATCAAGAATTACCTGTACACCATATTTACCCAATACTGAGCCTGTTTCTGCTGTTTCTTCTAAGGTTTCACCACCTACAAACTGTTTGAATATTGTTTTTCGAATAATTCCATGAATGGGTAAGCCCGTTTTCATGATAAAAGGAGTAATCCTGGTTCCAATTTGAACAAACCAGCTAAATCCCATTGTACTAAACAAAAATCTAGCACCTTTCAATTCTTTATCGGATTTGTAGGCGAAGGCATTCTCAGTATTGTCAAAAGAAATATTCATGCTAACATGTGTTCGTACTGCGAATATCGGTAGTGTGACTGTAAGTAAAAAAAGCATTTGCGAAAAAGAGCAAAATATTTGATAAATTTATTCATTCACAAATATGTAATGCGCTAACAGGTTCCACTTTCTATGTTCGCTTACCTATTGTTGACACAAACCACATAAATTTTGCTGCCTCAATTGATATCATCATTTTATCCTTTTTTTACCTTTAGACCCATTCCAACTCAAAATGTTATAATTACAAAAAATGAGTGGGGTGTCTGATCAACTGATTTCTTGTGGTATAGGCTATAACATCCTTTGAGTCAAAATTTAGGCTCAGAATAAACTGTTTACTCCCTTATCGATATTTTTCCAATATGGATTGGATTTTAAAAAATCTTAGGGGTATTTGATAGAAATACAGACATTCGCACATGACCATCACCCATACCGAAATTTATAAATACACAATACCCATGGTGCCATTTACCATTGCAACAGGTACCATGCGATTTGCACAAAATCTATTCATTCGGATTCATACTTCAGAGGGTATCACCGGAGTTGGAGAATGTTCAGCTTTCCCAATGATCGTTGGTGAAACACAAGCTACTTGTTTTGAAATGGCTAAAGATTTTGCAGCTCATTGGAAAAATAAATCACCTTTTGCAATAGAAGAAAGATTACATGAATTAGATCTGCTTACTGCCGGAAATTATACAGCAAAAAGTGCCTTTGATTTAGCCTTATACGATATAGCTGCCAAATCGGCCAACATGCCCCTATATGCATTTCTGGGGGGGGAGAAAAAGTCCATTGAAAGCGATCTTACCATTGGAATTGATACCCCGGATAAAATGGCTGAAATTGCATTATCATATAAAGAAAAAGGGGTTAGAATCATTAAAGTAAAACTCGGTAAAAATCCTTTTGATGATATTGAAAGAATTAAACAAATAAGATTAACTATTGGATATGATATCAAATTACGTATTGATGCCAACCAAGGTTGGACTTATGATGATGCAGTATTTGTATTAACGTCACTAGATGCTTATCAAATTGAGTTCTGTGAACAACCCATGCGGAAATGGAACGATGATTTTTTGCCTGAATTATGCAAACGCTCTCCCATAGCTATAATGGCAGACGAGAGTGTCTTTACTCACCATGATGCAGAAAGAATCATTAAAAACAATGCCTGTGCATATATTAATATCAAATTCGCAAAAAGTGGTGGTATTCATGAAGCACTTCTAATTAATCAAGTTGCTGAAAAAAATAATATCGCCTGCATGATGGGGGGTATGTTAGAAAGTAGGGTGGCATTGACTGCCAAAGTCCATTTTGCAACAGCTCTTAACAATATCAAGTTTTATGATCTAGATACTTGTTTATTGGGCCATTTAATTGACCCGGTAATTGGGGGGGTCACTTATAACGGCATGAACCTTTCGCTTTCTGATGTGCCAGGAATAGGAGCAGATGTAGATGATGCTTATCTGACAAGCTTAGAACAGGTAATTATTTAAATTTATAGGGAAGATAACCAAATTGCCCTTCAACATAGCACTCGTATCTTTGTAGACAAATTAAAAATAATGGAAGGGAAAAAAGCGAGTGAAAGTTTTGTGGTAATGAATGAATTGGTTTTACCCAATGACACCAACACCTTTGGTAATTTAATGGGGGGCAGGCTTATGTATTGGATGGATATTGCCGCCGGCATTGCGGCAGGCAGACACTGTAATACGCCCAGTATGACTGCCTCTGTAGATAATTTGAGTTTTAAAAACCCTATTAAGCTAGGTAATGTTGTACATATTGAAGCAAAAGTTTGCAGAGCCTTTCACACTTCAATGGAAATAAATATTCGGGTTTGGGGAGAAGACTTGCTGCATCAGTACAAATATGAAAGCAATGAGGCATTTTTTACGTTTGTAGCTTTAGACCCCAATGGAAAGCCTAGAATTGTTCCCCAACTCATTGCAGAAACACAAGAAGAAAAAAATTTATTTGAGGGTGCTTTACGAAGAAGACAAATCCGTTTGATATTAGCAGGCAAAATGAAACCCGATGATGCCAATGAATTGAAAGCGCTATTCTTTAAAGAGTAAATTAAATTCTCTCAATTATTCCTTATTTATCAAGCAGATGCATAATATGGTGCTTACTTTTGAGCATACAAGCTTTGCTTTGTTCAATGGCTTCCATAACTTGGTCGAGAATTTCTTCAACAGGTTTTGTATAATCAATAATCATAGGCTCTTTAAAACGAACAGACAGTAATGATCCTTTCTTCTTAAATACCAATCCAGTTTTATTAAACGCTCTCCAAAAACCATTAATGACTACCGGAATAACAATGGGTTGATTGTTCTTAATAATATAAGCAGTACCTTTTCTTCCCGGTGCAAATGGCTTAGTAGTACCTTGTGGGAAAGTGATCACCCAGCTTTTATCTAATGCCTTATCTATTTTTTGGGTATCAGATTCATCTCGGGTTCGGTCAATTTCTTTGCCTTCTGCTCTCCAAGTTCTTTTAATGGTTAAAGCCCCACCCATTTTAAATAAACGGCTTAACCAACTGCCATTCATGGTTTCTTCTGCTGCCACAAAAAATACATTTGTAAAAGGGTTCAATAAATAATAAGGCGTTCCTAACCTATTTTTTTTACGCCATTTTACGGCACAAAAAATATGAATAAAGGCAATTACATCAGCAAAATAAGTTTGGTGATTACTTACAAATAATACGTTTTGCTTTGGTAGATTCCGCAAATGCTCCGTGCCCTCAATTTTTATTTTATTAAACAATGCTAAACCGGGATACGTCGCTATTCCTACAACTCCGTATACCATTGATCGAATGACATTAATATACCTGAAACGTTCAATTAATTTCATAGTAGAAGATTTGACAAGCATTGCAAATTAGGGAATGTATAGTAATTGTTAATTTAATTTTAAAAATAGTCATTTACGCACATCTTTGTTTCAGTTCCTAACAATACATTTGCCTCTATTATTGCCCTAAGATGGATTTAAATACTGTTATTTTTGATATAGATGGTTTACTGGTAGATAGTGAACCCTTATGGAATGAAGCCGCGGCTGAAGTTTTTAATGAATATGGCGTAGATCTTACAGAAGATCAATACAAAACAACTACCGGGCTTAGAACAAAAGAATTTGTTCAATGGTGGTTTGGTTATTTTAAAATTGGAAAGGAAGAAAATGCATTTGCAGAAAAAAAAATAGTTGAACGGGTTTTACATAAAATTGAAACGAAAGGAACCATTTTGCCGGGTGTTGATTATATTTTTGATTTTTTTTCTAAAAAACAATTTAAAATTGGTCTCGCCACTTCCTCGCCGCCTACTTTAATAGAGTTGGTTATTGAAATGACAGGCATCAGAAAACATTTACACGCCACAGCTTCAGCCGAAGACCTATTATTTGGAAAACCGCATCCGCAAGTGTATCTAAATTGTGCTGCACAACTAAATAGTTCTCCATTAGCATGTATTTGCTTTGAAGATTCATTTAATGGAATGATTGCAGTAAAGTCTGCCAGAATGAAATGCGTAATTGTACCTCATTCTTCACAAACCAATGAGAAAAGATGGGGTGCAGCAGACCTAAAGCTTTCATCACTTCAAAACTTTAGCGAACATCATTTCAATATCCTGAATGCTTGATAAGCAATTTCGCAAAGCAATTTGATTACTGATAACTTATATAAAAAGCCCCACAAAATTGTGGGGCTTTTTAAGATATTATATAAAGTCAGTTACAACTGAAACTATTTGCTTTTCAAATTAGGGTGTGGAGCCGGTACTGTATTTGGACCGCTTTCCATTGTTCCTTGTAAGTCAACAGTATTAGAATCGCCATCATTAGCATAGATAAACAATAATCTGCTTTCGGAAATACCTTGTTTTTCAACTAAGTATTTAATAACTGCATTTACTCTTTCCCAACTTAATTGTTGAGCAGCTTTGCTTGATGCACCATATCCAATCACTTTCACTTTACAGTTTGGATTTGCCTTTATGGATGAAGCAGCACTAGCTAAAACTGATTCAGCAGCTTTGCTAAGCTTGGCATTTCCTTTAAACTGAACACTAGGCAAGTTAGAAACATTACACTCAGCAGCTTTCTCAACCGGCTTCATGTTAGCAATCATGTTTTTAATTTCTTGGCAACAAGCTGGTTCTGGACAAGTTCCAACACCATCATTGTTTACAGGGAAACATTTCAGCAAAGTAAGGATTTCCTTGTCTTTGTAATCAGGAACGCCATCACCATCAGTATCTTTTGCAACACCATGTGTATCAACTGAAGCACCTTTTGGAGTATTTGGTTCAAGATCAAATTGATCAGTTACACCATCTTTATCTGCATCAGGCAAAACGTTTTTTGGCAACTTCATGTGCTTTGGAGAGTTTAACTCATTATACACATAATTGTTTCCATTGATCCACCATAGTGGTTCAACTCTTTTGGCTTTGTTACCCAAGTTAATGTTAACATGTGCAGAGGTATAATTCATAAGGTCATTACTACCTGTATTAACGGCATCTAAATCGCCATTAAATGCATTGGTAACTCTGTTTTCAAGACCAATATTAATCTTATCAGATAATTTGTAAGAAAATCCAGCACCATACGTAAGTGCATTAAACAGTCTTATATTACCTGAACCAAAATCATCTCTTTTTATTCTTACCGGTCCATTTGAATAGTTATTTTTTGCTCCACCAGTGTTTGGAACGCTAATCAGATCATTTACAGCGTTCTGAATATTTTTTGTTGATTGGTTGAAATTAATTGTAGTAAAGTTGAATAAAGTTGAAGCATTTCCGCCTAAGGCAAGACGCGTATCAACATCCGATGCTACAACAGAATAACCTAAGAACAAATAAACATCCCATTTTGGATTAGCGCGATAGTGGCTTAATGAATTTAATGAAAATATTAAGTCAAGATTTCCTGAAATGGAAGCATTGCGGTAATTAGGCGTAAAAGCACGTGAAGCTGGATTTGTACTAGTAAGTGAATAACCAGCGTATTGCTGATAACCCGTAAATCCGCGATAACCGGTTGTGGGTGAAATAAATCCATCAGTTTGTGCATTAGACCATAGTTTATTGTCTATTCCGGTGGATTGCTGATATATTGCACCTCCGCGGACAGAAAAGCTATGGTTCAAGGCCTTTCTTAAAGAAAATCCTGCACCATACCCGAATTTATAATTTTGTACATCCCCAATAATACGGGAATTACCTACAGAAAGACCCAATTCCCACTGATTGCGAGGCATTGCGGGATAAGGATACTGATTGTTTAAAAACTCATTGTGCTGAGGTAGGTTTTTAGTGGAGATTTTGGAAGTGTCTTTCCAATCCCAACCCATTTCTGTTTGAGCCATACCGACCGTCTGTAACAGAACGACCAAGGCTACTAATAAAATGTTCTTTTTGCTTGCCATAATTGATATTTATTAAAAATTGATGTGAACTGTTTCAAAAAATCTTAAAATTCATGACAAAAATAACCCAAATAGGTATCTTATACAAATTTTATTTTATAATCTTTTTCCCCATAATCTACGTTTTTACACAAGTATTTACCGCACAATATACATAAACGTAGGTTCTATATGACTTATTGCATATATCAATACTATATTGCAGGATAATTTATTCATGAAATTAGCAAAACAGGTTATATCTGAGGAACTTATCTTGTTTGAAGCCCATTTTAAGGGGGCTGTAAAAAGTCGTGTGGCACTTTTAGATAGGATTATGCAATACATCGTTAAACGCAAGGGTAAGCAAATGAGGCCAATGTTTGTGCTTTTGAGTGCCAAATTGGGTGGTAAAATAACAGATAGCACCTTTAGGGCCGCTTCTTTGGTTGAATTGATCCATACCGCATCCCTAGTACATGATGATGTAATTGATGATTCCATGATTAGACGTAGCTTTTTTTCCATTAATGCCTTGTGGAAAAATAAGATTGCTGTTATGGTGGGCGATTACTTATTGATGAAAGCTTTGTTGCTAGCTTTAAAAAACAAAGAATATGTGGTTTTGGATGCGCTAGCTGAGGCAGTAAAAGTAATGAGCGAGGGAGAACTCTTGCAATTTGAAAAATCAAGGAAACTGAATTTGAGGGAAGACCATTATTACGAGATTATCAAAGGTAAAACAGCTTCTTTGCTTTCTTCTTCCTGCGAAGCCGGTGCTTCAACCACATTTACAGACAAGGCTCACATTGAGAAAATGAAACTTTTCGGCGAAAAAGTAGGTATGGCTTTTCAAATTAAAGATGATCTATTCGATTACGGTAGTCAGGATGTAGGCAAACCAACAGGCAATGATATTAAGGAAAAAAAGCTTACCCTACCCTTAATTTATACTTTAAACAATTGTACTTCAGAGCTGAAAAGTCAACTTATCTATATCATTAAAAATCAAAATACACAAAAAGATAAAGTCCAGTTTGTTATCAATGCAGTGGTTGCTAGCGGGGGAATCAAATATGCAGAACAAAAAATGGAGGCATTTCGAGATGAAGCCTTAGAAATATTATATCAATTTGACGATTCAGATATTCGCAAAGCACTGGAAGAACTGGTTCGATATACCACCGATCGAAAATTTTAATGCATAAAAGATGGAACATATTAACCGCTGATGAAGAAAAAATCAAACACCTCCATGAATCCCTGAAAATAAACAAGGTACTTTGTCGCATTCTTACACAAAGGGGAATTGACGATTTTGAAAAAGCTAAAAAATATTTCCGTCCACAATTAGCCGACTTACATAATCCATGGTTGATGAAAGACATGGATAAAGCAGTTAACAGAATTATTGCCGCATTTGAAAAGCAGGAAAAAATTCTTGTCTTTGGCGATTACGATGTGGATGGCACAACTTCTGTAGCGACTGTTTTTCAGTATATACAGGCTATATACTCAGATACTGATTTTTACATCCCACATCGATATCGAGAGGGTTATGGGGTATCAAAAATGGGTATCGATTTTGCAAAAGAAAATGGTTTTACCCTAATCATATCGCTCGATTGTGGCATTAAGTCTATTGAATTAATAGCTTATGCCAAAACAATTGGAATTGATTTTGTTGTCTGTGATCACCACCTCCCCGACAAAGAGTTACCCCCTGCAGTAGCCATTCTAAATGCAAAACAAAAAGATTGTAATTATCCTTATAAAGAGCTATGTGGATGCGGTGTTGGCTTTAAATTGATGATGGCAATGAGTGAAAAACTTGGGTTGCCCGATCAGGCATATCTGGTTTATCTTGATTTAGTAGCAACAGCCATTGCCGCAGATATCGTTCCCATAACAGGAGAGAACAGAACTTTGGCATTTTATGGATTACAAAAGGTGAATGAAAACCCCAATGCCGGTATCAAGGCTTTGATGCAATTGGCAGGTATTCAAAAACAGATGCATATTACCAACTTGGTTTTTGTCATTGCCCCTAGGGTAAATGCAGCAGGAAGAATGGATGATGCCAAAAAAGCCGTTCAATTATTTATTGAAAAAGATGAAACAAAAGCACTCGCTTTTGCCGAAATGTTGCAAAACGACAATATTGACCGACGTGAGGCCGACAGTAGCATTACTGATGAAGCTTTAGCCATTATTGAAAAGGACCCGGCGGGCAAAAACAGAAAAACAACGGTTGTTTTCCAAGAACATTGGCACAAAGGTGTGGTAGGAATTGTAGCAAGCAGGTTAATTGAAACCTATTACCGTCCCACAGTGGTATTAACCAAAAGTGGTGAATTTGTGGCAGGAAGTGCAAGAAGTGTAACCGGGTTCAATTTGTATGAAGCCATATTTGCTTGCAGGGAATATTTATTGGGCTACGGCGGTCATTTTGCTGCTGCCGGTATGACAATGCTTCCTGAAAATGTGAAAGCTTTTTCAGATGCATTTGAAAAAGAAGTGAGCCATTTAATTACTGATGAACAATTGATTCCAGAGATCATTATTGATGCAGAAATTAATTTCGCTGATATCAACCCTTCCTTGTATAGTATACTTTCTCAAATGGAACCCTTTGGACCTGAAAATATGCGTCCGGTATTTATTTCACGAAATGTGACAGACACCGGTTTTTCTAAAATTGTGAAAGAACAACATATTCGATTTGTACTGAAACAAAAAAATTGCACCCTTACCGGTATCGGTTTCAATATGGCTAACAAGTTTGAACTCCTACAAAAGAACCAACTCTTAGATATTGTTTATTCCATAGATGAGAATAGTTGGAATGGAGAAAATCGTTTGCAGTTGAAGATGATTGATCTGAGAGTTTCGAAAAATAATTGATGTCGGATTCACAATTATTCTTGACAATTTCACAAACCTTTAATTCTCAATTTTCACTTACCCTAGTTTTATGATGAAAATAAAAATCATGAAAACCATAAAGCTATTATCCTTGTTATTTGTAATTTTTGATTATAACTGTCCAGGCTTCTCTCAGTCTAATATTAAAAACCATACAACCTCACTCAACTATTTTTTTGACAGATCATATATGTCTTACACAAACGAATTTGCAATTGAGCCATCTGTAAAATTTAGCCCATCTTATATCCACTATCCATATGAAACCAGGAAGATACAGCTATACGGACCTACCTTAAAATTTATCGTTACCCCATATGTTTACTCGTCTGATTTTTCAAATGATACGAAAGAATATTTGACCGGGGGAATTATATTAGACAGCATTTTTAAACGTTTTATTGAAAGCAAAATAGAATACACTTCCAGATTCCCATGGCTGTCAAAATCAGAATCGGATAGTATCGCTAAAGGTGAAAATAAATTTCAACTTAATTCATTACAAGTAAGAATCGAAAAAAATGACAAAGTAGTAGGGAATTGGAAAGATGTTAAACAATTACCCAAAAAAGGATTAATAAATAAAATAGCGAGCAATGCTTTTGTTGTTTTCAATGATACCCTTGAGTTAAATGATCATGTCGTTTTTACATTTAGAAATCAAAAAGATAGTTCTTTAATTAAGTTTGACTTTGAAAGAATTGGTTCACCTTTATTACCTTTTCTTGCAACTTTCGGACGTGACACCACTTCAATATCTTATCTGGATTTTGTCAAAATAAATATTGAAAGAAGTATAAAGACAAGTGAAACCATAAACGAATTTTACCAGTATTGGCCAGCGAAATACGGAGGTGGAGGATTAGCTTCAATTTTAAAAAAAGACCGCTTATTTGCAGATACTAAACTGTCATTCACTTTCAGAAAACCAGATCCTGATTATGAAGATACTAGTCTCCAGTATTTATTGGCAGCAGGTAAAATAAAAGACAGTGTATGGCTAACGACTGGCCATCATTTGTTTCTTTCTGATTTTAAACCAGGGGCCGATTATACTTTATTGATAAGATACAAATCAACTCCGGGTAACATTCAAACTTATACATTTCATATTTTACCTGCATGGTATCAAACCACTAAATACAAATATATTATCGGGGTATCCCTAATTTTAGGACTACTCGGGTTACTTCTTTTTGTAAATCGGATTCGACTTAGACAGGAAAGAAAGAAAATCGCCTTTTTGAATTTTGGACTGAAATCCATCCGTTCTCAGTTAAATCCGCATTTTGTTTTTAATGCACTTAGCTCAATTCAGGGGTTGATCAATAAAAAAGATATTACAGCTGCCAATCATTATCTTACTGAGTTTAGTAATTTATTACGCGAAACATTAAAAAATAATGACAAAGAGCTTGTTCCGTTACAAACAGAACTGAAAATATTGGAAACATATTTAATACTGGAACAACTAAGATTTCATTTTCGCTATGAAATTATTATTGATGAGAAGATTGATAAGAATTCTGTGGAAATTCCCTCACTGCTCTTTCAGCCTTTGATTGAAAATGCAGTAAAGCATGGCGTATCAACCTTACATGATAATGGCGTGATTAAGATCAGCTTTTTTTCAGATCATCAAAACCTGCAAATTACTATTTGTGATAATGGGAATGGATTTATTGAAAATACAGCTGGCTCCGGACTTGGGATGAAACTCACCAAAGACAGAATAGCCCTGTTAAACCTGTCATTTAAAAAACAAGCCATTCTATTTTCTATTGAAAGCGCACAAAATATAGGAACAACTGTACATTTAATTTTCAAAAACTGGCTATAAAATGCTGATCACTGCAGTTATTATTGATGATGAACAAAACAATATAGATAACCTGGCAATATTGCTTCGGCAGTATTGTCCGCAACTGGAAATTTCCGGCCAAGCATTGAATGCAGCAAATGGAGAGAAATTAATTCTACAACTTGCTCCGGATATTGTTTTTCTCGATATTCAAATGACCGGCAAGAGTGGGTTTGATATGTTACAATCTTTACGCTCACATAATTTCGAACTCATTTTTGTAACTGCATTTGAGCAATATGGAATACAGGCAGTTAAATTTTCTGCAATTGATTATTTATTAAAGCCAATTGATACAGAAGAATTAAAAAATGCCGTCCAGAAAGCTATTTACAGAAGTTCAGAAAAAAAGCAAAATAAAAAATTAGAGAATTTGTTGGAAGTTTTACAAAACGAACAGCAAAAAGATACGCATCGCATCGCTTTAACCTCTGCTAAAGAAACGAGGTTTATCAAAACCAAAGAAATTATCCGTTGTGAATCTTCTAATAACTATACAACTTTTTATATTTCAGGTGGAGAACGGATTATGACATCGAAACCCATATTTGAATATGAGGAAATATTGCATGGATATGGTTTTATCCGTTGCCATCAAACACATTTGGTAAATAAACGGTTTATCAAAAGTTTGGTCAAACGGGATGGCGGATATTTATTATTGGAAGATGGTACGGAAATTCCTGTTTCGAGGATGAAGAGAGAGTTAGTGCGAAAGGAACTTGGGGAATGAATATGCACGCAAAGGCGCAAGGGCACAGTTTTTTTCCGTTTAAAATTGAGTATTAATACGCTATTTTGGGATTGTAGAAGTTTTTAGTTTTAGTTCCAAAATTCTATTATGACAGAAAATGAGCTTGCGAAAACAGTTATATCAATTGCATACGATATTCATACAAACTTAGGCCCGGGATTATTTGAATCTGTGTATGAAACGATCATGGAATATGAATTGATTCATTCCAGTAACTTATTTGTAAAGCGTCAGTCTCCCATCCCCGTTATCTGGAAAAATCAGCAATTGGGTCTTGGGTTCAGATCAGATTTGATAATTGAAAATAAATTAGTAGTTGAAATAAAATCCATTGATGCCATTGCACCTGTACATTACAAACAGGTTCTTACTTACCTGAAACTTACAAACTTAAAATTAGGTTTGTTGATCAACTTCAATGAAGAACTACTAAAAACAGGAATCAAACGAATCGTAAACGGCCTATAAAATCAAACCCCTAAAAACCGCGCCTTTGCGCCTTTGCGTGCCAAATAATTCTTCAAAAAAAAGCCCGCCATCCAATAGACAACGGGCTTACAGATAAATATTAATATAACTTACACTTCTACAACTTTAGTCTCTCCTTGCATCAGATCCACACTACGATTGATGAAATTCGTAAGCTCAGTACCTTTCAATAATCCCTGAGACAACAAGGCCAGATCTGCCAGATTACGAACCTGCTTTAATTGCACTTCTGCATTGGTTTCTTTTATAAGATTTTGGTATATCGGATGATTTCCGTTTACCGTTAATGTAACTTCATCCGGCATTTGAGCATAGAATGCCGTCATACCCCCACCCGAAGCACCCATGTCTTTCATACGTCGCATGAACTCAGGTCTTGTGGCCACAACCGGAGCAGATTCAGGACTCAAGCCTTTTATTTCTGTAGTAACATGCAAATCACTGATTTGAAAACTAAAAAGTTCTTTCAATTTTGTTTCCTCGTCTTTACTTAAAACACTATCACTACTCTCTTGTTTGTCAATTATGTTATCAATGATATCTGCATCCACTCTCACAAACGTTACATTGTCCCATTTCATTTCCATTGTATTGATAAATGCAGCATCTACCAATGTCTCCATTTTTACAACAACAAAGCCCTTCTTTACTGCCGCCTGGATATACGCATCTTGTTGTATAGGGTTGGTAGTGTATAGTAACACCTGTTTCCCTTCCTTATTTTTTTGGAGTGCTTCAGTGACTATTTTATATTCTTCGAGTGTATGAAACTTACCGGCAGTGTCTTCCATCACCAAGAACTTATTGGCTTTCTCCAGAAATTTATCATCTGTCATCATACCATATTTCACAAACAATCCCAGACTTTCCCATTTCTCTTCTAAAGCAGTTCTATCATTGCGGAAAATCTCATCCAATTTATCGGCTACTTTTTTAGTAATGTGGGCATTGATTTTTTTCACATTGGGGTCACCTTGCAAATAACTTCTACTCACATTTAAAGGAATATCCGGACTATCGATTACCCCTTGCAATAACATCAAAAATTCAGGCACGATGTCTTTTACTTCATCGGTTACAAAAACCTGGTTACAATACAATTGAATTTTATCTTTCTGAATTTCATAGCTCTGCTTAATTTTCGGAAAATACAAAACCCCTGTCAAGTTAAATGGATAATCAACATTTAAATGTATCCAGAAAAGAGGCGTTTCATTATAGGGGTATAATTCTTTGTAAAATTTTTCGTAATCTTCCTTCGAAAGATCTGCCGGCTTTTTAATCCAAATTGGATCTGTATTATTAATCGATTTTTCTTCTTTTACTTCATCTTCTTTTTCAGCTTTCTCTTCAATTTCACTTTTTAAGCTTACTTCCGAAAAAAAGATGGGGATTGGTAAAAATTTACAGAATCTGTCTAAAATACTTTTAATTCGCCCTGCCGCTAAGAACTCTTTACTTTCCTCATTGATATGCAGAACAATTTTTGTGCCTCGCTCACTATAGTCTACATCATATAATTCAAACTCAGGGCTTCCATCACAACTCCAATAGACACCACTGCTTTCTTTGTGACTTTTTGAGAATAGTTCAACTTTATCACTCACCATAAATGAACTATAAAAACCTAAACCAAAATGCCCAATAATGTTGGCATCTTTGTATTTTTCCATAAACTCTTCTGCACCGCTAAAAGCTACCTGATTAATGTATTTATCCACTTCTTCACCTGTCATACCCACTCCACGGTCGATGATACTCAATGTTTTTTCTTTCGCATCCAAAACCACATCAATCCTCAGTTCGCCTAATTCACCTTTTGCTTCTCCAATAGAGGAAAGTGTTTTTAGCTTTTGAGAGGCATCTACTGCATTACTGACCAATTCCCTTAGAAAAATTTCGTGGTCGCTGTAAAGGAATTTTTTAATGATAGGAAATATATTCTCTGTCTGTACCCTTATTTGCCCTTTTTGCATTGTTATTATTTTAGTTAGGATTAAACAAATAAAGTACCAAAGAAGATAATGCTGACAGGTTGGCAATTCAAAGTGAAAAAATCGACTTATCTACTTTATTTGACAGAGAAAACTGCAAAAATTTCAATTTCCGAGAATTTTTATCTCATCCAATTGGAATGTAGTGGTACGCTTATCGTTTGCATTTACCGGGTCAGCACCATCATATCGAAAGCCAATATACACAGTCCCTGTAATGCTTTGCAAATTGATGCTGCTTGAAGATAACCAGTCAGTTCGAAACCCTGCTAATGACCCTTTTGCAATATCTGCTTTTAACAGCACCCATTTTGCTTTCCAAGGAGTATTACCCCCATCATAGTTGGTAGATGCATAGACCTGCAAAACACCTCCATTATCATATCCATCTTTTGTTTGAAAACTAAGTTTCTCATTAGTAGAATTATTAAAATTGATAGGGGGAGAGATTAACCATGAAACGATGATAGATTGATTGGCTGTTAATGCCCCAATTTCTGCATATTTATTATTGTTCGCTATTTTTCCTTGGAAATATTTCCCGCCGGTTTCTGAAATATTTTTCCAAGACCCAATTGTAAGGTCTTTGTTAGTTTGAATGGATTCAAAATCCTCATACAATAAAACTTTGGCACCACTGCCCGAACAACGCAGATCTTTCATTTGTATGTCTGATGTATCTCTAATCATTAATTGCTTTTCGCTATTAAACACTGAATAAACTGCTGTGACACTTCCATTCCCTCTTGGAGTTTTAGTTGCTGCAAAAGAAGCAAATCCACTGGTTCTTAAATAGAGATTTCCGATACCACATGATTTGATAATGTTGTTTGTAGACAATTTGTTAAATACATCTCCATACGATTTTCCTGTATCGGCAACGGCGAATTCTACACCAGAAAGTTTGATGAGACAACTTTGCAAAGAATCTGCCAGTTGATCCATTGTAACTGGTTTCGGTTCTATTATTTTTTGTGTATTAGTTTGTATAATAAATCGATCAAACAAAGGTTGGGGAATGGCCAACAATTCGGAAAACAAAGGATCAGACCTATCAACACCGGCACCCAACTGTACCATTTTTGCATAATCGCCAAGCCATAAATTTTTTAGTTTAATAAAAATTTTCGCGCCTATGGGATAAATATTATACAGCCCAAACCCATCCAATCGAATGGTGATGCCTGCCGTACTATCCTGTATGATAAGTGTTTTATAAAAATTGTCGGTTTTGTCATTGGCTATTACAACACCTTCAATGATAAACTCATCAAGTATCTTTTCAAAACTTCCGATAAAATGCATACTTCTCAAGTCACGAATACTGAGATTTGATTTGATATCCGGACCAAAATATTGAGGAGGTTCATCAAAATTTTTATGACAACTTAAACTGACAAAAAAAATAAAAGAAATACATCCATTTGTCCAAATATTATTGACTACTTTTTTCATAAATAAATCTTTTTATAACAGTAAACTGAAATTGATGGAAAAATTAAGGCCCATTGCATAAAAATATTTGGGAGGAAATTGATTTACATTCTTCCCTTTCAAATCAAAACGCAATTGCTCATAGCCACTTGAAATAATTTTTTGATTATTCATAAGATTATTGACACTTACATTTATCATGCAGGTTTGTAATTTTTTGGTTCCGAATAATTTTATTTTAGCAGAAGTGCCAACCGAAAAATTTGCCGTAAATTGATCAGGCATTTGGGTTTGATTAATTATTGTATCCCATAGCGCAGAGTCAGGTATCACATCCTGTAAAGCTGCAGCTGTTCTTCGCAATGGATTAAAAGAAAGCCAGTTTTGCCTAAAATAGTTAACTGATAAATTGGCATATAATAAACCCGATTGATATAATAGTCCCAAATTATACGCTTCTTGAGGTGTTCCGGGTATGCGAAAATTTTTAGTATACACGACTGCTCTTTCCAAAACATATGCATCATTGTCTGCACTGATTGTTACTCGTTGCCGGTTGTTATAATAATACCTCCCAATGGCCACAGATCCATTTAATGAAAATTGGGATGACAATTTCATTTCAGACCCCAATTCAATGCCAAAATGAAGTTTATCAATCCCTGATAAGGCATAATTCATAAAACTCCTGTAAGCATCATGATAAAAAGTTGTGATGTTCATTCCATTAGAAAACTCGGTAAAATATCCACTCATCCGCATTTTGAGGATTGGCGTATTCCAAACATATCCGGCTTCAATGGTTTGGATAAGCTCACTAGTTGTATTTTCTTGTTCAGTATCCCGCGTCCGGGGCGAAATAAATACATCTTCAAACAAAGCTGCTTTTGTTACTACTGCGGCATGTAAATACAAATATTTTCTGCCATTTATTTTATAAGTGACCCCTGCTTTACAAGCATAATCAGTAAATTCATGCAGTTTTGAAATTCCATAGGAATTATCGGGAAATAAGCCATTCGTTACATTGCCTTCCCTTAAGAAATTTGAATAGCTAAGTTCATTGGATACAAAAAAGTCAACCTTTTTTTTGGTAACTACCATTTGAGCCCAAGCCCTTATTTGTGACGTTTTTAAAAAATAGTCGTACCCAAAAGTATCCCCTTTCCCTAGTAACCTGTTAGGTCTAAGTAAATCATTCTGTATGGCCAAGTTGTCTGAAGGAAAATCTCTTTCTGCAAACTGATTCCAATCCACATAGAATTCTCCACCCAGCAAATCCTCAACTCTTTTACAATAATGACTCTGTTGTAATTGAAAAGATAATCCGGCTGTAAAACCAATTCCGGATTCCGATTGTGTTTTGAATAAACTGGTCAAATCAATCCGATTGATAGCTGTTACACGTTCCTCAATAATGTAATGGGATCTGAGGCCTGTTATTGAATTACCTTGAATTCCGTTTGCATCAGAAATGGTTTCTATACTTTTTTTATTGATTTCATACAATTTATCCCATTGTATTTGTTGAGCTCCTTCCTTCCCTTTTATTGCTTCTTCGATAGATAATCTCAAAACAGAATCATTTTGAAAACTTGGCAGGTATCGGTAATAATCTGGTCTGGGATCAGCAGCTTTGTACCAATCCGGCGCTGTATTGCTTTTTTCTCCAGTTATAAATCCGAAAGTCGTTTTCAATGAAGTATGATTATCAATTCGATGATCATGTATCAGTAGCAAAACGGGTTGATGTGATCTACTCAGGTTTGCATTTCTTTTGGCACCTGCCTGATAACCCCAGTAAGCATTGTAATAATTTGAATTGGCCAAAGATGCAGATTCAAGTAACACAGGTGATTGTTTTCCGCTTTCTACCGATGAACCAAAAAAAACAAAAGAGAGTAGATGTTTCTCTGCCAATTTTTTATCTACTGACACATAATAACTTCCTCCCCTATAGCTTGTGCCGGGGGTATAACCCTGCTCTGCATAACGCCAACTACCACTAAATGCATAAGACCAACCTTTTCTATTCATCCCTTTTGTAATCGTTAACATCCATCGATGTGTATAGCTTCTATTTGAAAAAGAATACCCCAAACGAGTTTGTTCTCTTTGTTTTGAAGCCCGTAAATCTAAACTAACCGAGTTAGCTATACTCCCAAAAGCATCATCAGCCGGTCTTAACCCAATGGTCATTTGTGAATTGCGTGTAACATCATTTAATCCACTCCATAAACCGAATTGCGTATTCCCATTATCGGGATTGCGCATGTTTACTCCATTGATTTGTGTGTTGAACTGGTTGGCATCATAGCCCCTCATTCTAAAACGCAATGCACTAAAATGAAAATTAACCGCCAACATAAATACATCCCTGTTTGCCGTTAAAACTGAAGGCACAAAGGGAACATTCGATTCTTCTTTTTCATTTTCATCCAGGTTAATGATTGGAAGGTCATAAACCATATCTTCTTTCATTTGAATAGCTTGCAAACTATCAATGAATTTATTTTTCTTTATTGTTTTAATTGGCAATGGTTGTGCCCCAACAAAGCCTAATAAGCATAGCAAAGCCAATAGGCAAATAGCTTTCAGCATTTCAATACTGTTTAATTAATAAATATTCTGAGCGGGAACAAAGAGGAAGAAAACAAGCAGGACATAAAATTAATACAAACAAATTCAAAAACAACTTTTGCGAATTTTTTTGCGGTAAATACTCTATCAAGTAAGTGATATGTACGGTAAGTTTGATCAAACAAATTTGTTGATTATTGAAAATGTTTACCATAGGTTACATTAAAAAGTGGTATCCATTTTTTTAAACGCAAATACTATGAAAAGCTTACTATTTATCTATACGCTATTATCATTTTTTTATATCCAACCTCACAATTCAAATAATTTGAAAGTATGCATTGTTGCATTTTATAATTTGGAAAACTTTTACGATACAATCAATAACCCCATCGTTAACGATGATGATTTTACACCCGAAGGAATCAAACATTACACAAGTGACATTTATTTGGATAAGGTAACCAAACTATCAACAGTCATCAGTCAGTTGGCATCAGATATTACGCAAGCAGGTCCGGCCATATTGGGTGTTGCTGAAATTGAAAATGACACTGTTTTAAATGACCTGATACATCATCCATTGTTACAAAACAAGCATTACCAATTTATTCATTACGATTCGAAAGATGCCCGGGGTATTGATGTGGCATTAATTTACCAACCTACCTTTTTTGTACCAGAAAAAGCTGAAAAACTGTTTGTCACTTTACCCGGTAACAGTAAAGAAGCATATTTTACCCGAGACATACTTTATGTAAAAGGACAATTGGGTGGAGAAACAGTACATATATATATCAATCACTGGCCAAGCCGCAGAGGTGGTGAAGAAAGAAGTTCACCGGCAAGAGATGCTGCAGCGTTGGTTTGTAAAAAACATGCCAATGATATTTTGCATTCGAATCTAAATGCCAAAATAATTATAATGGGCGATTTGAATGATGATCCTGATAGCCATAGTATTACCACTGTATTAAAAGCAAAAAGGAAAATAGAAATACAGCAACCCTACGAATTGTTCAATCCATGGGCCACATTTTATGAAAATGGGATAGGAACATTGGCCAATAGAGACAGTTGGGGCCTATTTGACCAAATTATTCTATCCAAAGCCTGGTTAGATCAGTATCAGGAGGGACTTTATTATTATCAAGCGAGGATATTTTCTAGAAATTTCTTGAAAGAAGACAATGGTCGTTTTAAAGGATATCCGATGCGAACCTGGGATGGGAATACCTATCGTGGCGGCTATAGTGACCACTTCCCTACCTATATCATATTATTAAAAAAGTTAAAATGACCTTTTTTTATTGAAAAAAATAGCCATTTTATCAAAAAACACCAAACTTCAAACCCCAAACTCCAAACTTTTCCCTACTTTTGCAGCCCCAAATCTGTTTTGGCAGATTCCCGCCTACAGCGTGGTCCATTGGGATAAACCAATTATAAACCTAAAAATTCAAGTAATGAACAATTACGAATTGATGGTGATTTTTACTCCGGTATTATCTGAAGAAGAATTTAAAAATTCTCAGAAAAAGTATGCCGATCTTATTAAGGAACTGGGCGGTGCAGAAGTGCATACCAACCCATGGGGATTAAAATCACTCGCTTACCCAATCCAGAAAAAAACAACTGGTATCTACTGGCTTTATGAATTCGCCGGCCCTTCTGATCTTAATGAAAAATTAAAGATTCAGCTGTTGCGCGATGAACAAGTAATGCGCCACATGATTACACGTCTCGATAAATACGCCGTCGAGTACAATCACGTAAAAAGAAATGGCGGATTTGCAATGCAAGATAAAAAGGAGGCTTAATCATGGCAAAGAATGAAATTAAATACCTGACCGCCATTAAGCAGGAGAAGCCAAAGAAAAAATTCTGTCGCTTTAAAAAGTATGGCATTAAATACGTTGATTATAAGGATATCGATTTTTTGAAAAAATTCATCAATGAGCAAGGTAAATTGTTACCTCGTCGTTTGAGTGGAAATTCACTAAAGTACCAACGTAAAGTTCAGGATGCAGTTAAGAAAGCCCGTCAGATGGCTTTGTTACCTTATGTAACTGATCTTTTGAAATAAACATTATTAGTAACCTTCCCTAATCTCGCCTAAGGCGAGAGACAGTGCTGCAATAACAGTACTGGGCTCTTGGGACTAAAAAAAAAATATGCAAGTTATTTTAATTAAAGACGTAGATACCCTGGGTGGACGCAATGAGTTGGTAACCGTAAAGAATGGTTATGCTCGTAATTTCTTGATACCGGGTAAGTTTGCTGTTGAAGCCAGTCCTTCTAATTTGAAGCAACAGGAAGAACGCCTGAAAGTTAAGACCAAGAAAGAAGCTGCTATGTTAGCTGAACTGAATAAAGTAATTGAGGTTTTAAAATCTTCAGCTGTAACCATCGGTGCCAAAACCGGAACTACAGGTAAGATTTTCGGTAGTGTGACTTCTTTACAAATTACACGTGCCATACGCGATCAAAAAGGTTATGAAATAGACCGTAAACGTATTACCATTGTTGATGAAGTGAAAGAATTAGGAACGCACAAAGCTTCTATTGATTTCGGTAATGGAAACGCCATTGAGATTGATTTTGAAGTAGTTGCAGAATAATGATCTCCAAAACTGATTCATAAAAAAGCCCATTCAAATGAATGGGCTTTTTTATGGAAAATCTTACCCTAATCGATTGTAGAAAAAAAATGCCTATTTATAGAAAAATCCTATCTTCGAAAGTCCAATGACAGTTCTTCCAGGTCTCAGAAGGTTTTTTACGTAAATGCTTCAGGGTTTTTGGTTTTCTGTTTACTCATTGGTTTTTGATCATTTAATTTTTTTTAGAACATGAACATTTACGTTGGAAATCTAAACTGGAACATGACCAGTGAAGACATGCAAAACCTGTTTGCACCTTATGGCGAAGTAACTAGCGCTAAAATTGTTACCGACAAATTCAATAACGACCGCAGCAAAGGTTTCGGTTTTGTTGAGATGGCAGATGATGATGCGGCCCGTGCTGCAATTGCAGCTGTACATGACACGGAAGTGTTAGGTCGTAAAATCGTTGTTAACGAATCAACTCCACGTCCGGAAGGCGACAGAGGCGGCTTCAAGAAGAAGAGCTTCGGTGGTGGAGGCGGCGGCGGAAGTCGTGGCGGATACGGTGGCGGCGGAAGTCGTGGCGGCAGCGGCGGCGGTGGCGGATACAACCGCGATCGTGGTGGCAACAGTGGTGCAGGTGGTGGTGGTGGATACAATAGGTATTAATCCCACATTTTACTTAAACTATTCAAGTCCGGCAAGTTGCCGGACTTTTTTTATGATTTACCCTTTCCGAAAAAATAACCTAATTCCTTTTTTGTAATTACTTTCCGTATACTTTGCATTTTTAAGAAAAAAACTTTCTATCAAAATAACATTGATTAAAGTGGACTAAAACTTTTCAGCGTAATGCCAGTTGCTTTTGTAATGGCGGACCAAATAACTGAAACAATTGCATTCCATAATTTTTCAATGGTAGCGACCATTAATCCAATCAATGTATTTGCAAAATTATGTGCTAACTCAACTAACTGATCCAGAAAAAAATCTCTGGTAGCATCTGTAATCAACCCGGAATCAATACCGGATGCAATCAAAGCTGTTTGGTTGGCTATGCCATTTAACTGTCGGCCCGAAAACCCTCTAATGGTAGTAACATCTTTGTTAAGTATCTCAGAAACAGCTGTTGTAATATCATCCATGAGTTGTTTAATATCAATTTCCATCATTTTTATTTTTCGTGATTAATGGTTCAAGATTTTTTCATAGGTGAGTGCCTGGTCAAGGTATAAGGTGATAAACCCTTTAAAGATTTTACTCTCCTCACTTGTCATACCTTGCAATTTATCTACTTCTTTCATTTTGGAAATGTTAGTCCTAACCTGCTTTAGTGCAGTTGCACTCGGGCTTATGTCATTTACATTAATTAAAGTTGCAATACCCCTTTCTTGCAGTTTTTCATTTGCCTTATCTATTATTTTATCAATCTGTTTGTTTCTTGGCAAAGGCCTTGCATTGATTTGCAATTCCAGAGCTTCCAACTTACCGATTACTTGATGATAGCTTTCTTCTCTTTTAGAAAAATCTGCTTTGGTACTACCTTGAGAAACAGAAGCGGTGAGTTCAAAAACTTGATTCGCAGCAACAGATAAATTATCAATAATAGCCTGTTCATATTTAGGTGATAGGCTTACAGAACAGCCGTTGACTAAAAAAACAACTATTAATAAAATGAATTGTCTGGTGCCTGGAGTAATTATACAAGTCCATTTATTTAACTCCCATTGCTTACAAGCGAATTGAATGTTCATTTTATTCATATAAAAAAATATGGGCTACCGGAAATATGAAAAATAACTATACTGTTAATCCATTGTTCTCTATCCATGATAAAAACTGAAACACATTTTTTGCATAATTATCTGCGGCCGCGCCCCTTCCATTATACGCCTTGATTGTTTCGAATAAGTTATCGGGATGAGCTTTCCATTTTGTTTCTAATTCTTTCATTACCCTTTTAATACATTCATCAATAGAATGCCATCCTTTTTGTGTAAAAAAAAGTTCGTCTGATACAATAAATTGAATATCATATTGAAAAATACCATACCCTGCATATACCCAATTTTTAGGGTCGAAGCCTCTCCATTTCCTGGTAGTATTTGCTTCTTCGATTAGGTTGTTTGCAACAACTTGTCCGTATTTTTCAACAAACGCAGCAGTATTTTTTGGAAAAGCTTTTCTCGTTCCATTCACATCTCCATTTGCATCAAACACACAACGAGCTAAAATTTCATCAGGTGTATGATCTTCAATCCATTTTTGCCAATAGATTGCTGTCTCTTGGCAAACAATGGCATACAATATTTCTTTACGAAAAGGTGAATCGATAAGTGCAGCATTAAATTTTTCGCCAAAATGAGTATTCATCCAATTGCTACATTTAATACATTGGTTATAATTGATCGGTAAATCTAGCGAGGTTGTATTTTTCGAAATCGGTTGAACAGATTTAACTAGATTGGGGATTGTGTTTAGCGGTTCATTTGTTGTTACACCCCCACTCCAAAAATAATTACCCGAACTATCAACATACCAAATCGGATTATTATTTACTTTTTCGCCATTTGTAACAATCCCATTAATGGTTAACTGTGTTTTGGGAGGTACCACTTTTATTATGTCGGCCATTGTTCGGGGTTCTTTCCGCATGTTTAGTTTTACATTTGTAGTTACTGTACCCGATGATTCAGTCGTTTCCCAAATAATTGACGGCTCATTACCAATACACTCATTGTACTCAAGTACAATATCTTTTAAAAATCTTTCGTAAGTTCTTCTACTATTCGCTAGACCGCTGACAGGATCTGATTTACGAGCAGGATCTAAAAAGAAATGACCTACAATATCTTTCTCAGGGTCTAATGCAAATTCAAAACACAATTTTGCCATGAGCCAAACAAACTTTGCATAGGCTTTATCAGCATCAATATTATCACCAAAACAATATTCAACACCAATAGCGGCATCATTGGCATTTACACCATACAATTCATTGTCTTTAGGCACATTGTATAAAACATGCCAAGCTTTTTCAGGCGATGCAGTTAAAGCGGGTACACATTCAATGATTTCTTTGTCATCCACAAATAAATGTGCTGAAGCACTTTTCTCTTCATGAGAATTGATGTAATAATTCACATTTTGTGCTGCTGTTGAATTTTTATTCCCGGTATCGTGTGCAACCAGAAAGCGAACCTTTGAAATCATTAAACCCGACCTTCTTTTAGAAGGCTTGGGTATCATTTTCGAATGAATGATGTATTTATTATTAAAAGACATAGATTTTTATTTGGGCATTATCCTATAGCAGGTTCTCTATTTTCTTCATCAACCAATGCAGTTATTGAGGAAGACTTTACTTTTACTGCGGTTTTATTTTCGGTAAGTTTCAACGCTGCATACGTACCAGAACTTAACCCAAGGAGTATTAAGTTATTATTTCCAAAATCAGGCATAATTAAATCTTGTGGGTTAGCTCCATGTCCAATTCCGGTTTTCATATGATTTAAGACATACACTATAAAATAAACACCGAAGGCAATATTAAAAACAACCGTTTGAAACCTATGAATACTCGCTCCGTTTTCATCAGAAATAATATCTAGAAAAAACCCTGTACTACTTTTATCCTGGTGTCTAATCACTTCAGCGTTATTTTCATCAGACAGATCAATGACTTTTGCCGCTGCGATGGTTGCAGATGAAATTCCTATGAGTATTACGGTTGACTCATTGAGTGTAGGGGCAATATCAAACTTACATATAATCGCAATAAATGCACTTAACACAATAACGATCCACCAGGCCAATTGAACCCTAGACCAACTATAGGGCTTTTTTACAGAAATACTGGCATCTTTCAACATATCGTATTTCAGATCGCAATAAATGACAAGTAAAGCAATGGTGGCAAAAATTGCCCAAAATGAAAGAATGGGATTCATGGTAATTGGATTTTAATGAAATTATCTATAAAAAATAATCTTAAAATGGACTAGAGAACAAACTTAAAAAAAAATTACTGAAAATGCAACCGGGGAAAATACGGTATTTAGGAAATTCTGAGGCTAAATAAAGTGATGGGGGAGTGAAGGTTATTGGCAAAACAAAGAAGTCATCTCAATACAAAATGACGCACCCTAAAAGATAAAACTGGCAATTTGCGGCTACCTAATCACACGACAATAACAAACCACAAACAACAGACCACAAACCACAGACTACAAACCAAAAGATAGGGCACAAAAAAACCTCAACAGTAAAACTGTTGAGGTTATAATAAATATGGCAGCTACCTACTCTCCCGGCTTAACGCGAGTACCATCGGCCATGGGGGACTTAACTTCTCTGTTCGGAATGGGAAGAGGTGAACACCCCCGGCAAAACCACCATAAGTCGTTCATAAGTTATAAGCTGTAAGTGATAAGTTGTAAGTGATAAGTTGTAAGTACGAATACTTATAACTTAAAACTTATTACTTAAGACTTATTACTTAACACTTAAATAAATTACATATTGGAAAGCTAGAAAAATTACAAGAAAAAAAAATAAAGCTTACGGGCAATTAGTACTACTTGGCTTCGCTGTTACCAGCCTTACACCTATAGCCTATCAACGTCATAGTCTTTGACGACCCTTAAAAGTAAACTCATCTTGTGGAAGGTTTCACGCTTAGATGCTTTCAGCGTTTATCCTTGCCGTGCGTAGCTACTCTGCATTACACCTGGCGGCATAACAGATACACCAGCGGCACGTACAACCCGGTCCTCTCGTACTAAGGTCATGTCCACTCAATTTACTAGCGCCCACCACAGATAGGGACCGAACTGTCTTGCGACGTTCTGAACCCAGTTCACGTGCCACTTTAATCGGCGAACAGCCGAACCCTTGGGACCTTCTCCAGCCCCAGGATGTGACGAACCGACATCGA
>JANOVY010000057.1:0-18459 GCA_031417635.1 Bacteroidota bacterium | reverse complement strand
CGCCGCAGCAACACCACCGCGGAGCCGGTCGAGCACGAACTGCAGCAACGTGAGTTGCTGCATACGGGCGCCGGCTACGTCGGTGATCGAATCGATGGGCGAAGGCTACGGCCGCCGCCTCGGCCAGACTGTGCCGATGCGGATCGTCCTCGTCGTGCCGGGTGGGGTCGACCCACCAGGCTCGCCACGCGTCATTCCGTTCATCCACGGTCTCGTCGCCGACCTGAGCTCACGACACGACGTCCTGGTGATCGCCGTCGGCCACGACGCCGCCGAGGGAACGTGGCCGCTGTTCGGTGCGGAGGTGATCAACGTGCCCGTCGGGCGGCACAGCAAGGCCGATATCGCCAGGGTGGTGCGCAGCGTCAGCAGTCTCGCCGGTGCGGGCGGACGGCCTGACGTCATCCATGGATTGTGGTCCAACCTGCCCGGTTTCGCGGCCTCCATGGCAGCGCGCCGGCATCGACGGCCCGGTGTGATCTCGGTGTGCGGTGGCGAGTTCGCCGCACTGGCAGACATCGGGTACGGCGGGGGGTTGCGCCGCGGGAGCCTGCTGATGGCCCAGGCCTCGACGCGTGCGGCGACCGCGGTCACGGTCGCCACCTCGTGGATGCACGCACACGTGACTGCCGCCGGCGGTCGGGTCGACGAGATCATTCCACTCGGAGCCGACACCTCGGTCTTCTCCCGAACCGCGGAAACACCCATCCCTGACCGGGTGGCACACGTCGGCAACCTCAACCAGGTCAAGGATCAGTCGTTGTTGCTCCACGCCTTTCGCATCGTGGTCGACGCGTGCCCCGATGCCGAGCTCGACATCGCCGGTCTCGACACGCTCGACGGCTACGTCCAGCACCTCGCCACAACACTCGGCCTCGATCGGCACGTTCGCTTCCACGGGTACCTGTCAGCACCCGAGCTGGCGACCATGCTCGGCGAGGCCTCGCTCCACGTGCTGTCATCACGACACGATGCAGGCCCAGTCGCGGTGCTCGAGGCCGCAGCGTGTGGTGTTGCAACGATCGGGACCGCGGTCGGTCACGTCGCCGACTTCGCGACCATGCCACACCCTGCCGCAATCGCAGTCCCCGGTCGTCGGCCCGAGGCGTTGTGTATGATAGACCAAACCGTTTTGTAAGAAAATGCTGGCACGATAAGTATGCAGGCCTTTTCCCGCCGGGGCGATGATCCTATTATTTTTAAGAGCAACCGGCGTAATCGTTTCAAAAGCCACAAAACCTTTGGAACTCAATTTTTCAAAAACTATTTTATTTACTTGGAATGTAGTGCCCAATTGTAATGAAAGTGAAGCCTTGTCTACGCCTACAGGATCAGCAATAAAGGAACTAATATAACAGTCATTATTTTGTTTTGTATAATTAAATGTATAAGACCGAACCCCATCTATCTGGAATGGTAAGACCGGCGATACTGCGTAATTTAAATAGGGATTATTTTGTTTAGATTGTAAAATGACAGTATCGCTTGTTGTGTAAAAAGGCGCTAAATATTCTTTACCCAATCTGAATAAACGATAATTTGTAACCCCCAGCCCTTGCCAATAAATTAAAAAGGAATCAATACAATTATAGCCGGTATTAATCAACAAAGGTTTTGATAAACCAACCGTATCTGTTTTCCATTCTTTATTACCTGCAAGCAATCGAAACTGTATTGCGCCCATTGTATCAGGAGCTACCCATTGAACATATCCCTTGGAAAGAATCACGTCGTTGGCTGCATTTTGCCAATTGCCGGTATTTATTCTGTATTCAATATTTGCCAACCCTTGTAAACCGGTTTCCCATCTGAGTGTATGACTTTGTTTTGGAATTAGGTAATCCCCTTTCACAGGATATGAGAACAAAAAATGTGACAATGTATCTATCTGCCAAACAATGGCATAGGGTTGTGTTCCATTAACTGAATATGCCTTTACCTCTATAGAATAATCACCAAACACAGGGTTCTCAATGGTAATTTGTTCAATATTATTTAAACTGTCTCTTTTACGTTTTGGTAATTGAATCAAAGAGTCCTTTGACGGACTACTATTTAATACCCAAGGTAACCATACATCAGCACCTGATGGGTTTTTCAATGTCAGATCAAGATCATTCACTAGTGCCTTAAAAGAATTGACAGAAGCAGCCGGGTCTGCCCAACAAAGGGTTATTTTAAGTTTTCTAACGTTACTAGGTATTGGTAAAATATGTTTAGTTGTTTGATTTGTTTGAATAGTGTTTTCAATAACATGGTTTTGAACAACAGTTTGTAAGGCTGCTTTAGCATTAACACTACCATACCCTGTTTGGAAATCAATTCCATCCGGACCTATATCATCCGCACTATTGATTAATATGGCTTTCGTTAGAGAAGAGGGCGGTAATACTCCTTTTGCCTTTTTCCAAGCATCTTGTATTAATAAAGCAATTCCGGATACAATTGCCGCTGATCCTGAACTACCATCTTCACCAAAAGCTACTAATTCCGGTTTCAGTCTACCATCAAAAGCAGGACCCCTTGAACTTATTTTGGTAACCTGTGCAAAAGAATCGATTGCACCAATGGATAGGCTATTTTTTGACATTTTAAAACTTCCGGTAATATTTGCAAAACCTGGAATACCGGAATAATTACCTGCCGAACTAGTCAGATCCCCCCCATTCCCTGCCGAAAACACATGTAATAATGGCGACAATTGTTCAGCTTGTACATCATAAGCTGCGGCATCTGCCCCATAATAGTTTTCAATGCCCACACCATAGGAATGGTTTTGAACTGATACGTTTTGTTTTTGAAGTTCCGGTGTATTATCAGGAAACAGGTTTGCAAAATCAGAAGAGATCAATGAGGCAGCCCAAGCAACCCCTTTACCTGTAAAGAATGTATTCCCACCCCCAGCTACGATGGTAGACATCGTAGTGGCATGGGTTTCCATTTTAGTTGATGCCAAAGGAGAATATTGATATCGCCCGCTAAAGTCAATATCAGCAGTATCCATTTTATTTTCTTTTATTGAAACGGTAAGTCCTTTGCCATTTACATCAGGCCAAAGTGTATGCGCTATATTTACTTTATTAGCACTAAGATCAAAACCGGTTAATTCTCTTTCGGTAAAAGGCTTTCCTGATTTTGAAATAAAATAAATATTGGGATCTTCAAGAAGTATTGTTTCAAGAAAAGATGCTTTGACCAAAACCATCAATGCTTTTGTGACAATGTTTTTCCTAATCAGTTTAATTTGTTGATTTTTTTTATATTGACTTTCAAACAAGTCTATATCTTTTACACTGAGGAAAATTGACTCCCATTTATTTTTATCAGTTCCAAACTTGTCTTGTAAAAGTGCCGGTGAAAGTTTCCAATGGTTGTTAACTACAAGAAGTGTACCTCCATTTCTTTGAAAATTAATTTTGGCCTGTTTGGTAATAAAAGATCCAATAAAAATACTATCTGAAACTCTCCGCAAAACGGAAACGCCTTCAGGGATGGTTCCATGAAAACCATAACCGATTGTTTGATCATTGTTTATTTTCTCCCTTTTTTGAAAAGCGTCGGTCGTATTCATTACTTCATTACTAAGAAAAGGCCTTAATTCATCATGAAGTGGTTTGTTTTGGGGATATACACTAGAGTATATACTACAAGTGATGCTAAAAAGAAAGAATATTTTGTAGTAAAAACTGTACACAATTTTAAAAATATGTTTAACTCCGAATTGTTTTGATTTCTATTTGAAAAGACCCCAAAGAAATGATTTACAAATGCTAAGAATCATTTTTAAAAATTTCTTTGTTTTTTTTGGCGAAAAAGAAAAGAATATCTAAATTACCATTAATAAAAAAAGTAAACCATTTTTTTTAATTTTATTTTTTAATCGCCAAATCTACTTACATGAGAAAAACCTTACAACACTATTTTTTTGCAGCAACTTTGCTAATGGCATTCGTTTCATGCCAAAAAGAATCTGCTCCTACCGAACCGGAATTGCCACAAGTTACCCAAGATGTAATTAACAGTGTAAAAGCACTCGGATTTTCCACCGCAAATATTATTGCCGATGAAGGGGGATATATAGTTGAAGGAGATATTTTTATTCCTGCTAATGAACTAAATCGTTCTTTAAAAGGCTCTTTCCTCAGAATCGGTGAAACCGAACAATACAGAACCACTAATTTAGTAACAGCTCTTCCCAGAGTAATTACCGTTGCTCTTAGTAATAAAATAAATGCATCAGTCTACGGTCCGGTTTTAGACGAAGTGGTTAGGCGTTACAATGCAGAAAATTTACAAATTACTTTACAGCGTGTAAGTTCCGGTGCTGATATCACATTTACGAGAGCAAGTGGAAGTTATTTAGCATCCGCCGGATTTCCTACTAGCGGTGGAGACCCTTTTAATTTAATAAAAGTAAATACCCAAGCAATTGGTTCAGGCACTACCTCCACTTTTATAAATTATGCTGCCACGATTTTTGCACACGAACTAGGGCATTGTATTGGATTCCGTCATACAGACTATATGAACCGAGCATATAGTTGTGGTGGCGCAGCTTCCAATGAAGGCGCTTCAACAGTTGGTGCTATTTTAATTCCCGGTACCCCTTCGGCTGCCGATCCAAATTCATTTATGTTGGCTTGTATAGGTTCCAATGTAAATAGACCGTTTAACGCCAATGACATAGTTGCGCTGAACTATCTTTATTAATATTTTCCCTGAAATTTAAAAAAAGTGACGATTTGCATCGTCACTTTTTTTATACCCAAATGAGAAATCATTGTCTCACAAAAAAAGAGGTTCATTCTCCATCATTCACTTGAAATAATTTTTTGTATTCATATGTACGCCCTCGCTTAAAGGCATTGAAAGATTAAACATCAAAAGGATTTCACATTCAATTTCAGATAGCATTCAATTCAATACAATGTTCCAAATAGGTATTTGTGTTACAACTAATGAATTTGAAGGCATTGAACATCATCGATTTGAAAAAGATACGACTAATGACAATTCGAGTTAGTGCCACATAATCCATCAAAAGATAGAAAAATGAAAAGTTTTCTAATGAATACCTATGGAGTTTATAGTAATCTTGTAAGTGAGAGGATGATTCAAAAGCTAAAAATGCAATAATAATTCCTTTGTTTAATTTACTTTCATGGCTGATTTCGATTCATATAAATCAAAAACTATGTTACAACGAAGACGATTTTTAGAATTAAGCTCATTGGGTTTAAGTGCCCTTTCATTTTCGGGCTTTACAGTTAAGCCAAAACTAGCCCGTAAACCCATTGTCATTTCAACTTGGGATGCCGGTATTGCCGCCAATAAAGCAGCCTGGAACGTATTAAGTAAAGGTGGAAGGGCAATAGATGCTGTTGAGCAAGGTGTGATGGTGACTGAATCTGAAATCAATTGTTGTGTAGGATTGGGTGCCAATCCGGATAGGGATGGATTTGTAACGCTCGATTCTTGTATTATGGATGAACACGCCAATTGTGGCAGTGTTGGCTTCCTAGAACGTATAAAACACCCGGTCTCTGTAGCAAGAAGGGTAATGGAAAAAACACAACACGTAATGTTAGTGGGAACAGGGGCCCAACAATTTGCCATTGAAGAAGGTTTTACACTAGAGCCGGCCAAACTTTCCGACGATGCCGAACGAACTTATAAAAACTGGTTGAAGAAAAGTGAATACAAACCTGTTATCAATATTGAAAATACCAAAAAACAAACCGCATTCGTACCCACAAAATTTGAGAATGGAGACTGGAACCATGATACCATTGGAATGGTTGCCATGGATGCTGCCGGCAACCTTAGTGGCAGTTGTACCACCAGCGGTATGGGATTTAAAATGCGCGGCAGATTAGGCGACTCTCCCATTATTGGTGCGGGTTTATTTGTAGACAATGAAATTGGTGCTGCCACAGCAACCGGACAGGGAGAAGATGTGATTAGAATCTGTGGTTCTCATTTAGTGGTAGAGTTAATGAGACAAGGATTATCGCCAGAAGCCGCTTGCAAACAAGCAGTTGAAAGAATTATCAAAATAAAGGGAGCCAAAGCAAAAGAAATTCAAGTAGGATTTATTGCCATTAATAAGCAAGGTGAATATGGCGGATATTGCATCCAAAAAGGTTTCAATTTTGCAGTATGCTATGCGGATGATAAAAATTTTATGGTGGATGGGAAGTTTATTTTACCCTAAATCCCTAAAGGGACTTTTATTAAATCAAATGATTAATGAATTCAACTATTCAATTCCCCCTTCAGGGGGTTAGGGGGTTAGAAATTGCCGTATTTAATATTGAATCTGCCATATTAGCTGCCACTGCGGGCGCTGATAGAATAGAATTGTGTGAGAATCCTACAGAAGGGGGTACTACCCCATCCTATGGAACATTAAAAATAGTTAGCGAGAAAATTCATATCCCTGTTTTTCCCATCATTCGTCCGAGGGGTGGTGATTTTTTTTATTCTGATACCGAATTCGAAGTAATTAAAAAGGACATCCTTCTTTGTAAAGAATTGCAATTTGAAGGTGCCGTTTTTGGTGCACTAAATAAAAATGGCACTATTCACAAAGAACAAACAAAACAAATAGTTGACATAGCATATCCGATGGAAATTACTTTCCACCGGGCATTCGATAGAGCCGTAGAGCCCCTGAAGGCATTAGCAGATATTATTGACTGTGGCTGTAGCAGGATTCTTACGAGTGGTCAAGTACCCAATGCAGTTGATGGAAAAGTTCTCATTAAACAGTTAATTGAAATGGCAGATGATCGAATTATCATTGTGCCGGGTAGTGGTGTAAGAAGTAATAACATCAAAGAATTATCCCAATTTACAGGAGCCATAGAGTTTCATTCCTCCGCAAGAAAAATCAACCCAACTAATATGACATTTCAACAAAAAAACATGTTAGAAGAAATTAATGCTGTTACTGTTGATGAAGATGAAATTCGGCAAATGAAAATATTGCTTGGTGTGTGATTGAATAGTTAAATGGGTTAAAATAGTTAAAAGGGGTTAAAAAGGTTAAAAAAAGCAAAGTCCTTGTTCATTACATCCATTTAACTACTTTAACCCCCTTTAACTATTTTAACCCCTTTTAACCCTTGTAAACTTTTTAACTACTTTAACCCTTTTAACTACTTTAACCCTTTTAACTACTTTAACCCTTTTAACCAATCCCCTCAATACAACATCCTCACCTTAACCGTTGCCTTTACTTTCCGCAACAATTCAACCGCTTGTTTAGAGAGTTTTTTATCTACATCCAATACTACATATCCAATTTCGTCATTGGTTTTTAAATATTGCCCAAGGATATTGATATTATTTTTCGACAATGCCGTATTGATTGCACTCAAAACACCGGGAACATTGTGATGGATATGTAAAATTCTATGCGCATTTTCTACCGGCGGTAACCCAATAGCGGGAACAGTGTGTGAACCATTGGTTATGCCTCGTTCCAAGTATTGAAATAATTTAATACTTACATCTTCTCCAATATTTTGTTGGGCTTCTTCCGTGGAACCACCAATGTGTGGAGTTAAAATAACATTGGATAGGCCTTGTAGGGGTGTTTCAAAACGATCTCCATTTTTTTCCGGTTCCCATGGATATACATCAATGGCAGCGCCACTTAGTGCGCCTTCTTGTAAAGAAATGGCCAATGCCTTTAAATCAACCACTTCTCCCCTGGCATAATTGATAAGGATAGATCCTTTTTTAAAAAATTTAAGATTGACTTTGTTGATGAGATTTTTGGTAGCGGGTGTTTCAGGTATGTGCAACGAAACAATATCAGCATTGGCCAACAATTCTTTCATACTTTTTGCAGCAACCGCATTACCCAAGGGCAATTTTGTTTCGGTGTCATAAAAAAGAACTTTCATTCCCAACCCTTCTGCTAATACACTTACTTGAGAACCAATATTACCATAGCCAATAATTCCCAGTGTTTTTCCTCGTAGTTCAAAACTTCCTTTGGCTTCTTTCATCCAGATTCCTTCGTGAGCAGCCTTGTTTTTATCAATGATTCTTCTTATCAATAAAATACTTGCCCCAATTACCAATTCTGCCACACTTCGGGTATTGCTATACGGGGCATTAAAAACGGCAACCCCTGCTTCAGTAGCTGCTTTTAGATCAATTTGATTAACTCCTATGCAAAAACAACCAATGGCTTGTAATTTAGTGGCTGCTGCCAAAGCTTTCGCCGAGATATGCGTTTTCGATCGGATCCCTAAAATATGGACGTCTTTTATCTCCTTTATCAATTCTTGTTCACTTAAAGCCCCGGTTAATCTGCGCACATTTACATAGCCATTTCGTTTAAATTGATCAACAGCTTTTTCGCTGATATTTTCGAGAAATAGAATGCTTATTCGCTCTTTGGGATAACTGGTAATTGCCTGCTTGCTCATAATGCGAAAATAAATGTTATTTATTTTACTAGACAAGGTATAGTTTTCCACTTAGACGGATTTAGCATTTTCCTCTGCTTATATTTGCCACTTTAGTTTAAAAAAGTACTAATGCTCAGAATAATGATGATTCCTTTATTAACATTTTTATTCATTTCTTGTCAGTCGGGGCCCAATCTTGATGAAAAAAGAGATACAGCAACCTTCAAAACACCGGCCAGCTTTTCTTCTCTACCGTCTAAAGAAAAAGACTATTATACCAATGCCATCATTCCTTTGTATCAATCCTTATTACTAAAAACCGGATTTAATGGCAGTATCTTATTGGCTAAGAATGGTGAAATCGTATTCGAAGATTATCATGGGTTGATCAATTTCAAGACCAAAGAACCCATTACCCCCAGTTCTACTTTTCATGTAGCATCTGTTTCTAAACCCTTTACAGCAACAGTCATTCTTCATTTAATGGAAGAAGGAAAGATTGGTCTGGATGATCATGTAGAGAAATACTTAACCACTTTTCCCTATAAAAATATCACCATTAGGGACTTGCTGTCTCATAGAAGCGGTTTACCCAAATATGATCATTTCATGGAAGGAACCCGCACTGTAATTGTACGGGTAAAAAATAAGAAAGGTAAAATGGTGAATAAAAAGGTAACCACCAAATTGCCCATTTCCTATACCGGATTAGCTACCAATCAGGATGTTTTGAATTTTATGATCAAAAACAGACCGGCACCTGAAGCTTCCCCCAATAAAAGATATAGTTATTGCAATACGAATTATGTGATGCTGGCACTTATTATAGAAAAGATTACCCAAACGCCATTTCCTGAATACATGCTAAAAAATGTTTTTCAACCTTTGGGAATGAGAAACAGTTATATTTTTAGTATCAAGGACACAGGCAATTATGTGCCATCCTATAATTATAACAAAGCACCATTTAACTTAGACAAACTAGATTGTATTTATGGTGATAAAAATGTATACACTACTGTGAGGGACATGCTTTTATGGGATATTGCACTCACACAAGGCACATTTGTTAGCACAAAAACCCTCGAAATGGCCTACGAACCAACAAGCCATGAACACAAAGGAAATAGAAATTATGGATTGGGATGGCACCTTTTTGTTAATCCGCCTGATCCCACAATTGTGTACCATAATGGATGGTGGCATGGTAATAATGCTGTTTATAAAAGGCTCATTGCCAATGAAGCTACCGTTATTATTTTAGGAAATAAATTCAATCGAAATATCTGGTCAGCCGGGAAAATGAGTTCTGTGTTTACCGGGCATGCCGATACTGCCTTTATAGAAGATTAACTAATTGATTAACAAGCAATTTATCCCTAGTTTGGGGTAATAATCGTCGGTAAATTAAATTTTACCATTTTACCCCTATTTTTGCAGACTTTTAATTAGCCTTAACAGATACAAACTTCTTATGGATACAATTTTGTTTTATGCCGTTCCGGCGATGGGAATAGTTGGCCTACTGTATACGCTTATCAAATTCAATTGGGTTTCGAAGCAGGATGCAGGTAATGATCGTATGAAAGAAATCAGCACCTACATTGCCGAAGGTGCCATGGCTTTCTTAAAAGCGGAATACAAAATCCTTTCTTATTTTGTAGTAATTGTTGCCATTTTATTAGGTGTGATGGGTTTTGCTGATGCAAACAGTCACTGGAGTATTGCGCTGGCATTTATAGCCGGTGCTTTTTTTAGTGCATTGGCCGGTTTTATCGGAATGAAAGTGGCTACCAAAGCAAATGTCCGTACAGCTCAAGCAGCTAGAACTAGTTTAAGTCGCGCTTTACAAGTTTCATTTACCGGTGGTTCTGTGATGGGAATGGGCGTAGCAGGATTAGCCGTTTTAGGATTGGGCAGCTTATTCATTATATTAAAAATGGTCTTTGCCCCTACTGCAGCTGTAGATAGTGAAGAAATGAAAAGAGCGATTGAAGTATTGACAGGCTTTTCATTGGGTGCAGAAAGTATTGCCTTATTTGCCCGTGTAGGTGGTGGAATTTATACAAAAGCAGCCGATGTTGGCGCTGATTTAGTAGGTAAAGTGGAAGCGGGAATTCCGGAAGACGATCCTCGCAACCCGGCTACGATTGCAGATAATGTGGGAGACAATGTGGGTGATGTAGCCGGTATGGGCGCCGATTTATTTGGTAGCTATGTAGCCACCGTTTTAGCAACCATTGTATTAGGAAGAGAAGTAACCGGTGCCATGGGTGCCGCATTGAATGATGGTTATGGTGGCTTATCCCCTATTTTATTACCTATGTTAATTGCAGGAATGGGTATTCTTTTTTCTATCATAGGTACTTTTTTTGTAAAAATTTCAGAAAATGCAGGTCTAAGTACCCAAAAAGTTCAAGATGCTTTAAACATGGGTAACTGGGGTTCTATCGTTTTAACTGCCATTGCTTCTTACTTTCTTGTTAACTTTTTATTGCCCGATCATCTTTTATTAAGAGGATTTGATTTCACGCCTAATAAAGTATTTGGTGCCATTATGGTAGGTTTGGCCGTAGGAACGCTAATGAGTATGATTACGGAATATTACACAGCAATGGGCAAAAGACCGGTGATGAGTATTATCCGTCAGTCTTCAACCGGTCACGCAACCAATATCATTGGTGGTTTGGCTGTAGGAATGGAAAGTACATTATTACCTATTTTAGTCTTGGCTTCCGGTATTTACGGTTCTTATTATTGTGCCGGTCTATATGGTGTTGCGATAGCGGCTACCGGAATGATGGCAACAACTGCTATGCAATTTGCCATTGATGCATTCGGACCGATTGCAGATAACGCAGGTGGTATTGCAGAAATGAGCGATTTACCAAAAGAAGTACGTGAAAAAACAGATATTTTAGATGCAGTTGGAAATACCACAGCTGCATCCGGTAAAGGATTTGCAATCGCCTCTGCGGCATTAACCGCTTTGGCTTTATTTGCTGCTTTTGTGGGTATTGCAGGTATTGATGGCATTGATATTTACCACGCAGATGTGTTAGCCGGCTTATTTGTGGGAGGAATGATTCCTTATATTTTCTCTTCCCTAGCTATCCGCGCAGTGGGTGAAGCAGCCATGGCCATGGTTGAAGAAGTACGCAGACAGTTTCACACCATTCCGGGTATTATGGAAGGTACCGGTAAACCCGAGTATGATAAGTGTGTGGCCATATCAACAGAAGCCTCGTTAAAGAAAATGATGTTACCCGGCGCAATCGCCATTTTATCTCCCATCTTTATTGGTTTTGTTTTTGGTCCGGAAGTATTGGGCGGATTTTTAGCAGGTGCAACCGTTAGTGGGGTACTCATGGGTATGTTCCAAAATAATGCAGGCGGTGCCTGGGATAATGCCAAAAAATCTTTCGAGAAAGGTGTTGAGATCAATGGAGAAATGTTTTATAAGAAATCAGAACCACATAAAGCGTCTGTAACCGGCGATACCGTTGGAGATCCTTTTAAAGATACGTCAGGCCCTTCCATGAATATTTTGATAAAACTCATGTCCATTGTATCCCTAGTTATTGCCCCTACCCTTGCGCAAATACACAAAGATAAAGGGCATACACAAAAAATGCATACGATAGAACAAACCATGGATATCAAAGTTACTGACGATGATTCTACCCATGTAACACTAACAATGAGTGGTGGCGATGATCAATTCAAAGCTTTAATTGAAGCAGTAAAAAAAGATGGTTTGTCTACAGATGGTAATGTTTCCATCAATTTAAAAGATGGTATACTTTCTATCAATGGTAAAGAACAACCCGCTGATGTAGTTAAAAAGTATGCAAGCTACTTTAATGGACAGAAATCATTTAGTATTACCATTAACAATAAGGAAGAGAAGAAATAGAAACTAGATACTGGATACAGGATACTGATTTACAAAGAGTACGCTTTATAAAACGAAGCGTACTTTTTTTGCCTTTAGCCTGATAGATATTTGCTAACCGGAATAAAAGAAAGTAATCATTTCAGTAATTTCAATAAAGTATTCCGACAATTTTTTAATAATCCAACACCTAACAGGTAGTATCCAGTATCCAGCATCCATTATCCAGCATCCAGTATCCAGAATCCAGTATCTAGCAACCAGCATCCTGCAACCATCCTCAATATTCACCGTTTAACGAAATTTTATTTTGATGGATAAGAATCAATTGGTAATTTGCTTACGAATAAAATCGTACTATGTCGACACCAAAGAATACAAAACCCACGGAAAGCGAATTACAGATATTAAAAGTTTTATGGGACAAGGGCGAAGCTACTGTTCGTGATGTGCATGAAATACTTTGTGAAGAAAAAGATGCCGGTTACACCACTACACTCAAACTTTTGCAGATCATGTTTGAAAAAGGCATTGTAAAACGTGACGACAGTAATAAAACGCATATTTATCGAGCCAATATCACCCGCGAAAATACCCAACAACAAATTGTTGGAAAAATGATCAATTCACTATTTGGGGGTTCCTCTACTCAATTAGTGATGCAAGCTTTGGGAAACCAAGTACCCAATAAAAAAGAATTGGATGAAATTCAAAAACTATTGGATAATCTGAAAAAACAGTAAAAGGTATGCATGCCATTTTTCAATCTTCCTTTCTACAGGCACTTGGATTTGCCATTGCAAACAGCTTATGGCAAACGGCTTTGGTATGGCTACTCTTTTCTATGATAAGCAACCTATTAACGATGTCGGCTGCTTTTAAATACCGATTGGGAGCTGGCGCTCAAGTACTCAGCTTTTTTTGGTTTATTCTTACACTTCAATTTTATTACCAACAATATCAACATGCATGGCACCAATCGGGCATTCGAAATAGTTTTTCACTGAATATGCAAGCCCTCCAAATTTCCGGTACCGGCCTATCATCACAAATCATTAAATGGATGGTTATTGGAGAGCAGTTACTTCCTTTTTTATCAATGGCCTATTTGTTATTGATCCTATTATTGTCTATCCGTTGGTTTTTCGGATATCAAAATACCCAAATAATAAAAACAGCAGGACTGGCAAAAATGCCTGCGGAGTGGCGACTATTTGTAACAAAAATTGCCGGTCAATTACAAATCAAGCAAGAAATCAAGATCTATTTATCTGAGTTAATTTCAACACCTATGACCATTGGCTTTATAAAGCCCATCATCTTAATTCCGTTTGCAAGCATCAACCATTTAACTACTCAACAATTAGAAGCGATTATCTTACATGAGCTTGCTCACATTAAAAGATACGATTACCTGGTTAACCTAATTTTATCAGTGATTGAAATCAGTCTTTTCTTTAACCCTTTTACACAACTTCTGCGTAAACAAATTAAAAAGGAAAGAGAAAATAGTTGCGATGATTGGGTTTTACAATTTCAATACAATGCCACTACTTATGCTGAAGCATTGTTACAAATTGCGTATTTGCAAAAATCTCCAGCGTTTGCCATGGCTGCAATAGGCAAGAAAAATGAATTACTAACAAGGATTAAAAGGCTGATTGAAAAAAAAGAAAACCGTTTTAATTACCGAAAACAATTACTGGCATTGTTAACGATTACGGCTATCTTAAGTTCCATTGCATGGATAAGTCCGATTATCAATGCGCATTATGTTTCAAAAAGTGCATTTGTAAAGAAGTTTCCTAATCAACAAGAAATTCAACATGTTGCTGTTGAACCCATGACCATCAATATCAGTAATCCTTTATTTAATCCTGCCTTTTTTTTATCAACCCCCTTGAAAGCCGAAATCAATAGAAGTGTAGTATCCGCAAAAGCACAAAGGGAAGCAAGCAATCACTTTACTGAAAAAGATATGCCAGATCTCTTCCAAACCATTCCCCCAATGGTGGCAAGTGCATTAGATATGGCTTCATTAGCATTGGCTAACAAAAGCGTTACAATGGAAAAAGAATTGGCAATATTAGAGGACGCCAAAAAAGATTTCTCAAAATCATTCAGAATAGATAGCAGTGCCCTATCCAATTTTTTTCTTCATGCTATAAAAGATGAAATAGCCAATTCTTTACAAACCATGGAAAAAGACATTGCAAAAGCAAAATTAGAAATAGCAAAATCACAAAAAACAAACCCATCTATTCATATCGATCAAGATAAAATAAACCGTGATATCAATCAAGCCATGGATGAACTGAAAAAAATGGGACTAGAAAAATTAGTCACGAATGCCATACAAATACCAAGTTTATTGATTGAAAGGGAATTACAAAAAGACAAAATATCAAAAGTAAGAGCCGAGGCTGAAAGAATCATGGAAGAAAGTAAGAAAATAAAACAGATAACAGAAAAAGAAGCTTCCCGTATTGAAAATGAAATAGAAGAAAATACGATTCCTCCTTATCCCAAATCGGTTGAAACCATTGACATCGTAAATACTGTATTTACTAAATTAGTCTTACTGGCCAAAGAAGATCCAAACAATTTTAAAAACTTGAGCGAAGAAAGGATAGAATCTTTCATAAAAAACTTATCTGCAATACAATCAAAGATGAAAACCATCCCAATTCTTTTCAAAGAAAAGAATCCTTCTAAAGTCACCAATAATGACCAAAAAATTGTTATTCAATTGCAATAACAAATTGAAAATCTTTCTCAAATAGTTATTGTAACCTTTTACAGTATACATTACCAAAGATTTCGAGGACACCAATCACCCCATTTATTGCCCAATAAAAATCCAATTAAAATTTCATGGGTACCCCTACTCACTGTATTCAGGTTAGAGGTTGTAACATCATAAGAATATCCAATGTTAATATTATGATTGAGATTAATGCCCAATAATCCTGCAAAACCATCCTGGTATCTATAAGATGCACCCACCCAAAGTAAGTCCTGGTATTGAAATTTAGCATTCAGGTCAAACCCAATGGGTAAAGGACTAATATACCTTACCAATGTAGAAGGAAGAAAGCTTATATCATCTGTTATTAGCATTCTATAACCGGCACTTAAAAATAAATGAGGCAATAATTTTCCCTTTTCCAGAATCACGGTATTATCGGAGAATGCTATTTGTTGAGGAATAATTTGTTGTGCGGCCAATCCCAAAAAATAATCTTTTGAGTATAACCAAACACCGGCACTAATATCCGGTTTAATTGAATTAATTAATCCGCTACTACCAACAGCAGGATCTACATTGGAACCTCCAAAATTTAATTTGCTGGCATCCAGGCTCATATTCATGATACCCGCAGAAATACCGGCCGCTAAACTCGTTCTTGGAGAAATACCAATGTGATAGGAATAAGTTCCAAACATGGCAAACCGATTCAAAGGGCCGGTTTTGTCATTGATCATCGTAAAGCCAACCCCATGGTGTGGTTCTGCAGATGTATAATCTTGCCAATACGCCTCTCCTCTTGGGTTTTGACCACTGGCATGAAAACTGGTAGCAGACCCTCGCTCATAAGCACTTTTTCTTAGCGGCCCGTGAACCGTTAAATAAGTGGTTACCGGTGCATCTTGCAGACCCACCCATTGTAAACGGTGACTGGCTTTTACATCCCAATAATTTTCAATACCTGCTACCGCAGGATTGATGATATAATTATTCATGATGTATTGGGTATAATAGGGCCGTTGTTGTGCAACAAGTGTACGACAGCACAATAGTAATAGTAAAAAAAATAAAAGAGGCTTCACATTCATGTTAACTACTTAATAATGGTTACGGACCCACTCACTTGTTTTCTTCCATTTTTGGGATTAATAATATAGTAATAAGTACCTACCGATAATGGATTTCCATTATAAGTGCCGTTCCAAGGTGTGTCATAGCCTATTGACCGATATACTATTTGACCATATCTATTATAAACCTCAACACTTGCACCTATATAACTCTCAAGGTATTTAATATTCCAAGTATCATTAATGCCATCTCCATTTGGTGAAAATACATTGGGTACTTCCGGGCCTTTTAATACCTTGATAAAAATAGTATCACTTACGGTACAATCTCCTTTTGCTGTGAGGGTTAGTTTATAGGTAATATCATCTAAAGGTATGGCTTTAGGAGAAACTGATGTATCGCTGCTTAGATAAGTTGGGGGTGTCCATTTATATAACAACTCATTCCCGTACACATAAATGGGTGTTATGGTAATGGTTCCTCCTTCTAAAACCTTGGTATTGTGTAACAAGCTTAGTTTTGGATTGGGATACACCGTCATTTTCTTTCCAACTGTATCACTAATACAACCATCCCCATTCAAAAAATAAAAGCTCACATCAATCAATCCGGAATCATTGTATTGCTTATTTGGATTTTGAAGTCCGGAGATATCGCCCTTGCCAAGATCCCATACCCAGGTTACAATAGGGCTGGATATTCCATTGCTTTTGTCTTCAAAATTTACGATGTCTCCAAAACAAATTTGTGAAGCTGAAGCAGTAAAAAATGCTTTTGGACTTGGAAATACTTTAATTGACTTAGTAATGGTATTTACACAACTTGACCCCCCGGAATAGGCCACCACTTTGATATCAAAAGTTTTTCCGGCGGTAGTTAGATTGGTATAATAATGCGGGTACAATTTATTGGGTGTCGGATCCTGATCCGTCTCTTTTTGCGTTGGGTTATTGGTAAAATCCCAAAAGATTTCCAGTTTGGTCACATTTCCAAAATCTACAAACGATTTATTTTTTAATACAATAGGCGCTTTTGTACATAATACCCCCGTATTTGTAATTTCAAAATCAGCTTTTGGTATTGTTCCATTGACTGTAAAGGGCTGGTCAAGTTTTGTTATACAACCATCTGTTGATGTAACAGTGAGTGTAACCATATAATCTGCTGATTTATTATATTTTACAATAGGATTTTTAAGCGTACTGGTAACAATATTGGGGCCGGGTGTTACGGCAGTTGATCCTGCATTGAAATTCCACAAATACGATTTGATAGAAGCGCCATTTGATACTTTGCTTGTATCAATGAAACTGGCACTGGCATCACTTAAGCATACTTCCGGCAAAATAAATCCCGCATCGGGCAATGGGTTTACAACCAATGATGAAACGGGTGTGAAAACATCGCTCTTACACCCGGTGGTGGTCTCTACCTGTAAGGTTACATTTTTGGTACCGCTACTGGTATATTTGGCAGTTTGGGCAGCATTAGTGGTATTGGAATAAGCGGGGGATCCATTGTCTAGATTCCAGGTCCATTTGGCCAATGTTCCCACTGCAGAATTTGAAGCATCTGTAAAAGTAATATCCCCATTTACACAATCAAGGGTTGAAAAGGAGAATTTAGCATCGGGTTTAGATGAAATCTGAATGGTTTGTGAACTTACCAAGGAGGCACAACCAATATCTGAAATCACACTAAGTTTCACATCAAAACTACCGCCGTTTGCATATTTTTTTGCAAATTGGGCACCGGAAGTCAAATTAACACTACTCCCATCTCCAAAATTCCATACCCAAGTTTTCAAAGCACCCGAAGCGATACTACTTGAATCTTTAAACCGAACCGAATCTGCGGCACATCCTGTATTGACTAGTGAAAATCTTGCGGTTGGGACTTCATTAACAGATACAGGTATGGTAAAAACTTGGTCTGTGCTTCCGCAACCATCCGGTGTAGCAGAAGTAGTGTATAATTTAATGGTATCTCTCAATGCTGAAGTATTTGCCTTAGAAAAAGTATAGATCGTATTGGTACTGTAATAATTAAGGGTTAACCCATTTACAGATTTGGTGCTATCGGCCGTAAAACTGGTTAAGGGGCCAATATTAGTTGTCGGATTGATGGATGGTGCTGCTGTGTGTTGGTGCTGCTGTTCGGTTGAGTGTGCTGCGCGTGCGCCGTGTTGTTGTGCGTTTGACGAGAATGATCTGCTGCTGCCGCGCTGTGTGATGATCATTTCGCGGTTATGGGCTAGTCGCGGTGTTGCTTGCAGGAGGTGCGTGCGCAGTGTGAGGTGGTGGTGCAGAGGAATGGGC
>JANOVY010000056.1:0-8235 GCA_031417635.1 Bacteroidota bacterium | reverse complement strand
TACTAACTACTAATTACTAATTAAAAAAAGCAGCTTATTGGCTGTTGGAATAAAAATGTATTAAGAAATATCCGGCAATACAAAGTAATAAAATGGAAAGAATGGCAATGATTAACCAGTTTTGCTCAACCAATGTTCTTTTCTTTTTTCTATGCAGTTTTTGATGAGCGTGTTTAAGCAATTGACGGTTTAGTTGATTTACATATTCAGCAACTTGGGCTGGGTTCTTAAAATCTTGTAAACCTTCTACAGCATCGTTTACAAAATGATCATCAGCCATCATTTTCTCAAGCGCATGTCTCTCTTCTTGTGAAGCATTGCCTTCCAAGTATTTCAACAAATTCTCATGATTGAGTTCCTCAGTATTTTTTAATATATCTCTCAAATCATTCATTACGATTGGTTCATTTTCTTTTCTACCCCAATTTTTAAATTTCGTTTGCCATTTTGAATATAGCTTTTTACTTGCAATAGGTCAAAATCGGTGAGTTCTACAATTTCTTGGTAACTTTTCTTTTCAAGATAGAATAAAGTTACACAGGTTTTTTGTTCGGGTTTTAATTCATCCAATACATTCTCTAATAAGGTTAAAGTGGCTTCTTTTAGGGCGATTTCATGTTGATTAGTATCAATCGCTGATAACTGGTTTTTTTCTTCAATAGAAACGAACACATTTTTATCCCTCAATTTCATCAAACAATGATTTCGGGCAATCATGTAAAGCCAGCTTTTTACATACACAACTTTGTATTTCCCCAGTTCAATGATTGCTTTTAAGAAAATCTGTTGAACTGCATCTTTTGCAGATTCTTCATTTTTCAAATATTTCATGCATACGCCAAGCAGAAGTATGGTATACCTTTGTAATACAATCCCTAGCCATTGATTATCATTATCAATGTAGAATTTTTCTAACAGTTGGGTATCAGTAATATGTTCGTATTTATCTTTACTCACCGACTGAAAAATAAAGCATTTAATCTAAAGATGCATGGGTTGTTAAATTCCATATATTACTTATAAATTTGAAAGATGCCTTTTGTTGTTTGTATAGTATCGGTTAGTCCCATGCGAAAAGAAGCTTCTCATCAGTCTGAGATGGTAAACGAGCTATTATTTGGAGAAATTGCAGAATTGCTGGAGGAGTCAAAAGGGTTTGGTAAACTGAGGTCATTGTATGATGATTATGAAGGTTGGTGTCAGATTGGTCAATGTGTTTCAATAGCGTTTAATGGCTCATTGCCTTCCGAGGATATTGTAACTGCAGATTGGGAATCTCAAATTCACTTAAACGGATTTTCTATGCATCTTCCGTTGGGAAGTTCATTGCGTTTATGGCCCGATGGAAATGGAGTAACCGGTAACATTTCTATCAACTATTCCGTAAAAACTTGGAATACGGCAAAAACAATGATAACCCGGGATCGTATTAAAGAAATCAGTCTATTATTCTTAAATACCCCTTATTTATGGGGAGGGAAATCTGTATTTGGAATTGATTGCAGTGGTTTTGTACAACAGGTATATCGGATGTTCAATACAAAACTACCTAGAGATGCTTATCAGCAAGTTTTAGTAGGGGAGGGCGTGGGATTTCTTCAGGAAGCCAAATGCGGTGACCTTGCTTTTTTCGACAATGAAGAAGGGCGCATTAATCACGTTGGAATTTTACTCAATTCTGATACCATCATTCATGCATCGGGAAAAGTACGAATCGATAAAATTGATAATTCAGGTATTGTAAACACTGATACCGGGGAAAGGACGCATAAGTTGCGAATTGTTAAGAGAGTATGGGGGAGTTAGAAGTTAGTAATTAGTAGTTAGTAATTAGTAGTTAGGAGTAAAACATAAAGAAGATGAAAAAATCAATATTCTGTTGAGATACAATATAAAAGGACATTCACCCCTTATTCCAAACTCCAAACTCAAAAAAAAAGCAACTCCAAAAAGTTGCTTTCAAATATATATGTGAAATGAATTAAATAAGATCAAGTGCTTTGGCAAAATAGGTAGCTACGCCGGGTAATGCAAGCCAAAAGAACTGGCGATAAAAAATGATCAATGTAATCATGATGGCTAACCATAAAAAAGTAAGTGCCCAATATTTTGCAGTAGATTTTTTTGCTTCCATGAGGTTAATTTTAGGCAAAGATAGGGTTGCGGCACGATTTTTCCATTCTCATTCGCCGGATTGTTGAATTTTTGTGGAAGAAACGGAATGATCCTTTTCAATAACGGGTTTACGTTTATCAAAAAATAGCATTTTTAAAGCTATTATCATTAAAATAACGGCAAAAACTTTCTTCATTTTCTCATCACTAACCGATAAGGCCAATTTGCTACCTAATACACTTCCAACAACAAATGCCACAGCAATGACAAGGGCATAATTTACATTGATGTATCCTTGTTTATAGTATTGAATAACTGCCAATATTCCTACCGGTAACAGTAAAATTCCCAATGAAGTCCCTTGGGCTAATTTTTGAGAAAATCCTAACAATAGAACCAAGGCCGGTACAATTAATATTCCACCCCCTATGCCAATCAAGCCACTGAGAAAGCCGGCCATCAGGCCTATGATAATTAAGAGTAGAAAAGTAGTCGTTGTCATTTTGTTGAATTTGCTTAGGTGGATTGTGAAGAATTCATTTAGTCAATAGTGAAAAGTAAAATTTTGACTTTTCACTTTTCACCTTTCTCTTTTCTCCCTTTCTTATTTTACAAACGTCTCTTTATAAAACGAAATTGCTTCTTCAATAATACTAAGGGCTTTGGCTTTATCTCCAAAATCTTCCACTACAACTGATTTGTTTTCCAATTTTTTGTATTCTTCAAAAAAATGGCGGAGTTCATCAAAAAAATGTTTCTGCAATTCTTCAATATTGTTATAATGGTTTACACCGGGGTCATGTGCGGCAACGGCAATAATTTTATCATCGGGGTCGCCGCCATCAATCATTTGCATCACACCGATAACTTTGGCTTCCATTAGCGTCAAAGGTTGTACAGGTAAAGACGTTATCACTAAAATGTCTAATGGATCTTTATCACCCCCATAAGTTTGTGGGATAAAACCATAGTTAATAGGGTAGTGAAAAGAGGAAAATATCACTCTGTCTAATTTTAATAAACCTGATGCTTTATCTATTTCATATTTGCATCTTGACCCTTGGGGAATTTCAATGATGGCATTCACAACCCTGGGGGCATTTTCTCCATATGGAACGCCGTGCCATGGGTGACGAACTGTTTCTTGTATCATAATTTGTATATTATTTTGTTATCCAATAGCCAACTGTTATGGCGGCCAATCCAACAATCAATGAAAGACCTACGTACAACACAAATGCACCATACTTCTCTTGTTGAAGGAACTGCATGTTTTCCCAAGCAAAAGCAGAAAAAGTGGTAAATCCACCACAGACACCTGTTGCTAAAAATAAGCGCCAATTCGCAAATCCTTCCTGTTTTGCAGCAATACCCATAATTGAGCCAATGAAAAAAGAGCCCAGAATGTTTACAGTAAAGGTAGCATAAGGAAAACTATCGTGACGGATAAAATAGGAGGTGAGATAACGGCAGATAGAACCTATCATGCCTCCTACGCCAACCAATATCATATTTTTTATCAACATGCATTTTAAATATTAGTTGCCAGAAAGATTTACCAACCAGGTATCATTTTTTTTGAATACTTCTACTGTGTCTATGCGTTTTTCAAAAGAATTGCTAAAGCGAATCATTGTATGTGTTTGATCTATTTCTGCCACCTCTATAATATTGATGGATGCTAACCTGAATTGCTGTCGACCTTCTTTGTCTTTTTCTCTATAAACTTTTTCTAGTTGTTCTAAAATATTTTTATTTTGATCATTGGGAACAACATAAAAAGCAGCTTTAGAAAAATCGCCTTGCAAACAAGATTGTATATATTCTCTACCGGCATCCAGTGCATCTTCTGCTTTTGTGTAATCTTGCTGTTTACCGCTACTACAAGCGAATAGGATTGGTATGCAAAAAAATAATAGTATTTTCATTTTTTTTCTTGAAGTAAATGTACGTTAGAACTACTATAAACTAAACGCTACACATCAAACTCCTCTGTGAACCTCCACTCCTCTGCGATCTCTGTGTTAAAACCCCGCTACACATAGGAAATTTTTCAACACAGCGGTCACAGAAATCACAGAGTTACACGGCGAGATTTTCTATTTCCATACCAACACAATCATGCCAATAAAAATTAAACCTCCCCCAACCAATATTTTAGGCGTTGCAGGTTCTTTTAATAATATAAATGACAAAACCAAAGTAATTACAATGCTGGCTTTGTCAATTGCAGCAACATACGATACCAGTCCGTCTTTCATAGCCCTGTAATAAAATAGCCAGCTTAGCGTGGTGGTTATTCCAGACACAATGAGTAACAAGGTTTGTTTGCCGGTTAATAAAGGAAGTTCTTTGTATTTTGCTCCAATAAGATTAATGGAAGTGATCAGAAAAAAGATAGTAGTGGTTCTGATGCCCAGACCAAGATCCGGGCTAATATTCTCCAAACCATATTTGGCTAACACCGAAGTAAGCCCGGCAAAAATCATTGCTAAAATTGCATACAATATCCAGGTTTCCATAAAAGCTATGTTTATATGAAGAAGCTGCTTAAAGATACCGTTTAGTTTTCAGACAGGGTAGTAATAAAGGTATCCATCAATTGTTGAATGTTTAATAAAGTTTGGTTATCCGTAATTTTTCCTTCCACACTAACTTTTGTTTTTGGCGCTTGAATAAGTAATGAAGCACTGATTTTTGCCCCGATATTCATCATCAGCGAAGCCAATGCCTCATGTGCTTTTTGCCCGGATGAAGCTGCTGTAATCAACGCCACCGGTTTATTGGTGAATAAGATGGTAGAGACTGTCCATTCTATTGCATTTTTAAAACTCCCGGGCAGACTATACACATATTCCGGTGTGCAAATTAATACTCCATCCGAATCCTGTATTTGTTTTCTAAAATGAGTTATTGATGGTGGCGCTGCTTCATTATCTAAATCCGGATTAAAATGGGGTAATCGGTCCAACTCGGCATACACCATAATAGATGCTTTCTCTGCATAAATTGTTGCTATTGAATTAAGAATATGGAGGTTTGCAGAATCTGATCTGGTGCTACCAAAAATAGCGAATATTTTTATTCTATTGTCTTCCATGAATTAGAGAAGATTATTCAGTTTTGCATATTGCAGTAACATAATGGTCTTTCCGTCTTTAATTTCCCCGGTATTTATCATTTGCATTGCTTTATCAAGTGTCATTTCTAAAACCTCTATGTCTTCTTGCTCGTGTGCTATGCCACCACCATCAGTCACTTTCATTGAATTTGAATATTCAGCTATAAAAAAATATAATATTTCGGTAACGGATCCCGGCGACATATAGGCTTCAAATATTTTTCGCACATCTTTTACTTGGTAACCGGTTTCTTCTTCAGTTTCTCGTTTAATACAGTCTTCTGCATTGTCTTTGTCTAATAGGCCGGCACAGGCTTCAATCAACATACCGGATGGGTTGCCGTTGATAAAACTAGGCAAACGAAACTGCCGGGTTAAGATCACTGTCTTCAATTCTTTGTTATACAATAAAATAACAGCACCATTACCTCTATCGTAAGCTTCGCGGTGATGAATTTGGACAGTGCCATCTTTTTTAGTGATCTCGTAGGAGATTTTTTTTAGCGTGTACCAGTTGTTGGAAAGTATGGTTGTTTCTAAAATATTGACTTGGTTTTGCATAAATACTGAGTGACTTATGTAATGTGATGTAAATAACGGTTGCAAAGAAAGTGTCATCTAATTTTCGCCTTTCGATAACCAAATAACATTTTGTTCTGGCGTATGCGGCATTCCTAAAATATCTCTGTATAAATCAGGTCTTCTTGCTTTAAGATAACGATGTCCTCCAGATCTGGATAGCTTTTCAGGGTGTATGATTGATGATGCAAAATCGTCTCCGAGTGTGCGACATTCTGCTATAATATCCCCAAATGGATCAATAATCATTGAACATCCATTTTTGAGTTGATCATCGTCCATTCCAATGGTGTTTGAAAACACTACATAAACTCCATTATCATAAGCTCTAGATGGTAACCATTTCATCAGCCAATCTCTTCCTTTTAAGCCGTCAAATTCTATCCGTAAAGAGGTTGGGTCTTCATGTCTGTTAGCCCAAAGAATTGGATCCACAAACCCTGCACCGGGTCTTGTGGAGGGAGTACACATGGTTACATGTGGCATAAAAATAATTTCTGCACCCAGAAGGGTAGTAGCCCTTACATTTTCAATAATATTATTATCGTAACAAATTAAAATTCCACATTTCCAACCCAATAATTCAAAAACACAATATTCATTTCCGGGGGTTAAATGTGGGTTAATAAATGGGTGTAATTTTCGAAATTTGGCTATCAGGCCATTTTTGTCAACACATACATATGCTTTGTAAAGTTTTTCTTCATTGTCTTTTTCAAATAAGCCTGCTAATATCACAATATCATTTTTCCTGGCAATTTCAATGAGTTGTAATATACTTTCACCTTCCGGGATCATTTCAGCCAAATCTAGCATCTGATTTTTTGAAAGATGCCTTGCAAAACTATAACCGGTAATCGAACATTCATGAAAAGCAATTACTTGTGAGCCTTCTTTAGCAGCTTTTTTTGAAAGTTGATCGATGATAGTTAAATTATATTGTTTATCGCCGCTTCTATTTTCAAATTGAGCGGTTGCAATTTTTAGATTTTCCATTTACAAATAATTAATATCTGAGTAAGTTTACCATGTAAATTGTGAAAGAAAATAATTGCTACATTAAAAGTTGAAGCCAAGATTTTTAATCAATTCTTCCGGCAATTTCGGTATTTTTTTTCTCTCAATTAAGTAGGTCGATAGTCCTGAAAGATCTCTATAGACGTAATGTTTACTCATGGCACCTTCTAAATAGCCCGCCCCGGAAGTATTTCCTGTTCCTACCCGCATGCCAATCATTCTTCGAACCATGATTAAATGTTTGTGTCGCCAATTACTCATTAGGTGATCTATCTCTATTAATGAATCCAGTATTTGATAGGATGTTTGGAATACCGGAAAATCACGATACAACATAATAAACAAAGCTGCCCGTAAAGCAGTGGGGGAGAAATTACTCCGCAAACTTTCTAATTGTTCGGGTGTATAATCGGCAGGTAACTTTTCAAAAAAAACATAATCAAAATCAAGAATTTTATTTTGCTCTCTTTCTGTTAATCCGCTTTGGTAAATCTGTCTATAATCTTCCCAAAAAGGATGTTGTGTAACTGCAGAACCGGCTGCAGGTTCATATTGTTTCCAATATTCATTTGTAAAAAAAGGCATTCTTTCTAACCAGTCGTTTACCAGTTGCAATAAATTCTTTCGACCTTCTGTTTAACTTATTTTGTGATAATCTTCTTGGGTAAATCCCCCTTCATTGGTTCGTTTGTAATAATCCTTGTGATGGCGTTTTTCAATTTGTAAACCCAAACTCGCTTCTATCAATCGAAACTGTTTACTTTGAAAACCGGAAGAAGGGGTTAATAGGTTTCTGAACTCTAAAAAATCCAACGGTGTCATCGTATCAAGAATATTCACCTGTTGATTCAACAACTGTATGATACTTATTACCCGACGAAGCCGATGACGAACCAGGTTTAAATCCTCTGAGTTGTCATTTATTTTTTCTTTTCCAAACACTTCCATCGCATAATCCAGTTCAAACAATATCTGTTTAAACCACAATTCATAAGCTTGGTGAATAACAATAAAGAGCATTTCATCATGCGCCGGTTCATTTCCTTTTTCAAAACTCACGGGATACTGTGCATCTAAAATTTTGTCCAGGTGCAGGTACCCCCCGTAATACATTGGTTGCTTTTCCATAGTTTAATGATTCTAGTTACAAAGAAAAGCAATGTTTAGTAAACCAGTGCCGACATTTCGAGGGAGGAACGACCGAGAAACCTCAAACTTAGGTAGCAGATTGAACTATTTAGCCATCAAATTAAAAATTACTATTGGTCAGCAGGTTCCTCACTTCGCTGTGCTTCGTTCGAAATGACGAATTGATGTATATAATTTACAAATCAGTGTTGGTCAGCAGGTTTCTCACTTCGCTGTGCTTCGTTCGAAATGACGAATTGATGTATATAATTTAC
>JANOVY010000055.1:0-9358 GCA_031417635.1 Bacteroidota bacterium | reverse complement strand
GATAAGCGTTTAGCAAATATGGATTTGGTAAGATTAGGTAGGTTATCTGTTGGAGCTGTGAAGGAAGATGAATGGAATATTATTATGGAAATGTCCCAGAGGTAGGGACGCTTAATCATCTTTTTCTCACATCTAATGTGAAAGAAAAAAATCCTTTTCCAATTCGCCAAACTTAGTTTTCAATTTCGTTCTTGTTAATATAAAATGCAAAAGAAAAAACTAGTTGTATTAACCGGTGCCGGCATCAGCGCAGAGAGTGGACTCAAAACATTTCGCGACAGTGATGGATTATGGGAAGGATATGATGTGTATGAAGTAGCCACACCCCGTGGATGGAAGAAAGATCCGAAGTTGGTATTGGATTTTTACAATATGCGCAGAAAAGACATAGCCAATGCAAAACCCAATGCAGCACATATTGGATTAGCAGCCCTAGAGAAAGATTTTGATGTGCAGATCATTACTCAAAACATAGATGATTTGCATGAAAGAGGCGGTAGTACGAATGTGCTTCATTTGCATGGAGAGATTTTTAAAATGCGAAGTGAACTAGACGCTGCCAGTATATATTCCATACATGGGGATATTCTATTGGGAGATACCGGACCAGATGGCGGTCAATTACGACCACATATCGTTTGGTTTGAAGAACCGGTACCCATGATTGAAATTGCCGCAGATATTGCCGGCATAGCCGATATTTTTGTTGTGATAGGCACCTCATTACTTGTGTACCCTGCCGCAGGGTTGTTGAATTATGCACCTGCAATAATTCCGAAATTTATTATTGATAAAAATATACCGGCAACCCGGTCTATTTTGAATTTATCTGCCATAGAAAAAGGGGCTTCGGAAGGGGTTGCTATTTTGAGCGAAAGATTACAGGCCCTGATTTAACAAGGCATAGATTTTAAAATGATATCAATTTCCTGAAATTGATATCACTCATTTAAAAAATATATACGCAATAATCACTGCCGCAATCACACCGAGCAAATCAGCCAACATGCCTGCCCAAATTGCATAACGAACTTTCTTAATTCCCACACTTCCAAAATAAAGAGCCACAATATAAAAAGTAGTATCGGCACTTCCCTGAAAGGTAGAAGCCAGATTGCCAATAAAACTATCCGGGCCATGTGTTTTAAAAATATCCAGCATCAAACCCCTAGCCCCACCCCCACTAAAAGGACGCATGATGGCAACCGGCAATGCAGGTACAAATTCTCCGGTTAAACCCAAAGCAGAAAAGCACCAAGTAATCGCGTTAATAATGGCATCCAATGCACCGCTATCTCTAAATACACGAATGGCTACCAACAAACCTACCAGGTATGGAATCACTTTGATAATTACTGCCCATCCTTGTTTGGCCCCTTCAATAAATGCATCAAACACATCTACTTTTTTAACAAATCCTCCTAAAATAAAAGAGCAGATGATTAAAAAAAGAATCACATTTCCTAACACGCCACTAAAGGTTTCTTTTGTAAGCAAAGTTGGAACAGCGAAGTCTTTTTGGGATGGCAATCCATTGATAAACATTGCAAAAAAAACAATACTCAAAATAATACCTGCCAACCACATAATTAACACTTTATCAAATCGTAATCTTTGATATAGTCCGGTAATAATAATACTGGCAACGGTAGCTACAGTAGTAGCAATCATTAAGGGCACAAATACACTTGTTGGATTTACACTACCCGCTCCTGCTCTGTATGCTATGATAGATAATGGAATAAGGGTAAGTCCGCTTGTATGTAACACCAAAAACATGATTTGAGAATTACTGGCGGTATCTTTCTTGGGATTTAATTCCTGCAAACTGCTCATGGCTTTTAACCCAAAAGGTGTGGCTGCATTATCCAGACCTAACATATTTGCACTAAAATTCATGACCATCTGTCCCATAGCCGGATGTTTATCAGGCACTTCCGGAAAAAGACGTTTCATAAAAGGGTTCAATAATCTGGCTAAAAAATTAATGGCACCTGCTTTTTCCCCAATATTCATCAAGCCCATAAAAAAAATCATCACACCGGCAATGGGTAAACCGATATCCATCACAGCCGACTTGGAAGAATCAAAAATGCCTTCCACCAGTTTTTTGAATATCTCATAATCTTGAAATACAATCAATTTAATCAAAGCAATAAATAACCCGATGATGAAGAAAAATATCCAGACGTAGTTTAAAGCCATAAAACTTGTTTATAGCATGAAAATAAGAAATAAAGCATTCTATGTCTTGCTATTATTTGAATGTCACACAATCTACCATTGCTCCATTTTATGCATAATAAAATAACATTATATAATTTCATATGAATTTTAAAGTATATATAATGCCAAAAAATCATTAACTGATAGTTTCAACAATTTGTAGTCCAAATGCCCTCTATTCAAACTATATTTGCCGCTCGAAATTAAGATCTAGCATCTAGCATAAAACGACAAACATATATATTATGGCTTTACAAGCAGGCATTGTAGGATTACCCAACGTAGGCAAATCAACTTTATTTAATGCGGTTAGTAATAGTGCCAAAGCACAAGCAAGCAATTACCGTTTTTGTACCATAGAACCCAATGTGGGATTGGTTGATGTGCCGGATGCGCGAATGAATAAACTAGCAGAACTGGTGATTCCGGATCGCATTGTACCCACCCAATTAGAAATTGTAGATATTGCCGGCTTGGTTCGTGGTGCCAGTAAAGGCGAGGGACTGGGTAATAAATTTCTTGGAAATATTAGGGAAGTAGATGCAATTATTCATGTGATCCGTTGTTTTGAAGACGAGAATGTTTTACGTGAAGAAGGTGCCATTAATCCAATCAGTGATAAAGAGATTATTGAAACTGAATTACAATTAAAAGACTTGGATAGTGTTGAGAAAAAATGGCATCGCGTAGAAAAAATGGCCCGTGTGGGTAGCGATACCAAAGCCAGAGCTGATTTTGAAATTTTAACCCGATGTAAAACTCATCTTGAACAAGGTAAAAACATTCATACACTTGGTTTAGACAAAGAAGAAAAAACAGTGGTTGCTGATCTATTCTTGCTAACTGATAAACCTGTTTTATATGTAGCCAATGTAGACGAAGCCAGTATGCATACCGGTAATCAATACTCCGAATTATTACAAGCGGCCGCCAAATCAGAAGGTGCTGAAGTAATTGTGATGTGTAATAATATTGAAGCACAGATTGCGGAAATGGAAGCTGAAGAAGACAAGCAAATGTTCATGGAAGAATATCATATGAAAGAACCTGCTTTAAACCGCTTAATCACTTCTGCTTATAAACTATTGGCGCTGGATACTTATTTCACTGCCGGTGTACAGGAAGTAAGGGCATGGACCATACACAAAGGCTGGAAAGCACCACAGGCAGCCAGTGTCATTCATACTGATTTTGAAAAAGGCTTTATTAAAGCAGAAGTGATTGCCTATGAAGATTTCATTAAATATGGAAGTGAAGCTGCCTGCCGCGAGAATGGTCGCTTGCGCATTGAAGGAAAAGATTATGTAGTGAAAGATGGTGATGTGATGCATTTTAGATTTAATGTGTAAAAACGCAAAACGCTGAACGCTAAACGCTGAAGGCTGAAGGCTTAAAGCGAAATATTATTATCATATATAGTGTTTAACCGTTAAGCGTTTTGCATTTAGCATTTTGCATTCAACGTTCAGCTGATACTTATGTCAAACTTATCAATCTGGGAAAAAGAAAGCTTTTATGCCCCGCAAGATATCATTATTGCAGGGGCAGGGTTGATGGGTTTATGGTCTGCACTTGAATTAAAGAAAAGCAATGATCGTCTTAGAATTACAATTCTAGAACGAAACAGCACTCCCCTGGGTGCTTCTTTGCGTAATGCGGGGTTTGCTTGTTTTGGCAGCCCAACTGAATTGATTCATGATGCGGAAACAATGGGAATCGATGACATGTTAACGATCGTTGAAATGCGTTACAAAGGCATAGAAAAAATTAAACAACATTTTTCACAAATACAAACCCAATTTGACCCATGTGGCGGTTATGAGTGTGTCAATGAAAAATATTCACATTGGAATGATTTAGACGCCAAACTAGCTTGGTTAAATAGTCTTTTAAAAGACATTACAGGAAAGGATAGAATATTTAGTGAGTCAAATGCAAAACTTGCCGAATTTGGCCTGCTGGGATTTGACAAACTGATTGAAAACCCATCTGAAGCATCACTGCATAGTGGCAGCCTTTTACAAGCACTTACCCAAAAAGTTCAATCGGCCGGTATTCATATTTTATATGGCATTGAAATAACAAGCTATTTCAAACAAGGTTCACAAATAAGTATCCAAACCAATCAGCAGATTAGTGTATCTGCGCAACAACTATTGTTCTGTACAAATGCCTTTACTCAAAATTTGATACCTGAACTCTATATCACACCTGCACGTGGACAAATAATCGTAACCTCACCTATTGAAAACCTAATCATGAAAGGCACTTTTCATTTTGATGAAGGATTTTATTACTGGCGGAATCTAGGGAATAGACTATTAATTGGTGGCGCCAGAAATGTAGCAATGGAAGAAGAAAAAACCACAGAACTATCGGGATCACTGATTGTAAAGAATGCGCTGGAATCATTTTTGCAACAACATCTACATCCAAAATACAATTATACAATTGAACATCATTGGAGCGGTATTATGGGCTTTACAAACGATAAGAAACCCTATGTGGGCAAGGTTTCCGAAGGTGTTTTTGCGGCAATCGCCTGCAATGGAATGGGCGTTGCATTAGCACCGATGATAGCAGAAAAAGTAGTCACTATGATGACATACTAATTTTAACGAAATTCTTGACGCAACTTTTTTATTTTTGTTTTAATTTTTCAGATATGAAGTATTCCCTAACCATTATTCTATTGTTTGGCTTTATTGCAAGTTGTAAAAATGGATCCGAAGATGATAAAGCATTATTATCTGATAATACGATCCCGGCAGTATTGAATTACACAATAACCAATGTGTACCCTCATAATAAAGGTTCATTTACAGAAGGTTTGGAATGGCATGATAGTACTATTTATGAAAGTACGGGCTTAAAAGGTCAAAGCAAATTGGCTAGAATATCCTTACACTCGGGGAAGGATATCCTGAAAATAGATCTTTCAAATGATTATTTTGGGGAAGGGATTACCGTTTTGAATGGCAAGATTTATCAACTGACGTATGAAGAAGAGAAATGCTTTGTATATGATTTTACCACTTTTAAAAAAATAAAAGAATTTACTTACAAAGGTCAAGGCTGGGGCATGACAAATGATGGAAAATACCTAATTCACAATGATGGTTCAAATAATTTATATTATAGAGATCCCGAAACCTTTCAAATAGTGAAAACCGTGGGGGTTTTTGATAACAATGGTCCTTTAGCAATGATTAATGAACTGGAATTTGTAGAAGGATATATTTACTCGAATGTGTATTTAAAAAATGATATTGTAAAAATTGATCCGGCTTCCGGAAAAGTAGTTGCCAAAGCCGATTTCTCTTATGTGCTAAATAAATATGCACCCGGAGAACTTACAGAACAAGAAATAAACAATGGTGCCGTATTAAATGGCATTGCCTATGATAGTGTGGGAAAACGATTTTTTATTACAGGAAAAAATTGGCCAAGACTGTTTGAAATAAAATTTAATTAGCAATTCCCGTATTTGTTTTACAATTTCCAACCATTACTTTTTGCTGAAAATATAAATGACCGAACTGCATTTTTTGGGATTGCCAATTGTTTTAAGATTAGAAAGTAAGCCGTTCCAGACAGCCCCAATGATATTACCGCCTTCATTTTTATATTTCTCACTTAGCATAGACACATAGAAACTATCAAACCACATGGGCTTGGTTTCTGCTAAAACAAAACCTTTTGAAGAAGCCAATTGTTCTATGCTTTTTGGTGAAAAATGATAAAGATGCCTAGGAACATCATAAGCTGCCCAAAATTCTTTGTATACTTTTGCATCATAGCTTGAATAATTAGGAACGGCAATAATCAATTTCCCACCTGGCAGCATGATTTTATAAAATTGAGCAAGGTATCCACTCAGGTCGTGAACGTGTTCTAACACATGCCACAGCGTGATGACATCAAATTTTTCCTTTGATAAAGCAGATAAGTTGTCTGTAGATTGCAAAATTAACCCGTATTTAGATAAGGCAATTTGTCGTGCGGAACTATCCGGTTCAAGTCCTATTACTTCCCAGCCTGCTTTTTGCATGGTATTTGAAAAAGCGCCGGTACCTGCACCTATATCTAGTAAAGTACCTGTCTGTTTTTTTGTACTTTTTTGTAATAATTTATTTTTGCTTTTTAACGTATGATTTCTAACCAAGTGATATAACCGGTTAATGAATCCTTTTTCAGTGTCGGAATGAGAAATATAATTAGCAGATTGATAATACTTTCCAATGGAGGTAGCTACCGGCACATTTTGTGTAAATCTTAGTGTACAATCATCACAATGCCATATTTCAAACACTTCACCGGTTACAGAATAATCCTTGACAGATAGGGCAGGAAAAATAGAAGCAGAACCACAAGCGGGACAAGTTTGATAGGTAATCATTTCAGCCATATAATGTGCGGTGTACGGTTAGTAATACTGAAATGATTATGAATACATTAATAATGCAACCAAACCTATCAAAGTGAGACCTAAAGCATATATCCACCAATAATCTTTTGCTTTTGGGTTAATTTCTTCGGTGTTTAATAATTCATTTACTTCTGAATCTTCAATGATTTTTGCTTTTGTGATTTTTTTTGTTAAGACTTTAATATTTCTTTCAATATCAATCGGAGGCAAAAATTCCAACAAATTGGTTTCCGCAGTAAATCTGATAATTCCATTGGACCCCTTGTTAAGTCTGCCTACACCCGATAAGATCGCTATATTCTGATCTTGTAGATTACGCGAAAACAAGGAAGAGAAATCCTGAAATTCTTTGATGGCCAATTCTTCATCAATATTCATTTCTTCAGTTAAGAACTGGGGCAATTGACTATCCATTTCAGCTGATTCATTTATATTAAAATGAATCATTGGTTTTGGGGGGAAAATTAAACCGTTCGTCTCATCAATTAGAGAGGAATCGTTAATAATACTGAAACAACCCAAACCCGGGATGCACAGTTTACGGTATAATACCAAGAATTTATAAAGATATTGCTGCATTCAAAATGTTGTTTACCTGAACGAATATACAACTCCTCCCAAAATATTGAAACCCAATACAGTATATTGGTTCCACCGTTGATAAGTATTATTGACCAAGTTGTTCATTTGTAACCAAACATTGAGTCTCTTCATAACGCCAAATTCCAGTCCAACATTCACATCAATGGCAGGATCAGCTTTTCTTGATTGCGATAATTTATCGGCGTATTGGTTGCCATCCCAAAAAAATATATCAGATTTTACTTGCAAATCTTTTAATAGTTTCCATTTAACAGTACCGGTAATCTCTAACGGAAGCAATCCCCAGGGTTCTTGATTAACTGTTAATGCACTGTAATTTGAGTAAGTAGCCGATGCTAAGAATGAAAGCCTTTCTTGAACATTGTAACCTACCTCCCCTTTTATTCGTAAAGCCTGCATTTCAGGTTCAAACAAAACATTGAACGATTTGCCATCTCCACTGCCATTAATGAACAAAGCATGATTATTGAACTGTATGTATGAGAGACGGCCTTGGAATGAAAAATGATTTCCACTCGTTCCTTTTAAACCAGCATAATATTCATTAATTTTTGTGTTTTGTAAAGCATTCAATGGTCCAATCCAAGGATTAAAATTGGTCAATGACTTATAAGTATTTTTTTGGAAATAACCTTTCCATCCGGCTTCCAGTAAGAAATTCGTTTCAGCCAATTTCATTTCGGCTGAAAGATCGGGTAATAAATTAAAATCATTGTTATTCCAGGTTGGAAGTAAACCTGCATTGATTCTCATATTGGGTGTAATAAACAAAATAGCCGGATTGATAGAATACAAATTATTAACCAATTTCAATGAATTGGGTACCAAAGGAAAATTGGCCGTTGAAATATCAGCAGTCATCCCAATGTCCAAAGATATCAATTTACTAAACGCTTTCCTTATGGGAGCTTTCAAAACCAGGTTGTTTTCAATTGCACCCTGGTTATTTGAAAAATGAATAAAACTAAGTTGCGGATGATAAGTAATACCGAATGCATTGGCTACTTTTTTTTCAAGCCCCGTTTCAATTCCCACCGTATTAAATCTTTGCAATAATTGGTCTTTTGCATATGTCAATGATGCCGGTTCATACCCATACAAATATTGAGTACGACTATTATAAAAAGGATGAACAGTCCATTCATGTTGATTACGGTAATTTAGAATGGTTAATACATCTATACCCCATTTAGAAGCTTGTTGTGCAGGAAGTTGACCGGTAGATGTTAAAAAATAACCTGAAATGTTTGTAATGGACTTTTTGCCATCACCAAAAGAGAATGAGCCCTCACCCAAAAAAGAACTAAAGTTTCCTGCACCCAATTTAACATATTGATTATTTTCCCAAACTACTCCAGAATCAATTAACATGGCCAGTGGTTTGATTGCAGCCGGTTGATAAGAAAAAAATAAATTTTGTGCCGGAATAGAATAGGTTACAGGAATTTTTGAAGAATCAATTAATGGGGTTGCCGCTATGAAATTAACTTTAGCAGCATCTTTTAAAAAAGGCTTAAAAGACGAAGTGATGGTCACTATTTTCGGCGCAGAAGTATCTCCTAACGATTCTCTCGATAATTCAGAAGAGCTGGTAGTTTGCTGCTTTTTAGTGGGAACTGAATTGGCTTTTTTTGATTTAGAATTAGTACCCTTTTTATTCTTTTTTTGGGCCATTCCGGTGTTAACCAAAAGGGAAGCACAAAAAAATAAACAAACCAATTTAAAAAAGTAATTCATATTTATCAATGCTTTATTGCTGTTCAACTTTATTCGTTTTATTTTTTTCCTCAATTACCATTAAAAGTTTTTGCTGTGCTTCATTTTTTAATTCTATAATTGTTGCATTATCTACCACACTTTTGTATGTAGCCTCGGCATTAAATAAATCTTTTTGTGCCAAATAAACATCCCCTAATAAAACATAGCTTTTTGTAACCCATAATTCATATGACCCTGATTTTTTAATTACTTCAAATGCCGATTTTTCTGCTTCTGCTAACTTATTTTGTTGAAACAATAGTTCCGCTATATGATACTGAGACTCAGCAGCATATTCAGACTTTCCTGCTGCAATAACCTTCTTGTAAGCACCTATGGCAG
>JANOVY010000054.1:0-23196 GCA_031417635.1 Bacteroidota bacterium | reverse complement strand
GAATTACATAATCTTATTCATAGCCTTATTACCCCTGGTGCAGGTAATGAAATGAAAGAAAAACCAGGCGGTATTTTTATAAGGGCAGCCGAACAAATATCAAATGAGGACAGGACTTTATTTGAAGCAGTTGCTCATGTGGTAATAGCTGATAGGTTTGGTACGCTGGAAGAACAAATGAATAGCCGAAGAAAAAACAAAACAGCCATACCTTTTTTCGTTCCTGTAAAAACATACCCATTAATAAATAGCGCAGTTGAAGAACGAAACAACCTTCAATTCTTTAATGGATTGGGGGGATTTACTGCTGACGGAAAAGAATACGTAATAACTACAACCCCCGAAAATAGAACGCCTGCACCTTGGATAAATGTATTGGCTAATCCTGGCTTTGGCAGTATTGTTACAGAAAGTGGTTTGTCCTATACCTGGGTTGATAATGCACATGAAATTCGGCTCACCCCGTGGAATAATGATCCTGTTACTGATTTACAGGGTGAAGCATTTTATTTAAGAGACGAAGAGAGTGGTAAGTTTTGGTCGCCGTCCCCTATGCCCTGCCGGGGAAGTTCACCTTACATAACCCGCCATGGATTTGGATACAGTATTTTTGAACATAGCGAAGATGGTATTTATACAGAGATGACCATCTTTACCGACATTGAAGATCCGGTGAAATATATTGTTATAAAACTTCGCAATCATTCCGGCAGGCAACGGCGGATTTCAGCTATTGGTTTTATAGATTGGGTGTTGGGGGATTTGCGGGCAAAATATATTAAGCATACCATCACTGAGCTGGATGAACGCAGTGGCGCTATCCTGGCTAAAAATTCCTATAGCTCTGAGTTTGTAAACAGAGTGGCATTTTTTGATGCAGACGGAACCAACAAATCCATTACTACCGACAGAACAGAATTTCTTGGACGGAATGGTATGCTCAATAACCCCGAAGGATTAAGGAGAGTAAGATTTTCAGGTAAAACAGGCGCAGCCCTTGATCCTTGTGCCGCTATACAGGTAGTTTTTGATTTGGCTGAAGAGCAGGAGCATGAGGTTATTTTTCGCCTGGGTGCAGGAAAAAATATGGAGCATGCCTTACAAATTATAAAGGCGAGCGATGGCGCACAGGCTGCACATGAGGCGAAAAAAAAAGTACACGACTATTGGCAACAGACATTGCGTGTTGTTCAAATTTATACACCCGACCCTGCCCTGAATATATTGGCAAACGGCTGGTTAAATTATCAAACGCTTGCCAGTCGTCTATGGGCACGTAGCGGGTTCTATCAATCAGGTGGTGCTTTTGGTTTTAGAGACCAGTTACAGGACGTGCTGTCATTAATGCATTCTCATCCTACGTTAGTAAGGTCACAAATTCTATTGTGTGCATCAAGGCAATTTAAGCAGGGCGATGTGCAGCATTGGTGGCATCCGCCAACAGGGCGTGGGGTACGAACCACTTGCTCCGACGATTATTTATGGCTTCCATATGTAACGGCAAAATATATTAATGCCACTGGCGACAAAGCAATATTACACGAGCAAATACATTTTTTGGAAGGACGCCAGTTAGCTGTAGGTGAAGACTCTTATTTTGATCTTTTTATTACCTCTGACGATACCGCCGATTTATACAACCACTGTGTAATAGCAATTGATTATGCGCTAAAGTTTGGTGCACACGGCTTACCATTTATAGGCTCCGGAGATTGGAACGATGGTATGGATAAAGTAGGTAACCATGGAAAAGGCGAAAGCGTATGGCTCGCATTTTTTCTTTACGATGTACTGGTACAGTTTGCAGAGGTGGCACTACTAAAAAATGAAGAAGCCTTCTCTCAAAAATGTTCAGTGGAAGCAGAAAAACTACGCATCAACATTCATGAGCAGGCATGGGATGGCGAATGGTACCGGCGTGCTTATTTTGATGATGGCACACCACTTGGGTCTCATACAAACGAAGAATGTAAAATTGATTCCATTGCCCAAAGCTGGTCGGTATTATCAAATGCCGGCGAAAAGGATCGAATAAATACAACAATGCAATCTGCAAATAAACACCTGGTGCGCAAAGAAGATGGAATTATTCAACTATTCAATCCACCATTTGATAAATCTAACCTTAACCCCGGCTATATAAAAGGTTATGTGCCGGGTGTACGTGAAAACGGTGGTCAATATACACATGCTGCAATTTGGTTAGTGATGGCATTTGCTGCAATTGGTGACAAGAAAAGAACATGGGAATTATTACAAATGATTAACCCCATAAACAGGACAAGCAGTGAAGATAAAATCAGCAAATACAAAACCGAACCTTATGTAATAGCAGCAGATGTGTACGCCGAGCCTAAGCATAAAGGTCAGGGTGGCTGGACCTGGTACACAGGTTCAGCAGGCTGGATGTATCAACTGATTATTCATTCTTTTATTGGTTTAAAACGGGAAGCCAATACCTTAAGCTTTACACCTTGCCTGCCAGAAGAATGGAAAACATTTGAAGTGCATTACAGGTATATGAATACCATGTACCACATCGTCATTACACAAAAAGATGGAACAGATGTAATGATGGTGATAGCTGATGAGGTGAGGCAGGAATATAATAAGATTATACTTATAGATGATGGGGCCGAACATAATATTCAAATCAATTTATAGACCGGACAATGCAAAAATTATAAACACATTTCTTCAAATCGCAAAACAAATCCAAAGGCTGATTCTTTAATTCGTTCGATGACCCATTGTAAATTAAAATAAGTAGATACTTATGCTGATAAATGAACTCATTTTTAAGAAAGGAACCAAACCGATGGAGGGTATGAAGATGTAACAATAGGTAAATCAAAAGGCAGCAAAAAACAGAGTTACCAATTTTTTTACAGTACTTGTATACCTGCAATATCTTCAACTTTTTCTGATCATTTCCAATGTGTGAATGATGTAACTTTTTTAATTAATTGTGTATCATAAACTATAATCAGAGGCCTACCTGGAAAATCCAGTAAACCTGACCACCTATTTCCGTTTTCAAATGACCAGGAAATATATTGATAATCAATACTTTTCCTGATTAATCCCTATTGGCTTTAGCTGATTAAGGCCTGCGGATTTTCTAATGTGGCAGTTCCACACCCAAAATCAAGGACCCGCTGATCATATGTCAAACCTGCACCCGCGATCAATTCCTTTTTAATCCTGTTCTCTGGCATAGTAGTGCCAACCAGCAAATCATATAGTGGTATGAGCCATTTAAATCGCAATGCCTGTATATAGCTTTGTGTACTCATACAAATCAATTATATACTACTATGATTAATTTACAAGATTAAATATCCCTTCGCTGCTGTGCATCGAGGTACGTTTTTAATGCTTTCTCGCCAAATAATTTAAACACAACGGGCGTTACAATCATATCCAATAAGGTTGAACTGATTAATCCGCCAAGTATCACTGTTGCAACCGGATATAAAATTTCCTTACCAGGTGCTGAAGCATCCATTGTCAGAGGAATAAGGGCAAATGCAGCTACCAAAGCTGTCATCAGAACCGGTACCATTCTTTCCAATGAACCACGTATAATCATTTTGTCGCCAAATACTTCTCCCTCATGCTGCACCAGATGAATATAATGGCTGATCATCATAATCCCGTTCCGCGATGCAATACCGGTAAGTGTGATAAATCCAACCATGGTAGCAATGGAAAATACGCCACCCGTAAGCATTACCGCAATCACGCTTCCAATCAAGGCCAGCGGAATATTGAGCATAATCTGCAAAGCAATTCGGCTGCTTTTGAAATGACTAAACAACACTAAGAAAATACCGGCAACAGAAAAAATACTCAGGATGGTAATTAACTTAGTTGCAGATTGCTGGCTTTCGAATTGACCACCCCATTGCAGATAATAGCCTTCCTGCAAAGGCAAATCTTTTTTTACAGCTACCTGCATATCATTTACCGTACTGCCCAGGTCACGTCCCTGCACATTGGCTGAAACCACAATGCGACGCTGGGTATTTTCATGATTTACGGCATTGATGTTATTTTCTAATTCAATTTGAGCAATTTCTCTAAGGGGAATTAAAGAACCGTCTGATGCTGCTATCTGCGTATTACGTATAGCCTCGAGGTTGCTTCTGGTACTATCATCCGTACGTAATACAATATCAAAACTCTTCTGGCCATCCAATATCTGGCTTACTACTTTACCATTGTAAAAAACTTCAAGTTCATCGGCCACCTTGCCTACTTGTAATCCATAACGCTGAACGGCCATCCGGTCAAGCTTAATCATTAACTGAGGAACCATTACCTGGTTTTCTACCTGTACATCAACCACCCCGGGAATAGCACTGATGACCGTTTTTAATTGTTCTGCATTGGTGCGAAGCGTTAATAAATCATTTCCGAAAATTTTCACGGCCACCTGGGCCCTGACTCCTGATAACAGGTGATCAAGGCGGTGAGAAATGGGTTGTCCTATATTTACCGTTACGCCTTTTAAAACCGATAAATTGGTACGGATATCCTCAAGTACCTCGGTTCGCTTACGCCCGCCGGGTTTAAGTGCCACATCAATTTCAGAATAGCTTGGGGGTTCCGCATGTTCATCAAGTTCTGCTCTGCCTGTACGCCTCGATGTAAGCGCCACTTCGGGCACTTTTAATATTTGTTTCTCCGCAATCGTACCTAACTTATTGCTTTCGGGAAGAGAAGTGCCGGCTGGTGCCACTACATTAATGGTAAAACTACCTTCATTAAAAGGTGGAAGAAACTCAGTACCAAAAAACGGTACCATGCTTATAGCAATGATAATTAAAAAAATGGCAGTACCTGCTACCAACCGTGTTCGTTTTAAGCCCCAGTGCAATAATTTCAGGTCCTGCTTTTTAAGCCAGCGTACAAGGCCGCTATCGGGTTCATGGGCTGCATCAACCGATTCAATACTTTTTTTCTTTCTCCAGAATGCCAGGTTAATGTGCTTCAAATGGTTTTTCTTACCCAGTAAATAACTGCACAAAACGGGTGTAACCGTTAATGATACTACCAAAGAAGCAATAATAGAAGTTATGTAGGCAATACCCAGCGGGGCGAATATTCTTCCCTCTATTCCCTGCAGATAAAACAAGGGGATGAAAACCAGTACTACAATAATAGTTGCATACACAATAGAGTTCCTTACTTCGCTGCTGGCTTCATAAATTACTTTTATCAGTGGCCTGGGGTTCTCACTTACCCAGTTTTCTTTTAGCCGGCGGTATACATTCTCTACGTCTACTATGGCATCATCTACCAGTTCACCGATAGCTATGGCCAGGCCACCAAGTGTGAGTGTATTGATAGAGATATCAAAGAACTTAAAAACAATAGCTGTGATGATAAGAGATAGAGGGATAGCAGTAAGGGTAATAATGGTAGTTCGGAAATTGAGCAAAAACAAAAATAAAATGATGATGATGAGGATAAACCCATCTCGTAAGGCCTGTTCCACATTATTGATAGAACTGACGATAAAACTTTTTTGCTGAAATACATCGGTGTTAATATGAATGTCTTTGGGAAGTGATACTTTGATTTCTTCAATCGCTTTTAATATATCATTTGTTACATCCAGGGTACTCGAACCGGGTTGCTTTTCGATACTAAGAATAACAGCTGGTTTCCCGTTAAAAGAACCATCGCCTCTTTTAATCGGGCCACCGAATTTTACTTCGGCAACTTGTTTCAATAATATGGGGGCCGCGTTTTTATTGCTTACTACCGTATTAGCCAGATCGTCCAACGTGTTAGCCCGGCCAATATTTCTGATCAATGTTTCAGAGCCCTTATTGTCAACAAAACCACCGGTAGTATTTTGATTGGTTAACTGCAATGCGTTATCAATCTCATCAATGGATAAATTATATTGCCGTAGCCTTTCACTTGAAATCAATACCTGGTACTGCATTCTTTCTCCGCCAATAGGTATAACCTGGCTCACTCCTTTTACACTCATCAATCGCCTGCGAATGGTAAAATCAGCCAGTGTTCTCAAATCTGCCGGCGAAGTGGTATTACTGGTTACCGCCAGCATCATAATCTGTCCCATGATAGAACTAATAGGTCCCATCACAGGGGTAATACCTTTGGGCAATTGAATATTCTGCAATTTCTCGGCCGTTAGTTGTCTTGCCTTATATACCTCGGTATCCCAATCGAATTCTACAAAAATCATCCCCAGTCCGGGCGAGGCAACAGAACGCACTACTTCAACCCCCGGTGCCCCATTCAATTGGGTTTCTACTGGCAGGTTTACCTGATTCTCTACTTCTTCCGGTGCCATGCCATTGGCTTCTAAAAAAATAGTTACCCGCGGCCTGTTCAAATCAGGTAGTACATCCACCGGAAGATTTACTAACGTAAATACTCCATACACCATCAGCAATGCGGCCATTGCTACTACCAGCAACCGGTTTTTTAGTGAATAGAGAATGAGTCTGTTCAGCATAAATAATTTCATTTTACTTTCCTAACCTAATAGCATTGTCAGCCTATCATTGTATTGATTTAATATATCGGCTTTAGGCTATAATAAATGGTTATGGATAATAATCCATAACCATTTATATAGTATCAGATCAATGCCCCGAATGGTCTTCTTTCACATCACCGACTTTGCCTCCGGAAACATTCATCACAAAATCGGAGGTGTACACTTTCCCTTTGCTCTGAAACTGAATCCAGCCGCGATATACACCTGGTTTATCAAACGTAGTATTTAAATCAAACTTACCCCCTTCTACACTTGGATGTACATGCAGGTATTTTTTATCTGCAAGGCTTACAACTACCATATGTGCCTTTGCACCGAGGTAGTCCTCTAAAGTAGTTACATCTACTTCTTTACCATTCATCATTACTACTCCATTGATATGCATAGCTGAATTAGTCAAAAATTTTCCGCCTTCGGGTGTAAGCGAAACAGAGAAGCCATCACCGGCAATCGCTGTCAACTTATCTGCACCATACGTTTTGGCAGCCGGGGTTTTGCCCGTTACAGTTACATTCAGGTTATCCACCACATGGTTGCCTCCACTTGGTTTGTAATCTGCAAACAAGGTGTATTTACCAGGTGTTGGAAATTTTTCTTTAACTGTATAAGTGCCATCTGCATTTAATTCAGGATGGATATGATCAAACCAGCTAAGGTCATCATTCACAACAATCAGGTGTATCTTCTTTGTATGCTCAACATCCAATGGTACCTGTTCAGTAGCATTATCTTTCATTTTTGGCGTCAGCGATAAGGTTACTTCCTGGTTGGCATTTATCGTTGCAGGATCCGTACTAAACTGCATAGCTACATTGCTTGGCGCTCCAGCATTGTCATTATGCTCAAGCTTCATACCACACTTAGGGCAGGTATCGCCTTCCTTACCCGTAACTTCAGGATGCATGGGGCAGGCATAAATATGATCACTGCTATGAGCAGCCGCTGTATTAGCGGAGTCTGCAGCATCCTTTTTTGCGTCTCCCGTGCCGGTATTACAGGCAGCAAAAAAAGTTGCCGTACTAATAGCAAAAACACTCATTGTAATTTTTAATACTTGTTTCATCGGTTTATTTTTAGTTGATTAGATAAATTATTTATGATTATGACCCTTGTGTTCATCCACTTCCTTTTTTACTTCCACTTTTTTGAGATTCATATTGCAAACAGGGCATTTGCCGGGTTTATCATAGGTTTTACCACCTTCACATTTCATTGGGCATTGATAAACAGAAGCAACTACTTTTGCTTTTAGATTCATTCCACATACAGTGCATTTACCCGCTTTGTCGTACGTTTTATCCCCTTCGCATTTCATAGGACATTGATAAATTGAAACAGCAGCTATTTGTTTAGCTTTCAAATTCATTCCACATACAGCGCATTTACCTGCTTTGTTGTATACTTTATCGCCCTCACATTTCATAGGGCATTGATAAACGTCTGTATCGGAAACTTCCGTTGCTGCTTTTGACGGTGTTACTTGTGCATTCGCCGTGGTAAGACTTAGGGCTACTAAAGCCATGGAAAAAAATTTTCTGATCGGTTTCATTGGTTATATTTTAGGATTAATTTATTATTTAGCTTTTCTGAATGATGAATGAGTTTGCGAAATTTTCCAGCCGCCATTTTCCTTTTTGAGTACAGAAGTAGCTACACCCTGACTTTTTATTTCCTTCCCATCTTTTGCAAGTACAATAGTATAGATATATGTTTCTGTTGCGTATGCATAATTGCCCGTAACAACAATATCTACTTTATAATCACTGAACGTGAAAGATTTAAATTCTTTCAACTCCGGTCCAAGATGGTGGCTCAGGTAATTACCAATGGTACCTTCATCTTTTGCCTGTTCAAATACTCTGGAATCACGTACAAACAGAGCCACTACATTGGCAGTATCGAGTTTTTCAATAGCTTGCTTATAACTATTCAACACTTTTGCTATTGCTTCTTTATCAGTGGTTTGTGCAAAAACCATTGTTGCTGACGCGGTCATCAGAAACACCATCATTAATTTTTTCATTATCCTTTTTTTATTGGTTTAAATACATCATTTTCATTTGGTATACATTTCCCGTTACTACTCTCTCCCCATCTTCCGTTCCATTCAGGATAACTGTAAACTTATCGTTGCTCTGCCCCTTTACTACAAAACTGATGCTGTATTGCTCAGCTTTATCTTTTATAAAAACAGCAGGCTTTCCATTTACATCAATAATGGCTGCATTTGGTAATATAACCTGCCTTGACACAATATTTTGTGTCATCCGTACATTTACATTCTCACCAATTTTAAACTGACCACCGGGATTATTAATTTGAAAAAGTACTTTCTGTGACTGGTTACCGGTATTTACTGATTGTGCGGTGCTTATTAATCTTAACGGATAGATGATTGTGTTTGCATTCGATGTAGCCGTGAAAGCGGTTGCTAATTTCATTTTTGCAATATCTGTGGCAAATACCTGTGCTTCCAGGTAAACCTGGTTGAGGTCTGTTACTTCGAATAAGGTTTCGCCGCCACTTACAACGGCCCCTATTGCATAATTAAACGTGCCTACTACCCCGCTTACCGGTGAGGTTAATGTTATTACTTTAGTACTTCCGGTATTTCTTCCGGTATTGGCATCAAAAAGACTTTTATTTTTTCTTGCCGCGTCATACCGGGCCCTTGCTTCCGTTACATCTTTTTTTGCAGCAATATCTTCAATGGCTTTTAATCGCTCATATTGGGCTTTTGCAGCTTCCAATTCTGCATTTACGGTATTGCTTTGCGAAAGAATACTGATTTGCGTCCCGGCATCTACCTGCTGTTCAATTACCGCCACTGTCTGACCTTTACCCACTCTTTGTCCGGGAGTTACCTTGAGTGAAACAATTTTGCCGGCCTGTGGAGATTGTATTACTGCCCTGCCTTGCGGAGCCGCAATGACAGTTCCCAGCAAAACAGATGACTCATTAAAATCCCCTGTACGATTTACTTGTGTTTGAATACCAAATAAAAATTGTGTCTCCTTTGGTACCATAAATAACATAGATGAACCACCCCTTTTTGCTCCGGCGCCACTGCCGTGATCATCCCCGCCATGGGCTGATACGGAATTATAGGTTGCGGTGGGTAATAGACAAAGGAGTAGAATAGAAACCGTAATCATTCGCCGGTTACGGATTTTACGGATGAAAAACATAACAAATAAACCTATCAGTAAACCCATGATGCCAAAAAACCAGTTACTGCTATACCAGTGTGAATGAGCAACATCTTCTGTGGGAGAGACCGCCAATTCTTTTCCCACTTCTATGTTATTCAACTGCATAATATCTATGCCAATATAGCTGGCAATATTAATGACCAGGTTATACGCTTTCTTATCAGGAAAAGTTGCTTTTAATTCATATAGTCCTTTATCAGATTTGATAACTGTCACTTTGATGTTGGGATTGCCGGCCACAGTTATTTGCAGAGTTGCACTGTCTAACGGTTTATTAGAACTGAATTCACTGATAAATAAACTAAGCGTTGCTTCCTTACCCGGAACAATGGTACCGTGCTTAAGCAGCAACTCATACTTCTCAGAAATGGTTTCTGCAGAAAAGTAACCGCTAGGTGTAGCAACCGCTTTCTTTGCCCCGCCATGCTCTTCGCCATCATGTGCAAAGAGTAATACTGGCAACCAGACTATTAATGAAATGAATAATTTTTTCATAAATGACCCATTAAATATTGATAATTAATTACACTGAGATTATAACTTCTTACTGCTTCTAGGTATTTTTGATAAATACTGTAAGCTTCATTACTATTGCGCATTAAGCTGATATAATCAATTGTACCGCTGGCAAAAAATCGTTTGGAAGTAGTGATCACTTCCTGTGCCTTTCGTAATCCAGTTTCCTGGTAATACTTTACCAATTGCCTGTTGATCTGCATATCGCTATTGGCATTGATCGCCTGGGTAAATAACTCCTGTTGCAAGCCTTCCTGTTTAACCTGAAAAACCTCCTGCTCAGTTTTAGCTGCAGCAATATTGCCTTTATACTGACCGAACCATAAGGGCAGGGTTATACCGAATCTAAACCGATTAACAAATTTTGTATTCCTTTCCCCCTGGTTAAAATAGCCAAAGGCAAATCCAGGTAAGGATTTACTTTTCTGCAAGACAATATTTTGCTGGGCAACGGATTGTTGCTGTTGTAATAATTGCTTGGCAGGGTTGGAAACCAATGCAGCGGTATCACCAATAGATATTGACTGAGGTATGGTTGCAACAACCAGCGGTTGCAATACTATCGGCTCTTTAATACCTGTTATCCATTGCAACTGTACGCCTGAGGCGTTTGCCTTTGCAATGGATTGCAGGTATTGGTTATGAATTTCACCATATTGCGTTTCGGCAAATGTTTGCTGCAGGTAATCTATCTGCCCCGCAGTAAACTGTCGTATAGCAGATGACATTATTTTTTCATACAGCGTATCTTGCTTGTACAATTGCTTCACTAAAGAGTCAGCAAATTGTGCCTCTAGATATAATACCCTTACCCGGTATACCAATTCTGCTTCTGTAAGTTTTTTTTCTTTTTGGGCTACCCCAATTTTTTGTTGCTGCAGGTTGTATTGGTTCCTATATACAGATGGAAATTCAAAAGATTGAGTAATGCTGGGTGTATAAAAATTGCCGGTTGGGCTTTCCACAAAAACCTCAGGGTTGGGCAAATTAAAAGCCGACTTCAACAATTGCTGCTGCTGTTTTACCTGCAAAGAAGCTGCCTGAATATTTTTACTGTTGGCTAATGCTTTAGCTACGGCTTCCGTTTCCGTAACCAGTTGCTGAGCGGATGTTGGTATACAAACCAGCCATAAAAAAATTCCTGTGATACTATTTCTTAACATACATAGAAGATTATTATAAAAAAAGTTGCCTATTTTGCACATTGCATAACAAGCCCAAGTAAAGCAATTACTGCTTCACGTTTTTTATAATAATTAAACCTGGAAACGATGGATAGTAATACGTATGTTAGGGGGCGGTGGAAATAAATACCTAACAGTAACCAATTGTGGAGAAGCAGCAGAAAAATTACAAACATCAATTGCCGTAAAATTGTTTAGCATAGCTACCCAAACAGGGGCCACCACTTCTTTATTCTCATTTTGTTTAAGGTTTTTATCTAACTGCTGAAATTTTAGCACGCCATCATTACAGCAATCACCTTTGTCTTTTTTGGAAGTATTGTCCTGACTATCTTTTGCAGGTTCCTTTTTTGTGTGCGAATGTTTTTTGTCATCTTCATGAACATGTAGAGCAACTTTTTCAGGTTGTTTTTGATGTTGGTGCTTTTTACCATCTGCATGAATATGAACGGAAGGGTTGGTAGTCTTTTCTTTATGATGAGCGGTGCGAGAGCTTAGATCTATACCCATTGAACACGCAAATCCCACTAAAGTGTTAAGTGAAAACACCATCAGTAGAATGAATGCTTTGAGTTGTATGAATTGTCGGTTAATCACCTATACTAAATATATGTAAAGATAAAACCCTTTCAGTTAAAAAAGGGGGAAAAGTATGCTAATACCAAAAAATCATAAAATTGGGGTATTCCGAAACAGTTTCCAACAACACCCCGATGATTTAGGCTGCTGCATGTGCCATATCTGGAAAATCCAGTAACCCTGACCACCTATTTCCGTTTTCAAATGACCAGGAAATATATTGATAATCAATACTTTTCCTGATCAATCCCTACTGGCTTTAGCTGATCAAAGCCTCCGGATATTCTACTCCAAACCTCCCGTAACAGCTACAAACGGGACAATTTGAGTTAATGATCGTTTTGTCCCGTATTTTTTTGTCCAAATCCTAATCAATTTTTGCACTTTTCCTTAAGCCCTTTTGATATTCCCGACATTATCAAAGGGTATTGATTGCATTCGTAAGCAATCATAAAGGGGGGATAATAGCAATTAGGGAGTTTTTTTAGCTCCAAAAATGAGTTCAAAATTGTGAATTAATCATTAATAACTTACCTCATTATTTTCATAACTTTGCTATGGTAACACACTTAACTCATTTAAATTCTAATTAACATGGCAAAAGCTAAGAAAAAAGCAGCTCCGAAAAAAGCAGTAAAAAAAGCAGTAAAAAAAGCAGCTCCAAAAAAAGCAGCTCCAAAAAAAGCAGCAAAAAAAGCAGCTCCTAAAAAAACAGCTCCTAAGAAAGTTGCAAAGAAAGCAGCTCCTAAAAAGAAAGCTAAAAGAAAACCCAATGCAGCACTAATGGCACCTATGGCCGTTAACGATAAATTAGGCGCCGTGATTGGTAACAAACCTTTGTCACGCGGACAGATCGTTAAAAAGTTGTGGGATTATTTCAAGAAGAATAAATTACAAGATCCAAAGAACAAAAGAATGATCAATGCAGATGCTTTGCTAAAACCATTATTTGGAAAAGCACAAGTTTCTATGTTTGAGATCGGTGGTATCATTAGCAAGAACGTTAAATAGCTTTCTTTGTTAAAGAAGGTGGCATGTATTTCATGCCACCTTTTTTTATGCCTTTATCTTTTTAAATACCCAATTGAAAATCAATACTTCAATTTCATCCAATCAAGTGAGTGATGAAATGACTTGAAAATTTTTAGAGGCCTATTGCATAGGATCAATCATTCGTAGAAAAAACAACCATTGATTTACCGGTTAATTCTCATAAAGTTTTATTCAGCAGTGATGAATTATTTATAAAAACTTAGCTTGTATTGAGATAAAAACAATCAAGGAAATGAGTTTTTATCAATACCTTACATACCCTAATCAACCCTAATAAAATTCGAATGAAAATCAGGTAAGAATGGATCTATTAGAAAAAGCGTTACTTACTATTTTACCGAAAGAGCGAATCAAATGTAGAATGATTGACCGCTATGCTTTTGCGAGTGATGCCAGTCATTTTTATTTATTACCCAAAGCTGTTGTACAACCGGTTTCTATTGAAGAAATAAAGCATTTATTTACGTTTTCTCATGAGCAAAATATTTCGTTAACATTTAGGGCCGGTGGAACCAGTTTATCGGGACAAGGTGTTACAGATGGTATTCTTATCGATCTGAGTAATTACTGGAGAAAAGTTGTTCCGGAACAAAATGGAGCTACTGTACGTGTAGAGCCTGCGGTTATTGGCATAAACGTAAATCATTCATTAAAAAAATATGGGAGGAAAATAGGTCCCGATCCTGCTTCTATTAATGCGGCAATGATGGGAGGCATTTTATCCAATAATGCAAGCGGTATGTGTTGTGGTGTTGTTCAAAATTCCTATCACACATTACAATCCATGACTTTTGTTTTGCCTAACGGCATGGTTTTTAATTCTGCGTTAGAAGCGGATCATGAAAGATTTGAATCGGCAGCTGCAGATATTGCGCATGAGATAAATAATTTGAGAAAAGAGATTCTCAGTAATTCAATTTTACTCAATCGAATTCGCAAAAAGTACAAACAGAAAAATACTGTTGGCTATTGTATGAATGCATTTGTGGATTTTGAAAAACCACTCGATATTTTAACGCATGTGATAATAGGTGGTGAAGGCACATTGGCTTTTATAGCAGAAGCAGTTTTACATACTGTTCCTGATCTGCCATGCAAAATGACGGCGATGCTTTATTTCGAAAATCCCGAAAAAGCCTGCAATGCTATTCCTGATTTAATTATAACCGGTGCAGCCGCTCTGGAATTTATGGACCGTGCTTCTTTACGCTCAATAGAAAATATGCCGGGTGTGCCGGAATTGTTGAAAAAATTACCTTCTGAGGCATCCGCCATACTTTGTGAATTTCAAGAAACGAATCAAGAACGGTTATTGGAAAAATATGAAAATGCCAGACCCATTTTTTCAAAGTTACCCTTACTAATTCCTCACAACTTTACGCAAGATGCAAAAGAACAAGCCATCTTATGGAAAATTCGAAAAGGAATGTATCCATCTGTGGCAGGTATGAGAGCAAGAGGCACTTCTGCATTAATGGAGGATTTTACATTTCCGGTTGAGCGATTGGGTGAGGCAGTACTGGATGTTCAAATGCTATTCGAAAAATTCAATTATGAAAATGGAATCATTTTTGGACATGCGAAAGATGGTAACCTTCATTTCGTGATCTCACAAAGTTTTTTTTCGAAAGAAGATATCGATCGTTATGAGAAATTTAATAATGAACTGTTTGATCTAATCTTACATAAATACGATGGCGCCTTAAAAGCAGAACACAGTTCCGGCAGAGCAGTTTCTGCATTTATTGAAAAAGAATGGGGCACTGAAGCATACCAGATTATGAAAAGGTTGAAAACCATTATTGACCCCACCAACCTGCTGAATCCCGGCATCATTATTACAGAAGATAAATTGACACACATTCATCATTTGAAAGTAATGCCGGTTGTTGAAGAAGAAGTAGACAAATGTATTGAATGTGGTTTTTGTGAACAGAGTTGCCCCAGTCGTGATCTTACACTTACGCCAAGGCGCCGTATAGGCGTGCGGAGGGCCATGAAACGTTTGGAAGAAAGTGGTGATATGGCCACCAGAGCTGTATTACTAAAAGATTATCAGTATGATGGCATAGAAACCTGTGCAGTAGACGGCATGTGTTCTACAAATTGCCCGGTAGATATTAATACCGGTGACCTGATTAAAAGATTACGAAAAGAAAATCATTCCCAATTTGAAAATTGGATGGCTGTTACGATGGCCAAGCATTTTACAAGCTTTGAATCTGTTACCCGTTTAGTACTATGGAAATCTTTATTTCTGAATCGTTTGTTTGGTAAGAACTTCATGAAGAAGTTTACCGGCGGATTAAAAAAAATAATGCCAGGAATGCCTATTTGGTCGAATCAGATTAGAAACGCCGGCAAAAAGCTTCACACAATAAAATCAGAAACAGCCCAAGAACGGGTCATATATTTTTCTAGTTGTATTTCCAGAATGATGGGGGGCGATATAGGCAATCATTTTTTATCGGTATGCAAAAAAGCAAATATTGATATTATCATCCCCGAAAAAATACAGGGCACATGCTGCGGCCAGATTTTTTCATCAAAAGGATTTACAGAAGCATTTCGAATCACCGCCAATGCAACCATTGAAAAATTATGGCTGTGTTCCAATGACGGAGAGATCCCGCTTGTGATGGATGTTACCAGTTGTACTCAAACTATCAAAACATATCGGAATTATTTGAATGCTGAAAATAAAATTCGATATGATAAAATGAATTTTATTGATGTAATCAATTTTGCTTCAGAGAACTTATTACCCCGTTTACAAATCATTCATCCAAAAGAGAGCATCGTGTTTCACCCGGTTTGTTCAGTAACCAAAATGGGCTCATTGGCCAACTTGCAAGCCATTGGAAAAGCTTGTGCAAAGAAAGCAGACTTTCCTGTATTCGCCGGATGTTGTGGCATGGCAGGTGACAGGGGTTTTTATTATCCCCAGTTAACAAATGCTGCTACCAAAATTGAATCGAATGAAGTAAATCAAAATGAATACGATGGATATTACTCTTCTTCGAGAACCTGTGAAATGGCTTTGTCAGAAGCTGTTGGAAAAAATTACGAATCCATTATAAAATTATTAGATGAAGTTTCAGAATAAAGCATTAAGAAAATAAATTAAAAAATATGAGCTACCACTTTAATCCACCGAAAAGAATATTAATGGGTCCGGGTCCGTCTGATGCACATTCAAGGGTATTAAATGCCATGTCAAGGCCATTGATAGGGCATCTAGATCCTGCTTTTGTTCAAATGATGGATGAAATAAAAAGCATGGTACAGGATACTTTCCTTACAAAAAATATGCTCACGTTTGTGGTATCCGCCCCGGGTAGTGCTGGGATGGAAACCTGTTTGGTAAATTTATTGGAACCGGGTGATGAATGTATTATTTGTGTAAATGGTGTTTTTGGGGGCAGAATGGTTGATATTGCTGAAAGAGCGGGTGCAAAGGTTTATACAGTGGATACAGAATGGGGAAAGGTTACTGAGCCTTCTCAAATTAAGAAAGCATTGGCACTATGTCCAAAACCAAAATTGGTTGCATTGGTACATGCAGAAACTTCAACCGGTGCTTTACAACCATTGGAAGAAATTAGTGACTTAGTTCACAATGCAGGCGCATTGTTTGTTGTAGATGCCATCACTTCTTATTGTGGTGTTCCATTAAGGGTTGATGATTGGAAGATTGATGCAATTTATACCGGTTCTCAAAAAAACTTAAGTGCCCCTCCCGGATTATCGCCGGTAAGTTTTTCAGATGCAGCAGTAAAAGTTTTAGAGAACAGAAAAACCAAAGTGCAAAGTTGGTTTCTGGATTTAACGTTGGTAAAAAATTACTGGGCCGGGGCCAAAAGAGCTTATCATCATACAGCACCTGTTTCTTCTGTTTTTGCATTGTATGAAGCATTGAATCTTGTTTTAGAAGAAGGCCTAGAAAATCGTTGGGCTAGACATCAAGAAGTACATCTTTATCTGAAGATGCAACTGGAAGCATTGGGTTTCAGATTTGTTGTAGAAGAAAAATACCGTTTGCCAAATCTGAATTCTGTTTATTTACCGGAAGGATTGGATGAAGCCACATTGAGATCAGATTTATTAAATAAATACAATATTGAAGTAGGTGGTGGATTGGGTGTTTTTGCCGGAAAAATATGGCGCATTGGAATTATGGGAGAAAGTTGTACAAAGAATCATGTTAACATGCTGGTAGGTGCTTTGAAGGAAATAATATAGAATCAGGAATCCATGTAGTTTTAAAAAAATACGAGGTTTTTTCAACTCGAATAAATGAGCTATAAAAAAGTATACACTTAAAATATGAAGATCGTAGTACTTGATGGATATGCATTGAATCCCGGTGATCTTAGTTGGGTTGATTTGGAAAAACTGGGAGACATTGTTGTTTATGACAGAACACCCGCTGATAAAATAGTAGAGAGAGCGGCTGGCGCGGATGCCATTTTTACAAATAAAACGCCTTTGGATGCAATTTCCATTCATCAACTTTCCTCATTAAAATACATTGGCGTACTTGCCACAGGTTATAATATTGTGAATACAGATGTTGCAAAAGAAAAAGGGATTGTTGTGGCCAATGTACCTGGTTATGGAACTGCATCAGTTGTTCAATTGACATTTGCTTTGTTATTAGAATTATGCCACCATGTTCAACGACATAGTGATACAGTCTTAGATGGAAAATGGGCTGCCTCACCGGATTGGTGTTACTGGGATTATCCCTTGGTTGAATTATCTGGTAAAACCATCGGTATTATTGGGTTTGGTAGGATAGGACAGCAGGTTGCGGATGTGGCTACTGCTTTTGGTATGCATATTATTGGAAACAGCAGAACAGAAACTGATCAGTTGCATAGGAAAAATTTCAAATGGGCAACAATGCCGGAGCTATTAACAAATGCCGATGTGGTGAGTATTCATTGTCCACTGTTTCCGGAAACAAAGGGACTTATCAATAAAGCAAGTTTACAACACATGAAAAAGTCTTCTTTTTTGTTGAATACTTCAAGAGGACCAATAGTTGTTGATGAGGACTTAGCGGATGCATTGAATAATGATATCATAGCCGGTGCAGGCATTGATGTGCTTTCAATTGAGCCACCTTCTTTTAACAATCCGCTATTCAAAGCAAAAAATTGTATCATCACTCCACATATTGCATGGGCAACAAGAGAAGCAAGGGCCCGCTTAATGGAAACAACCGTACTTAATTTTTCTTCTTTTTTGAAAGGCAATCCAATGAATGTAGTTAATAAATAGGCTTGTGCTTCTAGGAAATGTATAAAGCCACCCCCATTTTTTACATTATTGATTGAGTAAGTATTGAACTTGTTATCAATACTTACGCATTGTAAAAAAGAAGCATTCGGCTATGGTTTCTTTTTGTTGAAAGCTAAGCTTACAAAAATTAATCCAACGGACAGCGCCAAAAACAAAAGGTACCAATATCCTTGGCTAACATTTGAATTCGTTATTGATGTATTTGAAGAATTTATAGTTACATCAATTTTTTGATAGGCAGGTACCATCCATTTCATTGCATACACTTGCAAACAAGTAAGCACACAAATAATCAATAGCATAATAAAGCTGTGCTTAATGGTAAACCGAAAAAGATCGGATTCTTTTCCAATCAGTCCCACTGCTGCCGCCCCCACAGCAATAGACTGTGGCGATATCATTTTGCCGGTTACACCACCGGTAGCATTGGCACTAACAGTAACAAGCGGATCAAATCCTAAATTTTCAGCCGTATTGGCTTGAAGTTTACTAAATAAAGCGTTAGCGGATGTATCGGAGCCGGTAAGAAATACGCCTAACCAGCCCAAAATTGGCGAGAAGAAAGGAAATAGAAAACCGGTGCTCGCTAAAGCAACTGCCATTGTAATAGACATTCCTGAATAATTGGTTACAAATGCATAGCCCACTACCGCAGCTATGGTAATAATTGGAAACTTTAATTGTTGTAAAGTAGCGCCAAAAATTTTTATACTTTCTCTAAAAGAAATACCAATTAATGGAATAGAAATAAATGTTGCCAATATTACAGCTGTGCCTGGTGCAGATAGATAATTAAATTCAAACGCTTTAATAGACAAAGTACTTCCATCCGGTTTGAGAATAGATCCGTTCAATCCCGGAATTTGGAATTTTGGGAACCCTAATCCGTTCAATGCATCTTTAACAGGTTGAAGTCCCCATGCAACGATGAATAATGTCATGATGATGAAAGGAGACCAAGCTCTCAGTATTTGTAAGGATGAATATTTTAATTCTGTTTCAGTGATAGAGGCAGGTTCTTCTTTAAATTTCCAAATGGCTTTGGGCTTCCAATATTTTAATAACAACAACAAACAAATGATGGAAGCGATACCGGCTAATACATCTGGTAACATAGGCCCCATATAGTTGGATGTGAACCATTGAACAAAAGCAAAAGAAATGCCTGATACAATAATAGCAGGTAACACTTCAAGTGATTTTTTGAATCCCGACATTAAAATGACCAAGTATAATGGAAGCACCAACGATAATATGGGCAAGGTTCGGCCTACCATCTGCGAGATGGCTAACTCAGGAATATCAGACATTCGTGAAGCCATTAAAATGGGAGTGCCCACAGAACCAAAAGCAACCGGTGCAGTGTTAGCAATTAAACACAATCCGGCTGCATACAAAGGATTAAACCCAAGTCCAACCAGCATGGCTCCCGAAATAGCCACCGGCGCTCCGAAGCCTGCTGCACCTTCTAAAAAAGCACCAAATGAAAATGCGATAAGCAACGCTTGTAATCTTCTATCCGGTGTAATGGAAGCCATAAAATTTTTTATGACTTCAAATTGTCCGCTTTTTACTGTTACATTGAATAAAAAAACGGCAGAAATAATTATCCAACAAATCGGAAATAATCCATATAGTGCTCCATGTAAAGTGGATAAAAGGGCCAATGATAGTGGCATTTGATAAATACTTATGGAGATCAATACAGCCAAAGCCAATGCGAATAAGCTGGTATGATACCCTTTCATTTTATTGATCAATGACCAAAAAATAAAAAGAATGGGGATAGATGCCACCACGGCGGAAAGTGGTAGACTTTTTAGAGGATCAACAATTTGATTCCAAGGCATGGGCTGTTTTTTTTATTTGTACAAGCAATTTTTTAGCACCATTTGTATTGAATAAAAGGGAAATTCAAATTCACTTATGGTGCTTTTATTTTTACTATTTTTTAATTAAAAATATTATTCAATAAGTAATACCATTAGATCCATCACATTCGTTTGCGTAGGGCCTGTGATAATCAATCCATCTACCTGTTTAAAAAAATGATATGAATCACAATCATGGAGATATGATTCTATGTTCAAATTAAGTTTTTTTGCGGAAAGGGATGTGTAAGAATCCACTATGGCACCTGCGGCATCAGTTGGACCATCTGTGCCATCGGTTCCGGCTGATAAAAAAGTAATTCCCGGCAAATTATCTAATGAGGTTGCCATGATTAATGCCAGATGCTGATTTCTTCCGCCTTTGCCCTTACCCTTCAGGTTGATAGTTGGTTCACCGGCAAAAAGCAAACAGATTTTTTTGGATGACATCTCATGCTTGGCAGTTTTAACAATTTTGTCAAAATACAAAGCAACATCTTCAATCAGTCCTTCTATATTATTTGCAATGATTCTCGTTTCATAACCAAAAGATTCAGCTTTTTCTTTTGCTTGTACCAGGGCCAATTGATTAGAACCAATTATTAAATTATTGGTCCTCTGCCAAACCTCATCAGATTCTTTTATCGTTTCCTGTCGTTTGCCATCAGCCCCATCCCTAAGCAATTGAAATATTTTTGTCGGTACTTTGTTTTCAATTTTGTATTTATGTAAAATAGACAAAGCATCTGAATAGGTTGTAGGATCGGGTGCCGTTGGCCCCGATGCAATCACGTCAAGTGGATCACCCACCACATCTGAGATTATTAAGCTAACCAACCTTGCCGGATAGGCCGCTTTGGCTAACTGCCCTCCTTTCACCTTTGATAGATGTTTTCTGATACAATTCATTTCCGAAATAACAGCGCCTGATTGTAACAAAAGCGTATTTGCCAATTTCAAATCATCGAGCGTGCAGCCCTCAGGCACATCTGTTAAAAGTGCTGACCCGCCGCCGGAAATTAAACAAATGACCAAATCATTTTTTTCAGCCCTATTCAGCATCGACAAAATCAATTGCGTTCCATTGTTGCCATTTTCATCAGGTACGGGATGGCCGGCTTCTGTTATTCCAATGTATTGAAGGGGTATTGAATGATCATACTTTGTAATAATATGACCTGCTGTTATCCTTGCACCAAGAATGTCTTCTATCGATTTAGCCATGGCGGCGCAGGCTTTCCCGGCTCCAACAACATACATATTCTCAATTGTTGAAAGATCAAACCGGTTTTCTTCAATTTGGAGAATGTTTTGATTTATTGAAACAAAACGATTGATGAGGGTTGCAGGTTGCACACCGGCCACACCGGCTAAAAATATGTCTGTTGCCTTTTGTCTTGCATCCATTTTTATGGATTACCAGTTGATAAAAATGATTGCATTAGTTCCAATGGGTCATTTAACTCACACCCGCCCCTCTCTGCGGGACAAAGAGGGGTGTAAATTTTCAATAAATAGAACTTCATTACCATAAGTTATTTCATAGGTAAAAAAGAAAAGCAACGGAGAATATTTATTAGAAGAATTCTATCCCTCTAATAAAGCCTGTGCAAAATCACGGCAACGCTTGGTTTCTTTTACTGCATCTGAACCTGTAGGAATTTCATATTCCAATTCGATGGTGGCAGGAATCTTGTATTTTTTTTCTTTTAAGAGTGTTAATATTTCTTTCAAGGGTGTATCCCCTTCACCCCATGGCATATTTTTACCGCCATTGGCTTTCGACTTACGGTCTTTTAAGTGCATACTAGTGATGAACTTATGTTTGGATTCAATTAAGGCTAGTAAACTTTCTTTTGTATTGCCGGCGGCCATATAATGTCCGCAATCGAGGTTTAAAGTATTATAAGGCGATTGAGACAAAGCCATATCCCAAGCAGTTTCAGAAGCTTGCAAATGTGCATGGTAGCCGATGTACATTTTATTTTTTGTGGCTAGATCACCCAATCTTTTTGTCTGTGAAGGATCGTTTGGCAATTCAACACTAACTGAAGTTGCACCCAAAGCTTTTGCTGCGCGCATGGCATATTCAACCTCACCATCGGTATTACTTGGTGCCAATGCATTAGGCTTGTACGCAAAAAAGTATACACCGGCCGCATTGAATTTTTTACGCACTTCTTCAAACTTATCCATTGAAATAGATTCTCTCCAGGCTGCTACTAATTGAGGATATTTTTTTATTTGCTCCTTCACTTCTTCACTTAATTCTTGTCTTGGCTCTCCGGCTTTGCGAGGGGCTGCTTTCCCGGGATTCACCGGTTTACCTAAGTAGTCTTCTACTTCGTCGCCTTTTAATTCAACAGCATTAATATTACTATCAATACAATATTGTAATATTTGATCCAGATGACCGGGCATACTTCTATATGAATAAGTTGTTACCCCAATCTGAACTCCTTTGATTAAAGAGTTGGGTTTGGATGCAAACAGGTTACCGGCAAAAGCTGATTTTCCAGCAACCATGATACCTAATGAAGCAAGTGAACTTTGATACAGGAAAGCACGACGAGATGAGTTAATTGACATGACAAGCAGATTTAATGATAAAAAGGTAACCTTATAAAAATAAGCTATTTCTGTAGATAATCATGATTTTGAGTCTTTACTTGAACATTACTCGAAACCTCTTGCATTTGATTGTTGGTCAGGCGAACAACAATGGCATGAGAACTCCTTGCGTTTGATTGTTGGTCAGGCGACAACTACTGTTCGAAAGATAATTATGTCGAGTTACACAATAAAATATCTTTTATTTTTTCAGGGTCACCTCCACAAACTCTAATCAGGTGTTTAATTATCTCTGTTTCGAGTTCATGAGCAAATTTCAGTTTGGGTATTTTATATCCTGTTTGTCTTGTTTCTCTCTT
>JANOVY010000053.1:0-7471 GCA_031417635.1 Bacteroidota bacterium | reverse complement strand
CGGTAATCTCCTTTTTTATACAAGGCAAGATTTGTTTTTAGAGGCATAGTTTGTGTACATAAAGTGCCTGAACTTTTACCATAAGGTTTTCCATCATTTTTAAATAAGCGCAATTGCATTTGTCGACTATCGGGTTTATTGTTATTTCCACCGGGACAAACCAATAAATCCTTATCACCATCTTTGTCGTAATCAAACAATAAAACGGCTACATCTTCAAAGTCATTGAATGCTTCAAAAGACTTTTGACTTTTTTTATCGAAGCCCCCTTTCTTATTCTGTAGATACAATTGACCAATATGTCCTAGGGTTCCACCAATAAATACATCTTCCAACCCATCTCCATTTACATCACCACAGGCTGCTTTAGGGCCTTCTTTTGATAGCATTTTTGGCAAATTGCGTTCATAATAAAAATCAATGTTATTATCCTCCTGGTGTTTTTCAAAAATGGTTCGTACAGAATCCAATAAAGGATCCGGATCAATTTTCGTGTATTCAAATAACAAACTATTTTTTTCAGGTTGCTGAATAAGATGAACTGTATCAATGGCCGGTTTGATAAATCTCGATATAGTTCTATCCGGCCATATCACATTCATGGAATCGATGGTAGTGTTTGTACCCAATCCAATGATTAATTTATAATCCATGGAAGATTGAAAACCTCTGCTGGGAATTTGTTCACGGGTGATGACTTCTTTATTTCTATAAATATTTATTTTTGCGCCAATGGCAAATCTGTTTTTTTCTTTGCCTTTTAATTCAAAACCGATGTAATGGTTTTTGTTAATTTCCCGGCTGTTATTTTTATATACAAATGAAGGTTGGTTTTCATTGTTGACCACTAAGTCAAGATCGCCATCATTGTCTAAATCGCCATAAGCTGCTCCGTTTGAAAAAGTGGGTTGGTGTAATCCCCAAGCAATGGCTTTATCGGTAAAACGAAGATTTTGTTGATTGTGGTAGGCTTTGTTAACCAACGGATTTTGTGGGATGTGCTTTAGCACTTCGTCTACATCTTGTTTTTGTCCGGTCAATACCATTTTTTGAATCACATCATTTGCAAAGAATTCAATAAAATCAAGATCGGTAACATCTCTGTTTACACCATTGCTTACATAGATATCATTAAATCCGTCATTGTCCATATCAAATAACAAAGCGCCCCAACTCCAGTCTGAAGCAGAGACCCCACTATAGTTACCGGTTTCAATAAACTTACCTGACTGATCGTTTATTTGTAAACAGTTCTTTACATACTGATAATAAAATCCTGTTTTTAGTTTGGTATTAAAAAGGTCAATGTTATCAAAAGCGCCGGTTGTTTTTAATCGAAAATCAATATCAGGTAACATATCGGTATTAAAAATATCGGGGTAGCCATCGTTGTTGATATCTGCCATATCCGATCCCATGGAAGAAAAACTGGTATGTTGTATTCTATCTTCAAACTCATCTTTAAAAGTTCCGTTTTTTTGGTTTACATATAAATAGTCTCTTTCATAAGAATCGTTAGAAACATAAATATCAGGATAGCCATCATGGTTGATATCGCCTACCGATATGCCTAAACCAAAACTGATCAGACTACTATGAATGCCGGATTCCTTGGTAACTTCCGTAAAATAATTATTGTCATTTTTAAATAAATGATTGCCGCCACCTTTTAAAAATTCGCCAACAGCCCATTCTTTTTCCGGGAGGTCCCTTTTATTATTAAAGCCCAATTGGTTTACCGGGATGGGGCTATTGTTAATCATAAAGCAATCGAGATCTCCATCCAGATCATAATCAAAAAAAGAAACTTGGGTAGAATATCCTTTGTGATCGAGTCCATATTTAGCGGCAGATTCTGTAAAGGTTAGATTGTGGTTGTTGATGTATAATTTATTAAGTCGATTACCGGTTCCCATGTGCCCGGAATTACATACATACACATCCAGCCAACCATCATTATTGATATCTACAAATACCACGCCCGTACTCCACATGCTATCTTGTTTGAATCCGGTTGTAGCAGTGATATCTTTGAATTGAAAATTGCCGTTATTCAAATACATTTTATTATCCCCCATGTTAGAAGTGAACATGATATCGGATAAGCCATCATTATTGATGTCGCCAATGGCTACCCCACCCCCATTATAAAAGTTTCGAAACAAAAAGCTATTTTCTTGTTTGCCGTCTTCCACATCATTTCTAAAATTGATGCCGGTATTTTCCATTAATTCAAAAAGTGATTTGGGATCTTTTTGATTACAGGAAAACAGGCAAATACATAAGCATACAATCGTAAAATAGTTTGCCGACTTTTTAGAAAATGTATAGGGTAGAAAAGAATAAGACATAGTCGTTCAAAATAAAGAAAAACTGTTTGAAGTTACCTGTTAAAGTTGTTAGGTTGATTAATTTTTAGTTGCCAAATTGATGTTTGGTAACCAACTATATGCGCATAAGCTGTCATAAAAAAGTAAAAGGCCCTATAGGCCTTTTACTTTTGAAATTGTATACAAAAATTAATAATTAGTAACCAGGATTCTGTTTCAAGTTTGGATTAGCAGCCAAAGCTTGATTAGGAACCGGGAATACTAGGTTTTTCGGATCAGTTGAAGTTTTATACTGCCATGGTTTCAAGAAAACACCAAAGCGAAGTAAGTCAGTTCTTCTAACACTTTCCCAATACAATTCACGACCTCTTTCGGCCAATAAAGTATTTGGGTCTCCCACACTATTGGTATTCACCAAAGCCATTGCAGCCATTGGTGCAGCGCCTCTCGCGCTTCTTAAAGCATTTACCATTGCCAAAGCACCGGGTGCATCAGCAGTTCTTTGTCTGGCTTCTGCCACCATTAATACCACATCAGGATATCGAAAGATCATCAAGTCGTTACCTGAAGGATTGCCATAATAAGCATAATCAGGTGGATATTTTACAACACGAATACCGGTAACTTCTAAGTTAGCACCCGTCTCAATCATATTTGGAGCAATGGTTCTGTCGTAAGCCAAAGGAGCGCCCTTTCTATCTTTAATGGCAACACCGGCTTCATTAAATTGTTGGTTAACAAGGAAACCGGGTCTAAGACCAGATACGTTTGTTGCGCCGGCATAATAACGACCTCCGATTCTAGGGTCTAATAAAGTATCAGCAGGTCCATAGGTAGTTGGAGATGCTGATGTATTGAAAGACGCATAAAAATCTCCGATAGTAGAGAAACCATTCCATCCTGCATTCGGATTGTTTGGAGTCCAAGAGTTGTAATGTAAGGTCATATTCCAACGACCGGCAATACCCGAGTTATTAGCTCCAACACCGGCAGTATTGTTATAACGGAAGATGGCTTCTCTTGAATTATCATTGCCTGTTTTAAAATTATCGAAGTAATTAGATGAGTAACCATATTTACCGCTGGTCATGATAGCTGTACCCAAAGTAATTACTTGTTGCATATCTGCTGCTGCAAAAGTTGGTGCAGCTCTGTTTGCCCAAGTACCTCTTTGCAAGTAGCATTTCATTAATAATGTTCTGCAAGCATCGGGATTGGCTTTATCAGATGCATTGGTAGCGGGTAAATTAGGAAGAGCGGCAGTTAATTCATCAATAATGAATTGTGCACCATCCGCACCGGATTTAACAGTAGGGGCTAACAATAAGTTATCGCCCGGATTTCTGATCGGAAATTGACCATACAAGTCTAGCAAATAGTATAAAGACAGTGCTCTTACAAATTTCGCTTCCGCAGCCTGTGCAGGCGAAGGGTTAAAACCTAGCACGTTGGTAGCATCGAAATTAATTTTGTTCAGGCTGTTAAACACGTTTAGCACCTGACCATGGTCTGCGTTCCAAGTATGTGCGTGTACCACTCTCCAAACACCATTGTCATCCCAGTCACCACCTCTTGTGGGTACCAGCGATTCATCGGTTGAATTCTCCATTAAAGAAAATACAAGATCCTGAGAAGTTAAAGGACCGCCTAAATCTGCATACGCTGCAGATAGCAATAAACCGGTACCGGATGCTCCTAAAGCAGTAGATACCTGGCTATTGGTAAGTGTACTATTCAAGCTCTCATCAAGCTTGGTGCAACCCGCCATTGCAATTACTGCAAGAACCGGGACTGCGAATTTTGTTATCATTTTATATGGTTTCATACTTCTAAATTTTGATGTTGATTATAATGAGAAATTAAATCCAAAAGTGATGTTTGTTGGCGTTGGATACGGAACATATTCAATAGATCTTGAAGGATAAGAGTTATTGCTTTTGTCGATATTAACTTCCGGATCAAAACCTGTGAATTTAGTTATCACGAATAAGTTACTTCCACTAACAAAGGCAGTTAAATTCTTGATGTACTTACCTGTATTGCCAAAGCTGTAATTAAGCGTCATGTTTCGCATTTTAAGGTAGTCGCCGCTCTCTAAGAAACGAGTAGAAGCACCCACACCACTTGAAACACCTTCTTTAGAATTAAAAGCTGCTTGGTCGATGTTTCTTCCTTGTACAATACCTGCAATATTGGTTACAGAAGTTGCCGTATTGTTATAGATCATAAATCCGAAAGCACCACCCATATTCATATTGAATGAGAATTTCTTATAGCGAATGGTTGTTCCAAAACCCACCAAAGAACTTGGGTTGGGATCACCTGCAAAGCCCGGTGTACCACCAATTTGCTGGTTTCCGGTAGCATCATACCCATTGAAAGGTTTTAGATAAAATACGTTAACCGGTTGGTTATTGGTAATTACCTGCGCCAATGTGCCGGATACACCTTGTCCGTTAATTTGACCGGTTTGTACCTGTAGATCTAACCCAGTGTTAGGATCTTTAAAATTCTTCACATTGTTTTTGTTATAGGCGTAGTTAACATTAATATCCAAAGCAAAATCTGTTTTGTCTATTAAAGTGGCACCCATCGCAAATTCAAAACCTGCATTCACCAATTTGGCATCAGCCAAGTTTACGAAAGAGATAGAAGAAGGGGCCGGTTGAATGGCTGTTGTTTGAAATAAGATATCAGAAGTGGTTCTATCATAGTAATCAAAAGATCCATAGATTTTTCCACCTTTGAATGAGAAATCAGCACCAATGTTAACTGAACTTGTTTTTTCCCATTTCAAATCCGGGTTACCGTTTACAATTTGTGGTGCATTGTTATAGGCACTCAGTCCAAATTGTTCCTGCGAAGAACCGGCAGGATATTCTTGGTTTCCGGTAAGACCATAAGATGCGCGGAAAGCTAAGCTAGAAAATAAATTGCTATTCTTCATAAAGCTTTCGTTGCTGACTACCCATTTCAAACCTGCTGAAGGGAAGTAACCATATTTATTGTTTTTACCAAATTTACTAGAGCCATCCGCACGCATAGTAGCTGTTAACAACAATCTGTCTTGATAGTTCAAAGTAACCCTACCAAAATAAGACTGCAATTCAGCCGTTGGGTTGGCATACGAGAAATAAGGGTTTTGTGTTTTGGCATTCGTCATAATGCTAGTATAAGGAATGGATATTCTAGCCGTTTGCGTAAGGTTGGTATTAAAGCCATTGGCTGTTACACCACCGCCCGAAAAATTAGTTTTAAAATATTCATAACCCACCAAGGCATCAACAGAGAAACTGCTACTCACTTTCTTACGATAGTTTAAAGTATGGTTAATGGTTTCTGAGTTCAGCTTTGCATTGGCAAGTCCGGCAAAACCTTCACCGGATACACCGGGGATACCTTGTAACCAACCTTCAATATTCATTGTTCTAGAACCGGTACCGCTATTGATACCGAAGAGTACTTTGTATTCAAGCTCATTGGTGATTTTGTAAGCCGCAGAAATATTTCCTAAGAAAGAGTAAACACTACTTTTATCTGAGAAAGCATCATTAAATGCCAAAGGATTTCCGGAACCGTTACTAGGGAAATTATACAAACCTGCAGAATTTCTTAAAGCAAGGGTAGGATTCCAGCTTAAGGCGGAAGAAATGATATTTCCGGTTGAACCCGCAGTATTCGAAACACTGGTTAAGGTTTCTGCGTAGTTACCGGTAATGATACTAAAGTCTAATGTTAAACGCTTATCAAGGAATTTATAGTTTCCACCAATGGTAGCTAAATATTTATCAAGGGCAGATTTTTTTAGAAATCCTTGGTTATTAGAAGCCAAGAATTGAGCACGGAATCTACCTACATCATTTCCGCCACTGAAAGCCACTGAATAATTTTGAGATAGTGGACTTTGTGTGATGGCTTTTAATGCATCTTCGGTAGTACCTCCATTTAAAGAAGAAGGCTGACCATATTTTTTCAATGCATCCACATATTGACCTGCATCTAAAATTTTAAATCTTCTCATGAATCCTGTGTTCACCCCAAAATTGGTTCCTACATCTACTTTCATGGGTCCGGCAGAACCTTTCTTAGTGGTGATCATGATTACACCATTACCACCTCTAGAACCATAAATGGCTGCAGAAGAGGCATCTTTCAATACATCAATCTGCGCAATACTGTTTGGATCGATGAACAAAAGTGGGTTAGAATTGGGGTTACTACCAAATGCGTTACCCAAGTTAGGTCTGGCAGTTCCACCATCTAGGGGAACACCATCCACTACATATAGCGGGCTATTGTTAGAACGGATAGAAGAAGTACCTCTAATTTGTATAGTGGCAGCAGCACCGGGCTGACCGCTACTATTGGTAACTTCTAAACCCGCCACTTTACTTTGTAGTAATTGGTCAGGCGCAAATATTTGTCCTTGGTTAAAGTTTTTAGCCTGAACAGATACAACAGAACCTGTTAGGTCTTTTTTTCTTGCCGTACCATAACCGGTTACGACAATTTCATTCAGTTGGTCATTTGTGGCTGTTAAAGACACATCAACAGAAGTTTTACCTGAGATGTTGATTTCTTGAGAGCCGTAACCCACAGAAGTAACAACAATCACAGTGGTTGCAGAAGGAACAGACAGCCTAAAAGAACCATCGGCACCGGAAACAGTTCCGGTTTTGGATCCTTTTGCTGCTACTGAAGCGCCAACCATAACAGATCCGTCTTTGGCATCCATTACTTTTCCTGAAATTGTTTTGTTTTGTGCTTGTGAGGAGATCACAAACAAGCAAGCAAATAAACCCACAAGCGTGGGCCTGACAAGCTTCGTTAAATTCATAAATGGCAGTTTATATGGTTATTAATCGTGTACAAAATACACATATTTATTACAAAACAAAGTTTATTTTAACATTTTTTTTATTTTTTGGTGAGAAAATGGTTTTTTCATGGTAAGTCACGATATTTAAATACAAAGAAAAAGACCAACTTGTTCACCAAAGTGCTGCATTTGAAGGCAACAATTGGAAGTTATAACAACGTTTGATAACTTAAATATATGCGGACTCTTTGATTGAAACTTGTAGAAAATAGCCTGCTTTAGTCTGCAAACGTTTGCGAAATCCTTTGTTGTGCAAATTTAT
>JANOVY010000052.1:0-12908 GCA_031417635.1 Bacteroidota bacterium | reverse complement strand
AACACAAAACACCATTTTGTAAAACGCATATAAGACCGTTTAGGTAAAATTTTTAAGAAAGTGTTGCAATAACTTGAAGTATACATTTAGCCGGGGGGGGTAGGAAAAAAATCAAATCAAAAAACTTGTTCTTTTGCAATTTGACATTCTTTCTCTTCGGCAACATACACTACAACAAAACCAGCATATACTTTTCTAATTTTTTATATACAAAATAGACATTCACTACTTGCATACAAAAGACAGATCAGCTTATTCTGATGGCTTTTCTAAGGATTGATTTATATCGAAACATCTCATAATCTGTAGTTCTTTCTTGCATTCATTGTAATAATTCCTTTGAACTACAGCAGATGGATTGTTAAAAGTAATATAAATTAATTAAATATCAAATAAAAAGGCAACAGAATAAAAGACAATGTTAACTATTTTTTTGATTAAGAATATTTATATTTATCTAAAAAATATTCAATATTTCAATACTATTTTTAATATTTTAACCATTTTTAAATATATTTCAAACAAATACCCGATATTCTAAATATTAGTATTAAAATTATTTGAAAGCTTGGGGAAAAGTTTTCATCCATCTAGCCGTTTTCAGTCGAAAATTCAGATTTGTAGGGCTAACCCCACAGCTTACTTCAAAAAATCTTCTAAAAAGAGACTTTTCATTTATTAAAGTTGTTTGAATAAACAGGTTCGAGTAGAAAACGAAGACGAGGGAAGGAATCACATGCAATTGCGAGAATTGAAAGAAGTTATTCAAACTTGACCAAAAACTTGAAATTCGCTATATCAACACATCCCATATTAATCATCATTCCCTATTAAGTACAAAATTCTCATTGCGGCAGAAGTGAAGCCTCCATTAAAAGAAATCATCAATGGTTATTTAACAAAAAAGAAGGGGATCAATGGCTTGACCGGTTCCTATCCAACAGAATATGCTTCTAAATTTGCTCCTTTGCAAAAAGGATTGATGATTGGTTTGCAGGGAGTATTGGGTTCGGGTGCAGCATCAAAACTGGCAGGACTTAAACCTACCGGTTCAGGAGTTGCAGGAAATCATTTAAGTCATTTGTTTTATTAATTTTACGAATGCTACTTTAGTTAGCGTGATGGCTCAAGTCTATTGTATTTTCCTTTTTTCTTGATAATGATACAATTTGTACATTTACTATGTGAAACAAAGAGTATATATTGACACTTCTGTTTTTGGTGGCTATTTTGACGATGAATTTGCAGAATTCACAAAGCCCTTTTTTGTTAAAATCTTAAACGGAGATTTCAAATTACTTTTTTCTACTGTAACACAAGATGAATTGGAAAATGCTCCATCACATGTGCAAGATTTGGTAAAGAATATAAAAACTGAGTACACTGAATTCATTGAAGAAACTGAGGAAGCTTTAGATTTGGCATCGGCCTATATTGAAGAAAAAGTAGTTGGACAAACAAGTTATGCCGATTGTTTGCATATTGCTTTGGCAACAATTCATCATGCTGATTTTTTAATAAGTTGGAATTTTAAGCATATTGTAAATGTTCAAAGAATTATGGGTTACAATTCTGTAAATCTCAAAAATGGCTACAAGCAATTAGAAATTCGTTCACCCAGAGAATTAATAACATATGATGACGACAATTGATAAAAAATTTGACGCTGTAAAGTTTATGCGGGATCAAAGAGAAATATTAACTGAAAAGTTGACTAAAATGACAAAGCAAGAAATTATTGACTACTTTAAAAAGCAGCGATTAAATAATACTGTAAAGCCCTCCGAATAACAACATCTCCTTTCAGCAATTGGGGGCGATTAAACTCGTCTTCCTTTAACAGCAAATATTCAATCCGCTGTTTCAACTTGAATCAACTCGGCTGACTCGGTTGGTCTGCGGAATAGATTATCGGCTTTTACATCTTTTGCTCAGTGCAGCTTAGCCTAGCGCGACAGAATATCACACCCCAACTTCTTAAAGCATTTGAAAATACACCCAGACTCAAAAAATGCAAAGGGTATTTTTTTGTAAAACGCTGTGTTCCATTTATAATGCTCAATTTTCCAGTTTTTAAATTGAAAGTTGAGTCCGCCTAAGGCGGATGAAAATTGATTATTAATCATTTAATACCAAAGGTTACTCAAATTAATTATATAGACCCCATTCGGCATATTAATCGTTAGCTCCAAAACTAAACAAACAGCAAAACGCGTGGTTAGCATATTATTGTCAGCTGCGTTTTTTTGTTCCCCATATTCGTCTTTTCACTACGATTTATTACTTATTTACCTATCCTTGGATTGATTATAGAGTCAAATCAATATCTTCACCCCATAACATTTGAAACTAAATGAATGGGGTATTTCACGAATAAAGTAATATTAATCACCGGTGCCTCTTCGGGTATTGGAAAAGCATTGGCCTTAGAAATTGCCGGTTCGAATGTGCAGCTTATTTTAGCCGCTCGTAATACGGGTGAATTAAATTTATTAAAAGAAGCATGCGAAAAAAAATCGGCTATATGTACTACCCAATTTATAGATCTCTCATCCAAAGTATCCATTACTGAATTTGTTGCTTCCATAAAACAGTCTTTCAACACCATTGATATATTAATCAACAATGCCGGTATCAGTCAGCGCTCACAAGCAGAAGAAACGCCTGTTGAGGTGGATAGAAGAATTATGGAAATTAATTTTTTTGGGCCTGTTCAATTAACCAAATCTTTATGGCCATTACTAATTAAATCGAAACATGCCAACATTGTATTGGTCAGCAGTGTGGTAGGCAGTTTTGGTTTTCCGCAACGAAGTGCCTATTCGGCTTCGAAGCATGCATTGGAGGGATTTTTTGAATCTTGGTTGCTCGAAAACCAACTAGAAAATATTCATTTTACAACAGTTGCGCCTGGTAGGATACATACCAATATTTCTTATGCTGCATTAAAAGCCGATGGCAGTGCTCATCAACAACTGGATGTAGGACAGGCTGAAGGGATTTCTGCGGAAATTTGTGCTACTAAAATTATCAAAGGAATTACACAAAACAAAAGAAAAGTATATATTGCGAAACAGGAAATGTTTTTAATTTTTCTTCGAAAATATATACCGTTTTTGTTTTTCAAACTCGTTAAAAAATTAAAATTATCTTAACCCATTATTTTTTGTAGTCAATGGCATTCATTTCAGGAATTCAACAAATAGGGATTGGTTGTATAGATGCAACAAAAACATTTGCATGGTTACGAAAAGCCTTCGGTTTAAATGTAAAGATATTTGATGATGAAGCCAGAGCAGTGCTTATGCGTGCTTATACCGGAGGAGAGATTCATGACAGAAGAGCTATTTTGGCCATGAATATGAATGGTGGTGGTGGCGCAGAAATTTGGCAGTTCATCAGCAGAAAACCTAGCACCGGCAACAAGGTTGTTTGGGGCGATTTTGGAATCAATGCAGTAAAAGTAAAATCCAATTTGGTTCAGAACGCACATTCTAAAATTGATAAAAACATTCAATGTTCATCACCCGAAAAATGCCCCGGTGGAAACTTAACTTTTTTATTGAACGATGAAGAAGGAAATCAATACCAGGTAGTGAATGATACTTCCTGGTTTAAGCATAAAACTTTTATGCAAGGTGGTGTATGCGGTGCTGTGATTGGTGTGAGTAATATAGATTTGTCGATCCCTTTTTATAAGAATGGATTTGGTTTACATAATATCGTGTATGATGTGACCGGTACCTTTTCGGATTTGGGAGAAGAAGCAAAAACACAAACCTATCGCAGGGTATTACTCACTTTCGACAACCCTTTTTTAGCCCCATTCAGCCGACTGTTAGGTAACATTCAAATTGAATTGATACAGGCAATGGATCGCAAGGCAAATAAGATATATGAAAAACGCTTTTGGGGTGACCCCGGATTTATTCATTTGTGTTTTGATGTGCCGAATATGAAAGCTTTAAAAGCCAATTTGGAAAAATTAAAACATGCTTTTACAGTAGATAGCGGCGACACTTTTGATATGGGTGAGTCAGGCGGCAGATTTGCATATGTAGAAGATTTGGATGGCACTTTAATTGAAATGGTAGAGACCCATAAAGTGCCCATACTAAAAAAACTGGGCATCTTTATTAACCTTAAAAAAAGAAAATCCAATAAACCTTTACCCAATTGGTTTGTGGGTTTGATGGGATTGAATAAGGTAAAAGATTAGTTTCTAAAAATTAATCTTTTAGTCAATTTATTTGCAAACCTTTTCCGATTATTTTTCTAAGGGTTGATACTTGTAAGATTTTTGGAAACACATAGGCACATATGGTAAGCAATAAGACGAATAGTATTTCTATATCCCTTGGTTCTAACCTATTTACCTATGTGTTTAAAAAAAATAAATTAGTTTCTAATATGATATGCCTTGGGTTGAACAAATGCCCGTAATCCGGCATGTGACAGCGTACTCCCAAATCCACTATGCTTTCTTCCACTCCATGGCAATGATGCACTTACTCGGTCGCAACAATTTAAATAAACCGTTCCTACTTCCAGTTGCTGTTGTATGAAAGCGGCCCTGTTTTCGTCAGCACAGTAAACTGAAGCAGTAAGGCCATAAGGTGTATCATTCATCAATGCAATAGCTTCTTCGTCATTTTTTACTTTCATGATACCGATGATGGGCCCGAAAGATTCCTCTTTCATTACATCCATGTCATGGGTAACATTTACTAACACAGTAGGCGTAAAATAATTTCCGGGGCCGGATAAGATATGCCCGCCACATAAAAGAGTAGCCCCTTTTGCGATCGCATCTTGTACTTGCGCTGCCAAATATGCCGGTTGTTCTTTTCGTGTTAACGCGCCAATATACACACCTTCTTCAGTCGGGTTACCAATGGTATAAGAGGACACTTCTGCTAAAAATGCTTCGAGATATGCATCGTATACTTTTTCATGTACATATATGCGCTCTACTGCGCAACAACTTTGCCCATTGTTATAAAATGCCCCATCAGCCGTGTTGACGGCAACACTTTTGATATCTACAATATCCTCGCTAACATATAATGGATCTTTACCACCCAATTCCAAACCACAAGGCTTCATTTTTTTACTCACTCTTTCATAAATATGTTTTCCGGTTGTATAAGAGCCAGTAAAAAAATAAGCATCCATGTCCGCATCTAAAAGCATTTCTCCCACTTCTTTAGCACCTATTACCATTTGAAAAACATTGTCGGGTACACCGGCAACCTGCAAATAAGTTTGTATTTGCAACCCTGTTAATGTAGACAATTCTGAGGGCTTATAAATAACAGCATTCCCCGCTAATAATGCAGGAATGAATACATTCGTACCCACTAAATAAGGATAATTCCAAGCAGAAATATTACAAACCACGCCTAAGGGTTCGTAAACAATTTTTTCAAGGGTAGTACCGGTTTCAGTCATCCATTCTTCGCTCAGATATTTTTCTGCATGGGTAGTAAGCCATTCAATTCTGGCACAAGCCCCATTTATTTCATTCATGGACTGCTGTAAGGGCTTACCCACTTCACTCGTTAGGATTTTTGAATTGTTCTCGATGTTGACTTGCAAAAGTTTGGAGAAATTTTGAATGATGTGTATCCTTTCTGCCAATGGAATGAGTGCCCATTTTTGTTGGCCCATTTTTGCATTCGCGCATTTCGCTTGAATACTTAGCTGGTCATCTTCTTTTACTTCGGTGATGACTTCATTGTTAACAGGATTGAAAATAGTCATAGAGTAATTTTTTGGGCTTCGTTTACAAACCATTCACGAATATGTTTGGCAAAAGGATCTGCATTTTTATGCACCCATCTTTCAGGATGCCATTGCACACAAAGCAAGGGCGATACATTTGATTTGTTTTTCCATTCAATCCCTTCAATGATTTCTTCTTCTGAAAAACAATTTACCTGCAAAGAGTCTGCTAACCGGTTGATGGACTGGTGATGAGCACTGTTTACGATACCTTCTGTTTTTTCGGTGATGTCTGCTAACAAAGTTTTTTGATGAATATAAATGGAATGGGTATGATCGATGCCATTCATGTTGCGATGATTTTGTTTCCCTTCTGTTTCCAAATCGGAGAATAAACTACCGCCCAAAGCCACATTCACTAACTGAAGTCCTCTACAAATACCCAGAACCGGTATCTTTTTTTCTTGTGCCAATAAAAATAAATCGATTTCGAAATGATCACGTACTCGATTAAATTGTTTGGGGCCGTGGGCATACTCCGCTGATTGTGGGGGGTAGAAATAAGGGTCGATATCAATTCCGCCGGTGAGTAATAACCCTTGACATTGTTCAATATCCTGTAAATTTTGTTTCTCCCAAGAAAGCTCAAGAATGTCTATTTCAGGGTTATTTCCTTTTATCCATTTGGGATAATTGAGGTATTTTGTTTCTGAAAAACTAACCCCTATGATAAGTTGTTTCTTCACAATTTATAATGCAGTTTCGTATAAAATTTTAAAATCATTTCTTGTAACCGGTTTCGGATTATTGGGATGTGCAAAATCTGCAAATGCCAGATCTGCCAATGTTTCAATATGTTCTTTTGTAACCCCAATACCTGCTAGCTTTTTTGGAATGCCCAACTTTTCATTTAGTGCAAACAAATAATCCACTACCCCCTCGCCTGTTTCATTTTCAATTTGTAAGGCCTTGGCTATACGAATAAACTTTTCCTCATACCCTTCTATGTTGAAGTGCATTCCATAGGGCAAGTTTACCGCATTGGCCAACCCATGGTGTGTATCAAGTAGGCTTGATAAGGGATGGGCCAATGAATGTACAACGCCCAATCCTTTTTGAAATGCAATAGCACCCATCATGGAAGCCAATAACATATCAGCACGTGATTCCAAATCGGGATGCTTAACAGCTTTCTCTATAGATTGTGCAATCAATCGAATACCTTCCAAAGCGATGCCATCACAAATGGGATGATAATTTTTGGCAAGGAATGCTTCTAAGTTATGTGTTAACGCATCCATACCGGTGGCAGCTGTGATAAAAGGTGGCAAATCCATTGTTAATTGAGGGTCGGCAAAAACTATTTTGGCTAAGAGTTTAGGAGAGAATAGAATTTTTTTCTGATGGGTTACATCATCAGAAATGATGGCAGATCGGCCCACTTCACTGCCTGTTCCGGCAGTTGTGGGAATGGTAATAAAATGAGGTACTTCATTCGTAACATATACATCTCCCCCAATTAAATCATCATACTTGAATAAATCTTCTCGGTGGTTAATTCTTAGTAAAATAGCACGTGCTACATCTATCGCAGCTCCCCCACCTATGCCAATAATACAATCGCATTTTGCGGCATCATAGGCATCTGCTCCCTTATATACATCACTTTTCACCGGGTTTTTATGAATATCATGAAATTCAGTGACCATCATTCCGGATGCTGCTAGATCTGCTACTATTTTTTTGAAAAAAGACAGGTTGGCAATAACAGGGTCTGTAGAGAGGAATGGTCTGGATAATTTGTTTTTCTGTAAATAATCCGGGAGCTCATTTACAGAACCCGCTCCAAAACGTATGATGGTTGGAAAATTAAATTGAACGATAGACATGGGAGGGAGAGTTTGGAGTTTGGGGTTTGGAGTTTGGGGTTTGGGGTTTGGGGTTTGGGGTTTGGGGTTTGGGGTTAATTACATGGTGCTTGTTAAATTATTTCAAAATACCTTTTTGTTTCCCAATCGGTTACATTTTTTGCAAATTGACGGACTTCCCAATCGCGGGTTTGGGTAAAATGATTCACAAAAGTTTCTCCGAATAACTCAATCGCAACGGTTGATTTTTTCATGGCTTGATTGGCATCATCCAAACTTTTTGGAAATCTCCCATGGGTAACATCACTGTAACCATTACCCAATGTTTGTGATTGCAAGCTAAGTTTATGTTTTATTCCATATAAACCCGAAGCAAGACATGCTGCCATTGCCAGATAAGGATTTGTATCACTCCCTACAACCCTAGTTTCCAATCTGCACGACTTCTCCCCTGCCGGTAACACTCGCAAAGCAACGGTTCTGTTATCAATACCCCAGGTGACAGTGGTAGGTGCCCATGCTCCTTCTACTAAACGCTTATAAGAATTGATGGTAGGTGCCACCATGGGTAAAATATGTGGGAGACAAAACAATTGTCCGGCTATATATTGTTGTAATGTTTCAGTCATTTGAGTGGGCTGTTGACCATCAAAAAAAAGATTGGTATTTTCTTTCCAAAGTGATTGGTGAATATGCCCGCTGCAGCCCGGTAAGTTTTCATTGATCTTAGCCATAAAACTGGCAAGGATTCCATGTTTGTAAGCAATTTCTTTTACGCATGTCTTGAATAAAACAGCATTGTCGGCAGCCATTAAAACATCGGAATACGTAATGGCAGCTTCATATACACCCGGACCTGTTTCGGTATGCAAACCTTCTAATGGAATATTAAATTGTTTCAATTGATCAAAAAGAGATGAAAAATAATCATTTCGTTCACTACTTCTTAAAATGGAATAACCAAACATGCCGGGCGTTAATGGGGTTAAATGTTTACCCTCTTTTTCAGCAAATGTTTTCGGTGTTTCGAGAAAATTAAACCATTCAAATTCCTGAGAAAATTTTGCATGAAGACCACTATCAGCAGCTACATTCATTACTTTTTGCAATAATTGTCGAGGGCAAATTTCTAATGCTTCTCCTTGGTCACGAATAAATTCACCCAGAAAAAAAGGAAGATTGTCCTCCCAAGGGATTTTCCGAAAACTACTGAGACTAATTTTTACTTTTGCATCTCCGTAACCGGTATGCCACCCGGTGAAGGTTGTGTTGTCATAGGCTTGGTCGGCCATGTCCCATCCAAAAATGACTGTACAAAAACCCATATCTGTTTTTACAACCGACAAAAATTTTTCGGTTGAAATATATTTTCCTCGTAGAACGCCATCAATATCGGTGACTGCAATTTTTACCCTGCCGGCGGGATGATTGCTCACATAGGAAAAAATTTCTTCGTTACTCATTTTTTAATCAATTTAAACAGCCCAAAAAAGAATAGTAGTATACCAAAATAAACCATTGTCAAGATCCCATTAAAATAACACAATGAAAGTAAACAAATAATGGCCAGCACCAAAGCGATAATAGGAGTAACCGGATAAAAAGGTACACGAAAAGGCCTTTCCATTTCCGGCTCTTTTTTACGAAGTTTGAGAACTGCCAACATGGAGAAAATATACAAGGTTAGTGCTCCAAATACAGCTATTATGATAATTTCAGCAGTTTTACCGGTGAATAAAATCAACATGCCCAGTAAAGCATTACATATAAGGGCATTGGCCGGTGTTTGAAATCGTTCATTTACTTTGCCCAAAATACGGGGGGCATTCCCAATCTTTCCAAACTCGAATGTAGCTCGGCCACTCGCCAATAATAAACCATGAAAAGAAGCAATCAATCCAAATAACCCTATGCCAATTAATAGCTTATAAAACACATGATTCGAAGAAAATATTTTTCCCAATGCCAATGGTAAAGGAGAATCTGAGACCAATCCATTTTCGGTATATACAATTGTTTCCCAACCACCGATACCAATTGCTGCAATAAAAACAAGTATGCATAGAATCACAAGTGTAGCCAATGCCCAACCAAAGCCTTTCAAAATGTCTTTTTGAGGATGCTTGGTTTCTTCAGCAACATTGGCCACTCCTTCAATGCCCAAAAAGAACCAGATGGCAAAAGGTATGGCTGCAAATGCACCCGGCCAACCATGGGGAAATGAATTGAGTGTAAAATTATTTATTGAAAATGCAGGTAAAGTAAGTGTAGAAAAAAGCAATAATTCTCCAACGGCTAAAATGGTGACCAGTAATTCAAAATTAGCTGCTGCTTTTACACCGTACACATTTAAAGCTGTAAAAACAATATAAACAGTAATAGCTGCAGCAATGATGGGGACTTGTGGAAAAGATAAATTAAAATATGCCCCAATGGCAATGGCGATGGCAGGAGGTGCAAAAACGAATTCAATGATTTGTGCGAGACCTGTGATAAATCCAATGTCTCTTTTGAATGCTTTTTCTGCATAATCATATGCCCCCCCCGCTTTTGGAATGGCGCAGGCCAATTCAGCATAAGAAAAACTAAAACAAGTATACAAAATGATGACCAAGATTGTGGCCATTGCCATCCCCAAGGTGCCCCCTTTTTCGAGACCCAGGTTCCAACCAAAATACATACCCGATATAACATAACCAACTCCCAATCCCCATAAAAGTGTGGGTGTTAATGTTTTTTTGAGGGTACTGTTTGCCATACGGCAATTTATGATATTCTAGAGAAACCGAATATTAAATAAAAAGTATTCGCTTATTGAAATAAATAATTTTTAAAGAGGGTAAAATTTTTATTTCTTCTCATTGGGTTTTGTCTTGTCAGCATAAATAATCATATCCTTCAAAATAATATCTCCTATTTTATCAGGATTTAAAAGCGTTAATGTAAGAACATGTTTGGTCTGGGACAAATTGTATTTAGACAATAATTCATTTTTTCTCAACTTAAAATGATAGGGCATTTCTATGATTTCTTTTACGCCATCCAAATCGGCTTCCACTTTAAAAACATAGTTTGTTTTCACGCCCCATTCATTGCTCATGTTAGAATTGATAGTTATGCCATTTCCCTCAAAGGGAATGACAAGTGGCTTTGATAGTATGTTTCCTCCCATTTTAATTCTTTTGCGTAGAATGGGAATTAATCCGGTAAAAGATTCTTCAAATGTAACCGGCGTTGGTTTTTGATATTGAATGGTTACTGAATTGTCATTGATCGAACCGCCATGATCTGCAATCATTTTCAATGCATGTTGATACCCCATCTTATACATTTTATTCAAAGAGATATCTGTATAAACAAAATTTCTATCTTCTATTTCTGTTAGATTTCTTTTCCAAAAGGAAGGAATTTTTTCATACCCTATAATGGCCCCTAAAATACCTGCCGCAGAAGAAGGGTTGCAATCAGCATCCTGCCCACAACGAATGGCAATTTCCATTGTTTTTGCAAAGTCGCCTTTGCCATATAACAATCCTATGATAATATAAGCTGAGTTGACTCTGGCACTAATATCGAAAGGTAGAAAAACACCCTCTGTACAGGCTATATCGGCAGTCCATTTTTTTTGTACTTCAAACCAAGTTTTTTTCCAATCGTCGGGATATTTTTTATGCCAATTGATTACATCAGTAATGCATTGTGCATACTTACTTTTAGCAGGAATTGACTTTAAGGCTTCCAAAACAATAAAATCAATATCATCACTTACAAATGCTAAGCTATACAAAGAAGCAACATACACACCCCCATACCAGCCATCGCCGTAATTCATGATATGCCCCACTTTATCGCAAAGTACAGAAGCTGTATTGGGCATACCCGGAAACATCAGGCCGGCAAAATCGGCTTCAATTTGAAAATCAATATCATCTGCATGCGGGTTTTGTAACCAATGGCCTGATTGAGGGGCTTTGATACCATGATGCACATTATACCTTCCGGCTTGGTTAGCATGCCATAAGGGATAGTCTGCATTGGCAAAAGCATTGGCAAAAGAATCCACAGGAGCATCTACGCCATATTTTTCAATCACATTCACAAAACTCAGGTCCATATAAATATCATCGAATAAACCCGGCTCATTATCGAAGTATTGTTTGATAATACCATCGGTCCAAGGTATGGGTTGATAATCATTCACCATGGTTCCCAAAAACCTAAATTCAAAAGGCCCGCCATAAGTAACGCCAATGGTTTGACCGGCCCAGCCCCCTTTTATTTTGTCTTGTAAAGTGGTTTTGGAAATGGTGATCTTTTGGTGATTGGTAAAGGTCTTTTTTTCTGGCATCTGTGCCGATGCTTTTATTGAGCATACGATAAAAAGACAGCTTACAATTTTTTTCATATTAGCCAAATTGAAAATTTACGTATCAAAAAAGAAATCGATAATACACCTCGCATGAACTTTGGAAAAATGCCAAATGCACAAGCAACAAAACACGATGGATTATGCTATTCATACATAATTTAAAAATGGCAGTTGAGGTATCAAATACCCCAACTGCCATGATAGAATAACTGAATACATCTTTATATCTTAATAGCCCATTCATTCAACATAGGTCGTCCTAATAATGCGTTGGCTTCTTTGTCGTTTTTAAACATTTCTTTTTTAGGATCCCATTCCAGTTTGCGTTTCAATTCATACGCGATATTTCCAATATTACAAACAGAGGAAGTGCGGTGTCCTGTTTCTACATCGCAAATGGGTTTGCTGCGTTTGCGAATAGCTTCTAAGAAATCTTTGTAATGGTCCACACTCTTGTATACATGCTTTTCTGTTTCACCAATTACTTTGTCTTTTAGTGAAGCAGGGGTTGTTTCTAATTTACCTCGTGCAACTTTCAATTCTCCTTCGGTACCAAAGAAATGAATGGCATTGTTCCATTCCCATTTTTCGTGGGTCATGGTAATTCCATTAGCGTATCGATAGGTTAAGAATGGATGTTCACCACCATCGGGTGCGATCACTTCTATCGGACCACTGCTGTCCATATCCAAAGCCCATTGAACAATATCGAACATGTGAGCACCCCAATCGGTTACCATACCACCGCCAAATTCTTTGTAGTTACGCCAGTTAGGAAACACATCTTTTGTAATGGGTGGTGCCAGTTCCGGATTAAAGTTTGAAAGTGCATTGGGGCCAAGCCATTTTACCCAATCCAATCCTTCCGGAATGGCTTCAGCAGCCAGGTCATATACTTTTGGTGGCGGCCCTACATTTACTTTAATATTTTTAATTTGACCTATGTA
>JANOVY010000051.1:0-24148 GCA_031417635.1 Bacteroidota bacterium | reverse complement strand
CAAAAAAGACTAAGGCATAGATGGTACTGCTTGGGTTTAAACTTATTGGATAACGTATTTCTAATGAGTATTTGTTAAAAATGGTAAAAAACTGACTCGCTTGTTGCTTGTCGGGATTTATTTTAGGGTTTGAATTGTCATAAACCGGATAACCTCTATGTGCAATAATTTCATAGCCCAACAGTGCAAATTGATTACTCAATCCGGCATCCCCCACTTGGTATCTTTCAAAAGGTGAAATTTCAAGATCCGAGTTATACCTACCCAAGAATCCAAACTTAGCTCCCGCTTTTAACACGAATTGTTTATTTCTCTCCTCTCCACGAGGCTTACCTAGCGGTACATACCATTCTCCATTAAATCTCCATTTATAGTATTCAAGCCATTTATACGGCTCGGCTACATTTTCTTTGTTTTTATTAAATAAAGAATAAGGAGGCGTAACCTGTAAACTTAATAGGAAAGTAGAACCGGAACTTGGAAATAAAGGTTGGTTAACAGATGATCTTTGTAAGGCAATTTTAAAGTTCAGATTATTAACAAAGCCGCTATCAAAACCGGGAAGGTTAACAGGGTCAATGGCATAATTATTTAATTTGTATCTAACGTAGTTTCCACCCATAGATAATGAGAAATAATCATCGGGCCATTTTAGTTGTTTGGCTATACTGGCACTCACGCCCGTTGTACTTAAATATCTTGTATCGGCAACACTTGGGTCAAAGGCACCGGTAAGCGGGTTAAAAGTTTGGCCAAATTTAGTATTGTATACACTTACTGTTAATGCATTCCTTTTTTTACCCCCCAACCAAGGTTCTGTAAAAGAAAAATTATAGGAACGATAAGCCTTTCCATTACTCTGTAAACGGAGACTCAATTTTTGTCCATCCCCCATTGGCAAAGGGTCCCAGGCTTTTTTGTTTAATATGTTTTTAATAGAAAAGTTATTGAAGGAGATACCCAATGTGCCGGTTAATCCAATAACACCACCCCAACCGGCACTCAATTCTAATTGATCGCTCGATTTTTCTTCTACATTATAATTGATATCAACGGTGCCATCATCCGGATTGGGAACCGGTACAGGGTTGATTTTTTCGGGATTGAAATAATTTAATTGTGAAAGCTCTCTTACTGAACGGATCAATTCTGATCGTCTAAACTTTTCACCCGGAATGGTTCTTAATTCACGACGAATCACATACTCTTTGGTTCTGTCATTACCGGTAATGCGGATATTTTTAATGGTGGCTTGTGGACCTTCTACCATGCGAATTTCAAAATCAATGGTGTCATTGTATACAGCGGTTTCAACCGGGTCTGTTCTAAAAAAAAGATATCCATCATCTTGGTAAAGTCCACTGATATCTCCACCTTCAGGCCCACCACCTTTTCCTAATTTTTTGTTCAATACCTCCAAGTTATAAATATCACCCTTGCGAATGGCGAGTATGGCCGACAAAACAGAATCTGTAAACTTGGTGTTCCCTCTCCAGGTTATATTTCCAAAATAGTATTTACGGCCTTCATTAATTTTCAGATCAATGTTAAGTGCCCCTCTTTTTGCAGAGTAAATAGTGTCTTTCTCAATTACGGCATCCCTGTATCCAAGCGTATTATAATAATCAAGAATATTGTCTTTGTCTGCTATGTATTTTTTCTCATCAAATTTGGCTGATGATAATTTCAGACGAACATACGGATCAAGTACTTTCTTTGTATTCGATGGGACTAAAATAGCACCGTCTTTAACATAATCATTGAAAGTGTATTTTTTTACATTTACAATTGCGCCTTTATTAACATCAGGGAAAAGGGTAAATCGAGATTGTTCTTTCGTGTCTTTTAACTGTTTTTTCAATTTAGACATTTCAACTGTATTGCCTCCAAAGTTGATATTGCTAATTTTTATTTTAGGCCCCTTGTCTATTTCGAAGTCTAATACCAGCGTATTGGCAAAAGAGGAATCCTTTTTTTCTACAATTTTAACCCTTGTATCAAGGTATCCTTTCTCTGCATAAAACTTTTTAATCGCCTCAATTGCTGAAATCTTCATGTTTTCAGTAATTACGCGATTGGGTATTAAACCGGTTTTACCTGAAAGATCATCAGACTCTCCTTTGCGAACGCCTTTAAAATTAAATTTAGATAATCTTGGCCTTTCGGTAACTGCAATTTCGATATCGATATTTTTCCCCTCTAGTTTGGTAATATAAATTTCAACATTACTGAAATAATTTTGACCCCAAAGTTTTGTGATGGCTTTAGAAAAATTATCGCCACCGGGTATTGTTAATTCATCGCCTACATTAATATTTGCAATGGAGATTAGCAGGTTCTCATCAAAGAATTTGTTACCGGTAACTTTTACAGCGGCAACTTTGTATTTTTTTGACGTTTTTTGATTGAAAATATTGATCAGGTCTGCATCAATACTTGTGATGGTTGTATCAGACGTTGATTTTTCTTGAGATTGGGCCGAAACACTTATGAGAGATGTAACTACTGCCAACAATAAAAATTTATAAACTTTCTGCATCCGGTTTCGGTTTGTTACGTAGCTTTCTAAAAGATCTTATATCTTTCTTTCAGCGATTGGTACGGGTTTTTAAGTGGGGCAAATTAACTGTAATAATGAAAACTGTTTGTTAAATCACCCGGCACCCTATAAAGTGATGAATGAATGTGTTTTATACCAATTGGGTTTCCTCCTGAATTTGGTGTCCGGTTTTGCCAAATCTCCTTTCCCTTGCCTGAAAATCCAAAATGGCTTCATACAGGTTTTCTTTTCGGAAATCGGGCCAGCGGGTATTTGTAAAATATAATTCGGCATAGGCTAACTGATACAATAAAAAATTACTAATTCGATACTCACCGCTGGTACGTATCATCAGTTCGGGGTCAGGAAACTGACTGGTAGATAAGTACTGTTGCAAAGTATCCTGATTAATGGTTATGGGATCAATTTTTCCTGCTTTTACGTCTATTCCAATATTTTTAACTGCATTTACCAATTCCCACCGACTGCTATAACTCAATGCCATGATAAGGTTGAGCCCTGTATTATGACTTGTCATAGCAAGTGCCTCTTGCAATTCATCATGCGCAAACTTTGGTAACATATTCAAATCTCCAATCACATGAAGTCGAATATTGTTTTTATTTAAAATAGGAACTTCTTTGTGGATTGTATCCACCAGTAAAGTCATTAATCCTTCAACTTCTTGTTGTGGGCGATCCCAGTTTTCAGTACTAAATGCATACAGGGTAAGGTAACGAATTCCCAATTCAGCACAGCCTTCTACAATATTGCGTACACTTTCCACACCTTGATAATGACCATATAAGCGCTCCTGACCTTTTTCTTCAGCCCATCGTCCATTGCCATCCATAATAATGGCAATATGATGGGGCATTCGATCTTTATCAATCTGGTCTATTAAGCCCTCCTGCATAATCTTACCTACATTTAGGCTGCAAATTTAACAAAATCAATGGTTTTGTTGGAAATAAATTGAAAGAAATGTGAGGGAATAAGTCGGATTTGGCCCTTTTTTAGCAATCGGAATCATAAAAGCGATTATCTACGACTGGGATTTGGACAAACATAGGATTGAAGATTGAATGAAATACCTACTTTGAAAGTTGCAAAAGCGTCTTTTTGAAGCCCATTCCCCCTTTGTTTTCCTTTTACACCAATAGATATACCTGTTTCATAACTTCTATCTTGTAACAAAAAAGCAGGGGAAGGAGATCCATCGGGCAATGGAGGGAAAGCATCGGGTGCATAAAGGCCACTGACATCATCTAAATAATCCGAATTGGTAAAACGGTAAGTTAGTTCAGCAAAAACATTCGTTCGAGCGTTCAAAGCATATTTTGCTCCTAGTGTGAAAGGGATGCTGATTGCTATAGGACTATAAGGTTCTAATGTAGGGTAAAGGGCGCTGCCCTGTCCTTCGGTACCCAAAGTACGTAATAAATATTTTTCATTATTGAGATAAGCGTATGGATCATAAGAAAAAACACCTACACCCAAACCCACATAAGGAGTAAACTCATATCCCTCAAATCCGGGTTGGAACTCAAAAAAGTTAAAATCACAGGCCAAGCTTAATTCCCACACATTGGTATTAAAGCTAAGGTTACGTGAAACTTGTACCGGGTTGTTGCTATAAACATCAGAGTAGCCTATCAATGCATAATCACCCGAAAGTCTTAATCCAATATAATTAGAAAGTTGTTTTCTAAAAAATATTCCTGCTGCAACTTTAGGTCTATTTATGGCCGTGCTAGGATTCAGGTCTCCAAAATAGTGGGCTACACCAGCAGAAATACCAACCTCTCCTTGGTGTACAAAGGCGCTCATTATTTGGGCATCGACCTTTTGTAACCCTTGTAGGACTAAAAAAAGTATGATAATTTTTCTACGCATAGCCAATTTGCTTCATCTATTAATTGTAAAATACAGTCAAATTTTAATACAACAAAAGTTAATTTCTTTTATCAAGCCCCCAAGTAAGTTTTGTCCGGAGGGTTGAAAGGAAGCTATTTTCATTTAATCGAATCAAATTTACCCCAAACTTTTCGCGTTTAACAGCCAATTGGATGGTTTTACTTACAATTTCTCTACGGGCATCCAGGGCACAAATAATTTGTTCCCCCCTTCCCTCTACTTCAAAAGAAATCACATTTGTATCGGGTATGATAATGGGTCGCACATTAAGGTTATGAGGTGCCACAGGGGTAATTACAAAACTAGCCGATTCAGGAAACATAATTGGACCGTTGCAACTCATATTATAACCCGTTGAACCTGTAGGGGTTGATACAATTAAACCATCCGCCCAGTATGTATTTAAAAATTCGCCATTTAAATAGGTATGAATTTTTACCATTGGCGAAATATCTCTTTTGTGTATGGCAAACTCATTCAATGCAAATGGGGTATCACCAAAGAGCTTTTCATTAGAATCTAAGTGAATAAGGGTTCGCTTATCAATTAAAAAAGTATGGTTGATTAATGAATCAACTGCACTAACCAACTCTTCTTTACTGATGCTTGCCAAAAAACCCAATCTGCCAAAATTAATGCCAAGGATGGGAATATTCTTATCTTTTACCAATGTTACGGTATCCAAAAGGGTGCCATCTCCACCTAGGCTAATGAGACAATCAATCTGTTCATCCAGGTCATCAGAGATTAAAAACGGGATCATTTTTTCATAGAGGTGCTTGGGTAAGGTGAATTGCTCAAGCAATGTCTGAAAAATAAAGATTGTGGTATGATGGCGGTTTAATTCTTCAATCAATTCGAGAAGAGAAGTTTCCTGTTCAAAATCAAGCCCACGACTATATATGGCTACTTTCATTTTTGGATGGGGGGATAAGGATAGGTAATAGTTAAAATAGTTAAAAGGGTTAAAAAGGTTAAAATAGTTAAAAGGAGTTAAAGTAGTTAAATGATTTGCCAACCTTTTTAACTCCATTTAACTTCTTTAAATACTCCAACACCGGCACTAAAAATCATTCCTCGTATGTAAATATAAGCCATCTCTACCTAGTTGGTTGAAGCTGAATTCGAATTTAAAGACAAAATCATAAATGGAGACAACATCCAATCCAAAACCCCAAGTTTTGAGCAAGGTATTGTTAAGGGTATTACTGGCATTGGGCGTTGGTGTATAACCATAACCCAAATCGCCATATATTTTCAAATAAATACGGAAAGGGATTTTATCGTGCGTTTTGCTGGAAATTGGGTTATTCACAACAAAAGAAAGCACTTTTTTATGAAAAGTAGTCTTTAGTGACCCACCCGCTACTCCATCTACTACATTGTATTCCAGGCCTCGCATTTGAAAGTATCCATATCCAAATAAACGCTGGTTAAAAAAATAGTCATTGAATGGTAATTTAAGCATGGCAAAACCTTCTAGATGTACAAACGAACTTTTCGATAACGGAATAGCATAAACAGCCCGAGTTGAAGCTTGCCAGAGATCTGTTAAATTGTTAATACCCCTTTTATACAAATTACCTTCAAATAACAAACCTTTGGTGGGGTAAAAAGCATAATCAACATTATAAAGCTTGTATTGATAAGAAAAATCAAAATATTGTATGCTGTTTTGTTGACCGGGATAAAAAAGGGGATTTATTTTCAGTACGGTATCATCCACATGCTCTTCATTGTATGATATTCTAAAATTGTTTCTTTGTTTTACATCCGGCCGAAAAGAATAAGTTAAGTCGATACGGGTTACTTTTTTGGTTATTTCTTCTTGTTTAAAGAAGAGCTGTTTATTATCTCCTGTTGCATAATTTATTTCTTTTTGAGTTCCGTATCCCATTCCAATATTGAAACCGCTTTTTAGTTTCTTATCAAAAAATGGAAGATTATAGCGCAAGGTTATTTGTTGCGTATAGCCTGTAATCAACCATACATCCAGGTTGTCATTTCGACCGCTAATATTGTTTTGAATAAATTTGATTCCGTAGTTTACGCGATCCAAACTTTTATTCTGATCAACCCACCATTGATTAAAGTTTCGGTCAATCAATTTAAAATAGGGTAAAGGGAAAAGGTACCATCGTTCCTTCACTTCTATCGAAATAGACCAAACATTTCCTTTAATTGATGACACAAATACCAAAACATCTACAAACAAAGAGGTGTTCATTAGTTGTTGACGAGCAAGGGTTAATAGTTTATCCATATCTCCACGAATAATGCGGTCATTTTTAGCAAATGGCACTTCGCGTAATACAATAAAGCTTTTGGTTTTTTTATTGCCCGACAACTGTATGTCGCCAATCATGATAGGCAGACTATTTTCAATGCCGGTATCAGAACGACTTTTTGATGAAGTATCAACAATCATGTGGGTATTCTGCGCATGCAATGACGCTGTTTTTACCAGAAAAAGAAAAATAACAATTACACGAAAAAACTTCATCTACAATAATCGATTGATAAGTTGAAGGTAAAATTAGGGGTTTGGCAGCGTGAAGCATCAATGTTGAGACGCGGAAGGTGAATCGTGGGTAGTTAGAAGTGTGTGATTTACAAAAATTGCTCAAGATTCCCCTATTGCCAGTCAGGATTACATATTCAGGTATGCGATTAAATGATTGTAATTTTCTTTAAGTTCATTGCCATATTCTTCATCCCCAAAATAATAACGAACTTTATAATCATAACGCTGAAATGTAGCCACAATATCTGAAATCTCTATTTTGTTAATTTTAATAGTGACTACGACTATTCCGGAATCGCCTTCTGTTCGGGTATTGAGTTGTGTGATATAAGCATCATTGGTTTCCACCAAGCGGCAAATCTCACCAAATGAAAAATTTTGTTTGGCAATTTCTATCACAATAATACCTCCCGGTGTTTCATTTCCCAAAAAACCGGATAAGGTTTGAATTAAATCTTTTATTAGCAAAACTCCGGATAGCTCGAACTGTTCATTGACAACCGGTAACAGGGATAAATCATTTTCTGAAATTAATTTGAGGGAGTTAAAAAAATGTTCTTCTCCTTTTATTGATACACGGAGAAAAGAGGATTCAAGATTCGCTAGCATATCATTTTCATTTCCATCCAATAAATCGTCTTTATTGATAATGCCTACATATTTATCTTCACTGAGTACAGGTAAATGTTGTACGTCATATTCTTCCATTAATTGTAGAGCCAAAGACAACTTGTCGTATATATTGACCGAGGGGAAACCGGGATTAAATATTTGTGATACCAGCATTCAGTTCTTTTTTCAAGTAATACGCCAAAAACTAAGCCGAAGTTGTTTCTTGGCGTGCTAATTTTTGTAAAAAAGCGGCTAAAATATTGTTAAATTCATCTGGCACTTCCATCATGGGGGCGTGCCCACATTTGTCAACAAAATGTAATTCACTATTTGGGATCAGGCGATTGAATTCACGTCCCACAAAGGGAGGTGTAATCGTATCATTGTTTCCCCAGATTAAGCAAGTAGGTTGTTTGATCTGGTTAAGTTCTTCACCCAGATTATTTCGAATGGCACTTTTTGCTAAGGCAATAATTTTAATAACCTTAATTCGGTTATTGGTAAGTTCAAATACTTCATCAACCAACTCTTTAGTGGCTGTTTCGGGGTCATAAAAAGTTAATTGTGTTTTCTTTTTTATGTATTCATAATCGCCACGTTTTGGATAACTATCTCCCATTCCATTTTCAAAAAGACCACTGCTACCTGTTAAGATTAACGATTTTATTTTCTCGGGGTGTTTAATGATGTGCACAAGGCCAATATGCCCCCCTAATGAATTACCCAATAAGTGAATATTGTTATAGCCGCGGAGTTCAATAAATTTGTGTACATGCTTTTCAAGACCACCTACTGAGGTGTGAAAAATGTCGAGTTCAAAAAGTGGTAAAAGAGGAACCACAACTTGATAACTTTTTTTAAAATATTCAATCAGATATTGAAAATTGCTTAAAGCACCGAAAAGGCCATGCAATAAAAGTAATGGCTCACCTTCGCCTTCTTCAATAAACTTAAACTTGTCTTGTTGTCTGATCTCGTAATTCATTGGTCAATTTCTTAGCAAGCTTGATTATCCCTAAAATAAATAAAAAAGGTCTTAAAAGGACACAGATTATTTACTATTTTATAGAATGTATGCTAAAATAACGATTTTACAGCAATAAAATGAATTTGCAGATGGTATAAACAGCAACTATTATTTTGCATGCGGGTAGTTATTTTCAAAAAAATCTGATAGTTCTTCGAACATCCCATCAAATAGCGGGATAATTGTACCAAACAAACCAATCGCTTTTGGTCCCCAGGGTTGAATAAATGAATAACATACCGAACTTAATAATGTATCTTCTTTACAAAAATGGAGCTTGACAGCATAAAAAAGTAAGACGCTGTACATGATAACAAATAGCGTAGCATACAAAAGCATTCCACTTAGTTTATTTAACCATCCCAACAAAACCAGTTCCATTGCTGTGTGGATTAATTTTGCAGTTAGCCGTACCAATATCAATATTCCTATCATCACAATGAGAAAGGAGAGAAAAGGAAGCCAAGCAATGGAAATATGGGTACTATTTTTTAACCAATCTGCTACAAGTGTTGAAAATTTCATAGCAGCCGCTAATCCAATGATTATTCCGAAGAAAGAAAAAATAGCTATCACAAATCCATTTCTATAGCCTTTAATAATAGCATAGATCATTAATAAAACAAAAAATACATCAATGATCATTTTTCTAGATTAGGATATGTATAAAAATGATGAATAAGTACATTATTCTAAAAAGGGAAATTGATTAACAGTAGTTTTTTATTGGTTGAAATGATAGGACTACTTATTTAATAATTCCTTAACAACGCTGGCAATTGTTTTGCCATCCGCCTTGCCTGCTAATAGTTTAGATGCTGAACCCATTACTTTTCCCATATCCTGCGGGCCATTTGCTCCCATTTCTGCAATCATTTTACCGATAAGCATTTTTATTTCCTCATCACTTAACTGTTGAGGAAGAAATTTTTCAATTACGGCAATTTCTTCAGATTCTTTTACAGCAAGGTCTGCACGGTTTTGTTGTTGGTAAATTTCTAAAGAATCTTTGCGAGATTTAACCAGTTTCTGCAACATTTTTAATTCGCCTTCTTCGGTGATAATGCCTTTTGCGCCCGGGTCTGTTTTGGCTTTTATTATTTCCGCTTTAATAGCCCTTAAACCACGTAACAAAGCTTCGTCTTTTGTTTTCATGGCAACTTTCATTTGTTCCATTACATCTATTTCTAAACTCATATAAGAACGTTTTATTTATTTTCTTGTAATTGTGTGTCTTTAAACTTTTTATAAAATTCTTTTGCAAATTTTTTCATATCGGCTACCAGCGCTGTTTGTTGAGTTGCCCGAAGATAGGTGTCGGCCATACCCATCATTGTTTGATAATAAAAATCGGCCATTTCATCTACCATCATATCTTTTGTCCAAAGGTCAATTCTAAGTGCACTTTTGTCTGCTCCATCCCAAAAAGCAACCATCATAGATTTGGCAGGTTGCATCATGTCTGCTGTACTATCTGACGCAATCCAGTTGATTTGTTGGGGGACTTTGTCATCATCTAATTCAATCTCTATCGAAATGTTTGATTTCTTCATGTATTTTTTATTGTAGTCTGTTTATAAATGCAAAAGTAAGGCGAAACGGTGGATGATTTGTTTTGGGTTAATTAATGGCGAGGCGATGTTGAAAGAATAATCTCCCAAAGTTCATTTGCTGCCTTATCCCAGTTAAAATTTGCTGCCTGTATGCTACCTGCCGAAATTAAACGACCTCGTAACGTTTCGTCTTTATAAATATGTAACATATGTTTAGCGATGGCGTCAGGATCGTTTGGATTGGCATATAGTGCCGCCTCTCCTCCAATTTCCGGCATACTGCTGGTATTGCTTGTTATTACAGGTACTTCACACTGCATAGCTTCAATGATCGGTAATCCAAAACCTTCAAAAAAGGAGGGGTATACCAATGCATATGCTGCCCCTGTAATGGTAAAAAGTTGTTCATCCGGTAAGTATCCCAACAACACTACATCCTCCCTGTATTTATAGGTCTTTAATTTTTCCAATAGATCCTCATATTGCCAGGCTAATCTTCCAACGACCAGCAATTTCATATTGCTATGTTGCCATTTTTTAAATAATGAAAAAGCTTTTAGTAGGTTCATCAAATTCTTTCTGGGATGGATGCCTCCAATACATAAGAAAAACTCTTTTCCGCCCGAAAAGATTTCTTTCGCCTGTTCTCTTTCTTGCCAGGTTAGGCTTTTGAAATTCGTATTGGCAGCTCCTTTGACAACTTTTATTTTTTCATCTTTTATCTGGTAATGATCTATGATATCTTTCTTAGAATAATCAGATACCGTTACTATACTACTTGCTTTATTAAGGAATTTCTTGGTAAAAATTTGATAATACCATCTTTGGTGCCATGAAATGAACTTTGGAAAGTGAAGGAAAGCCAAATCATGTACAATTAGCAGTTGTGGAATTTTTGTTGTAAGACTGCAAAATCCATATGGCTGTATCCAAATATCAGGTTCATGGGAAAGAAGAGCGAGTGGTGCTTTAATATCATACCAGATTTTGTATGAAAGAGCATGGCGAGCAGCAGGTTTGACCACAACGGATTTTACGTTGGGTCCTAAAATATGGGCATCATTAAATGGCCGATCATAAACAAAAATAAATTCGTGTTCGGGGTGTTGTTGTACCATTCGGCTACATACTTCTTTTACATAATGCCCATAACCCTCTAATTTATCTTTTTGTAGAAATATGGCATTTACTGCAATACGCATAAGGCAAAAGTAATAGCAAGATTTTCAATAATGTCTATTTCTTTTGGTTCAAAGCCCAGGTATCCATTTTGTTTTCCAGTATTTCCAGAGGAAGGCTACCGTCTTTTAAAATCTCATCATGAAAAGCAGCAATAGAAAATTGGACACCCAACGATTGTTCATATTTGGTTCTGAGTTCCCGAATTTTTAATGCGCCAATCTTATATCCCAAAGCTTGAGCAGGTACTACCATGTATCTTTCAATTTCTGCAATCGTACCTTCCTCACTAATCTGTTCATTGTCCATCATGTATTGAATGGCTTGTTCTCTTGTCATTTGCTTGGCATGCATGCCGGCATCTACTACTAATCGAATGGCTCTGTGCATCTCATCACCCAATGCCCCGATTTTTTGATAAGGATCTTTATACAATCCCAATTCTTTTCCTAAACTTTCAGAATACAAAGCCCATCCTTCTATGTATGCATTATTGCCACCATATCGTCTAAACCTAGGCAATTGTTCATTTTCTTGTTGTAAGCTAATTTGATAATGATGCCCGGGAATGGCTTCGTGTAAAAACAAGCTCTCCATCCCACTATTGGTATTGAATGCGGTTGCATCAAGAATGGGTATATAAAATATGCCGGGTCTTGTTCCATCAGCACTTCCCTGGTTGTATTCTGCACTGGCACTGGCTGCTCTAAAAGCTTCGGTCTGCCTTATTTCGAAAAGTGTTTTGGGGGTATGGTCAAAAAGTTTTGGTAGGTTAGGCAACAGGGTTACATGTATTTTTTCAAAAGCCGTTAAAATTTCTTTTGGTATTTTGTAGGGAGTGAATTTCTTATCTGTTTTTAGGTAGTTAAAAAAAGATTTCATATCGCCATTAAATCCTGTTTCGTTTTTAATGCTTTCCATTTCAGAACGTATTCGTTTTACTTCTGATAGACCAATATTATATATTTCGTCAGGGGTTTTGTTGGTAGTGGTTTGTAGGCGAATAAGATAGTTGTAATATTTTTCACCTTCAGGAATAGAAGCAATACCCGTTGTAGATCTAGCAGCCGGTAAATAAATGTTTTGTAAAAAATCTGCCAATTTTTTAAACGAGGGAGTAATTTGTTCAGAAATAATTGTTAGATAAGTATCGGTAAGTCTTTTTTTATCTGCTGCTCCGAAAGTAGAAGGAAGGTTGGTGATAGGGCCATAAAATAGACTTTCTTTGGCATTGGCAACAACCATTGACTGCATCTGTGGAATCATTTTTACAACCGCGGCTTTGGGTAATACAAATCCTGAAGAGATTCCTTTTGTAAAGTAAACAATAGCACTATCTGCATAAGCCGGAAATACGGCCATACGTTTTAGCCAGTTATCATAATCGTTTACGGTTTTAAATGGTTGAATAACGCTGCCACTTCCCAATTGCCCAAAGACCAAATGTGCACTTTGAATTTGATTTAGTGGCGTGTAATTATCATGAAATGCCAATCCCTCTATATTTAACTGCATCTCGCGTGTAAAAACGTCGTAGCTTAATTTGTCATTATCATTCAAAGATTCCCTTTCAAATTTGGTGATATAAACAAGGTATCGACTAAAAAAGTCTTTTTCTTTTTGCCGATAACTATCTGTAAAGTCTATATACATTTTGTCGTTAAACCGATTATCGCCGCTCAAGGTTGCCTCTATAGGAAACAGCTGAATACGTTCTTCATAGTACTTATCAAGTAAAACAGAAAGTTCGTGATTATCTTGTCTATTCTGGTTTTCATTGCTGAGCTTACAGGCGGCAAATAGGGAACACACACAAAAGATAAAGAGCGTTTTATTCATACGTTTCAGTTTCGTTATAAAGTTAGGGAGAAGTTGTGAGAGGTGGTGAGGCGTAAGACTTGAATGGTGTGGGATTTAAAATGAAAGAATTAGACTGGCTCAGAAAGTACAAGACAGGAGAATCACTTATCAAAATAGTCATAAAATCCTTTTCCTGTCTTTCTACCTAATTCTCCTGCTGTAACTTTTTCTTTTTGGATAGAAGAGGGTGTTAGCCTTACAGGTTCACCAAGACTTTCCCAAACAATGGTACTAACGCCAAAATTGATATCGATACCAATCAGGTCCATTAAAGTAAAAGGCCCCATTTTAAAACCTGTGGATTCCATTATCGTGTCTACTGTTTCAATTGTTGCCAATTTCAGTTCAACTAATTTCAAGGCTTCTAGATAATAATGGCGAGCAACCCTGTTTACAATAAATCCAGGTGCATCCTTGCAAATAACCGGCGTTTTACCCATTCGAATAGCCAGGTTTACAACTGATTTTACAACGATATCACTTGTTTGAGTGCCTCTAACTACTTCCACCAGTTTCATGATTGGGGCCGGATTAAAAAAATGCATCCCAATCACTCTTTCCGAGTTTTTTATTCCCGAAGCAAGCTCACTGATAGCGATCGATGAAGTATTGGTCGCAAAAATCGTTTCTTGCGTATTGAACTGTGCCAGTTGATTAAAAAGATTGACTTTCATTTCTTTTTCTTCAAGGATGGCTTCTATAATTAGATTGCCAACACAATCATTAATGTTAGTCGTATAATGTATTCTACTTAAACAGGCAATCTTTTCCGCATCATTCATTTTGCCTTTATCGGCTAGCCATTGCAAACTTTTTTCGATACCCGCTTTACTTTTTTCGAGCATGATGGTATTCAAATCATACTGAATGGTATCAAAACCTGCCATTGCGGCTACTTGAGCAATGCCACTGCCCATGGTGCCCGCTCCACAAACACAAATGGTATTCAAATCAATCATGAAGAATGTTTGTACAAAATTACAAGGTTAGTTTGGGCTTTAAAGACTCAAATCCGATCTTAATTTCCATAAAAAAACCACAAACCACAGACAACAGACCACAAATCGTTCAAGATACCTACAACTTTTCCACTTCTTTCAGACTACCCTATTTGCAGCGGTTGAGTTGTATTACTTTTAGGGTATGCAAAATGCCCTGCAGCAATTAGACCTTTTTGGATTACCTATTGATATGGGTAGTCAGCCAAAGAAAAAAGAAAAAATAACTAGACCGTCTACACTTTCGGTTGAGCTTGAATCATTATCGACGGTTGTTAATGAACAATCGATAAGCGAAGAGAAAATGGCTGCGGATCAGATCTCAAAAAAACAAGTATTAAAAAAAGTTGTTGACACAAAATCTATCAGCAAACGAGGAAGAAAATCTTTTAAAGAGATGGATAATGAGGTTGACCTGATTGAAGTGCCGGAAGACGCTATACTAAAACAAAAGCTTTATTATTCTATTAGTGAAGTTGCGGGATGGTTCAAGGTAAATACTTCTTTACTGCGTTATTGGGAAAACGAATTTGATATTTTACAACCCAGAAAAACCAGAAAAGGGGATCGCCTATTTAGAGTAGAAGACATCAAGAATTTACAATTGATTTATTTTTTGTTACGGCAACGAAAATTTTCAATTGATGGGGCGAAAAACTATCTAAAAAACAATAAAAAGGAAGCGGATACCCAAGCTCAATTGTTAGAATCACTAACAAAGTTCAAATCCTTTCTACTAGAGCTGAAGGCAAATATAGGTGCCTGATTTCTTCTCACAATCGAAGATTTTTATGAAGATATTTTCTACAATCACAATCGTAGCATTGATTTTATCTGCTTGCTCATTAACAAAAAATTCTACGGGCAAAGTACAATACGAAACAATACAGGACACAGAATCAAAAGTCTTGAAGGGAATTGTAAACCGGTCTGTTTTAGAGAATGATACTGCATTTGCATGGTTTACTAATAACATGCAATATGGAAGTGTTGATGAGTATGCTTTATCGGCCTTTCAACAGAAAAGAAGCGAATTTTCAATAATCATATTTTGCGGAACCTGGTGTCATGATTCACAAAATTTAATACCCAAATTATATCGATTATTTGATAAAAGTGGATACCCGGAAAGTAAAGTAACGTTAATTGCTGTTGACAGACAAAAGACTACGCTGAATGGTCTTCATACAAAATGGAAAATCATAAGCATTCCCACTTTTATAGTTGTAAAAAATGGGGTAGAAGTAGGCCGTGTTGTTGAATATGGAAAAACCGGGAATATGGAAAAAGAATTGGGTGAGATTGTGATGGGCTTGTAAGGCGTTTTTTAACACATAGGTGCAGAGATTAAAAATTGGTTGAAAGCTTTTTTAGATAATAGCGTAAAGCAAAATTTCTTACTTATTTTGACTTAATAATAATGTCAGTATTTGCAGCAGCCAATTCAATTCCGGTTCTTTCCAATAGTTCAATAATTTCAATATTTATTACTTCCCTAAGGCTATTAAATTCTTCGATGGACTGTTCCATATTGGTAAAGTAATCTACAGCAACAATGTGTGCATTTTTACCGGTATCCATCAAGAATACAAAACTATTTTCAATCTGTGGTTTTTGTAAAATGGTTCTTATTGCCGGTGTTAAAGATTTTAATTGTTGGGCAGATGCATGTAATCCCAATTCTAATCTAAGCTCAACGTGCCGTTGAATTCGGAGTGTGATATTGTCAACAATTGTGTCAACCATTTGTTTATTGGGTACCGAGATAAATGTTTTGTCTGTTGTTCGGATTCGTGTGCTACGCAAGCCAATTTTTTCAATGGTGCCACTAAAGCCATTCACTTTTACTAAGTCGCCGGTGATAAATGGTTTATCAAAAAAAATAATAAATGAAGCGATCAGGTTTTCCATACTTTCTCTTGTGGCCAATGCAATGGCTGCACCTACAATGCTTAAACCTGTCAATAAATTGCCGATATTTTTATTAAACGAGAATCGGAGCACCAACAAAATACCAATAATGACTAGGATCACTTTAAAAAAATCTTTAAAGAAAACAATCAACTGATTATCGCTTTGGTCTATGGTTAGGTTAGCTTTGGCCTCTAGGATTAGGGCCGCAAAATCTATTATCCGTATGCAAAGCCATATAAATACAATAATAAGGATGCCGGCTGCAATGGATTCCAAAAAATATCCAAAGCCTAGATGGTAAATTGTAAACTTAAAGGCTTCGGGGAAAGTGAGTTTGTCAATGGCAACAATGGAAATCAGCAAAACAAAAAACACTTCCAAAGGTTGAATAACCAAATCTAAAAAAGACTGTTTGGCAATATTCTTAGCTGCCTTGGCCAATAGTCTGTATAAATGATTGGCTACATATTTTGAAAGTAGTCGCTTAATAATAAGTACAAAAAAAATGGTACCCGCAACATACAAATAACTTTCGATCTTATTATCAAGAAATTGTTGCTGTAAAAATTTTTCCATAATAATTCTTTACTGTAGTTATTAATGCTAAGCCTCCCATTTGTGAAGTTTAACATCGCTGCCATCAAAATCTGCATAGGTAAAATTTCGAATCCAATCGCCTAGATTTATATAACGACTATTGTCACTAAGCTTACAATCGAGTGGTAAGTGGCGGTGTCCAAAAATAAAATAGTCATATGAATTGTGTTGTAAGATTTCTTTGCAATAAATAAATAACCATTCATTTTCTTCGCTTAGAAATATTTCATCCGACGCTCCTGTTTTTTCTCTACTCTTTCGGCTAAAGTAATTGGCCAGTGCAATCCCCCAATCCGGGTGTAAGAATCCAAATAACCACTGGCATATAGGATTTCGAAAAATCTTTTTAATAAATTTATAGCCATGATCTCCTGGGCCAAGGCCATCGCCATGACCGATAAAAAATCGTTTTTTTGCCCATTCAAATTCTTTTGGTTGGTGATATACGGATATGTTCAACTCCTTCTCAAAGTATCCCTTCATCCACATATCATGGTTGCCAACAAATACATGAATAAGAATTCCGCTATCGCTGAGTTCTGCGAGCTTACCCAATAAACGTGTAAACCCCTTGGGAATTACTTTCTTATACTCATACCAAAAATCAAAAATATCACCTACAATAAATATTTCAGCAGCCTTATGCCGGATACTTTCTAAAAAAGCGACAACTTTTTTTTCTCTTAGTAAACTGTCTGCATAATTGGGGGCGCCGAGATGAAAATCGGAGAGGAAATATATTTTGCTATTGTTTGAGATTGATTGCATAGACCTATTTCATTTAAGCTTGTTCAATAAGTCATTTGTCAATTCATACATTTCAGGTAGTTCTTTCTGGATGGTATTCCAAACAAGCGAATAATCAATTATCTCATAAGCATGGATGAGAATATTCCGAAAATCTTTTAAATACTGCCAGTAAATATGTGCATTTAGCGTTTTAAATTCATTATTCATCCTTGCGACTGCTTCTCCAATAATTTCAAAATTTCTGGCAACTGCATCCTGTGTTTTCCTGTCAGTAAGAAAAGAAGCAAGTGTATGATTATTTGTATAACTGTTTATTTGTTCAATAGACTCAACAATATCTTCCAACAAGATTAAGTCATCGCGTTTAGACATACAATAAGTCTTTTTCGATTGACCTCATATATCTTTCCTTAACACCATTTTTAGAAACAAGATCAATTTTTCTATGTACAATTTTTTCCAGTTCATAGCTGAGGTTAATAAAAGCTCTTGCATCAGGTCTGCTTAATTCAACCATTACATCCACATCACTCTCCGGTGTTTCTTCGCCCCTGCTATACGATCCAAATAATGCCATTGTTTTAATAGGGTACTTTTTAAAAAGTTGCGCCTTATTTTCTTGTAATATTTGAATAATTACGTTCATACAAGGTAAAATTACAATTTATTCTTTTGTTGCATATATTGAAGTACATCTCCACTTTCGATATGGGGCTTGCCAGCCGTATCGCCATTAAACCAATACATCCATGCTTCAGTACGCTGATTATTTGCTTCTATCGTTGCAATCTCTCGCCTATATAAAGGAGATTCCCCCTCTTCCGTATTTATTCCTTCATAGTCATCCAATTGGGCAATGGCCCATGAAAACTCTTCAGGTTGATTGATTTGGTATAATTCTCCAATAATATAGCATTCTTCATTCGTGGGAACGGCTGCAGGATATTCGCCCATATCATACAACCTACCTCTTACTGTAGCACTGGTTTTGAATGAAAAGTAACGACTGATATATTCATAAGCGGGATGATGAAAACCACTTCTCAATGAACCATATACAAAAATTTGGAAAACATGGGGCACCATATATCAGAATTTTTATTCGCTATCTACCAAAAAGCAATATACTTCTTTGGGTCCATGAACACCTACTACCAACGTTTTTTCAATATCAGCTGTTCTACTTGGGCCGGTTGCCAAAGTTACCAGTGAAGGAAATTGTTGGCCATGTTCTTGACGTAATTTTTGCAAACCATCTTCTATATCATATACCAGTTGTTTGGCATAGGCAATACAAATATGAATGGGAGCATATACGCTGATTGTTCTGCCGCTTTGTTGAGCACTACTCAATACCATACTTCCTGTTCGGGCAATCAGGTATTCACATCCGGAAATGGCTGCATCGCATACCGCAACATCATCTGAATATATTATCGTAAGCCCTGCTACTGTTAATTTCTTCTTTAACAAGGTCTCTCTATTATAAATTTTAGTCCAATTTCGCTCTTTGATCAATTCATTTAACAGAATAACCAATTCTTCTTCATTAGCACAATAAGAGAACTTCCCAAGTAATTTACTAAAATTTTCAGCAAATTCTATTTCCAGTTCCTGTTTAGACGGCAAATAAACGCTTTTCGTATTTTCACTGGCGGGAAAGGGAACAGGCACTGGTTGCGCCAGTGCCTGTTTAATTTTTGTTAGAATATTTTCTCTAGAATTGTTTGCCATTATCCAATGATAGATGTTTCGTCAGCAGATTTTCCCGGTTCAAATGTTTCTTCTCCTACTGTATGACCATTGCTTTGTTCCGGTTCAATTTCAAGTAATTTCTTTTCTTCGAAAGGGCGTTTGCCAATCAATAATTCTACATCACTCTTATGCAATACTTCTTTATCGAGAAGTTCTTTTGCCAATATTTCTACTTCTTTCTTTTTCTCTGTCAACAATTTAAGCGTTGTTTGATAAGCTTCATCAATGATTCCCCTTACTTCTTCATCAATAATCTTACCTGTTTCTTCACTAAATGGTTTGGTGAAGGTATTTTCTTGCGTGGGATCGTAGAAACTTACATTACCCACTTTACTGTTCATGCCATATGCAGTAACCATGCTGTAGGCAATTTTGGTTATTTGTTGCAAGTCATTTGCAGCACCAGTTGAAATTTTTCCAAAAAATATTTCTTCTGCAGCACGGCCACCCAGTGTCATACATATCTGATCCATTAACTGATCTGTATTGTATAAGTATTGCTCTGTTGGAGTATACTGTGCATATCCCAATGCTGCTGTACCCCTTGGAACGATTGTCACTTTTAATAAAGGGTAAGCATGCTCTAGAAACCATCCGCACACGGCATGTCCTGCTTCATGATAAGCAATAATGGCTTTTTCGTGTGGTGCAATAATTTTGGTTCTTTTTTCCAGACCACCAATAACCCTATCTATTGCATCTTGAAAATCGATCATCTCAACTGAATCTTTTCCTTTTCTGGCAGCAATTAAAGCGGCCTCATTACAAACATTAGCAATATCTGCTCCGGCAAATCCGGGTGTTTGTTCAGCCAATTTATGTAGATCTAGCGTTTGCGATATTTTAATAGGCAATAAATGCACTTTAAATATGGTTTCACGTCCTTTTACATCCGGTTTGTCAATAGAAATTTGACGATCGAAACGACCCGGACGTAATAATGCCGGATCTAATACATCAGGTCTATTGGTTGCAGCAAGAATAATAATACCTGAATCGCCACCAAAACCATCCATCTCTACCAATAATTGGTTTAATGTATTTTCTCTTTCATCATTGCTCATGATGGCATTTCTTCCGCGAGCACGACCAATGGCATCAATTTCATCTATAAAAATGATACAAGGTGCTTTTTCACGTGCTTGCTTGAATAAGTCTCGCACCCGGCTTGCACCTACACCTACAAACATTTCAACAAAGTCACTTCCGCTTAAGCTAAAGAAAGGCACTTGCGCTTCTCCGGCCATAGCTTTGGCTAATAAAGTTTTACCGGTTCCGGGAGGTCCGATCAGTAAAGCTCCTTTTGGAATTTTTCCACCTAACGCTGTATATTTTTTAGGATTTTTTAAGAAGTCAACAATCTCCATCACTTCCACTTTGGCCTCATCCAAGCCCGCAACATCTGAAAAAGTAACATTTACTTTAGCTCCTTTATCAAACAAAGTGGCTTTTGATTTACCAATGCTAAAAATACCACCGGCACCACCCCCACCGCCTTGTCCGCCCATTTTTCTCATCAATAATACCCAAGCTCCAATAATAATTAATAAAGACAAAACGGTGTTAAGTACCGGACCAAACCATTCACCTTCATCAGAAGGGTTTTCAGGTACTTCCCTCAGATCATTATCTAAATATATTTTTGCCATGCCGTCTTTAAAACTTTTCCAATCCGTTACTTGAAATTGAAAAAGGGGCACATTCTTTACTTTCTCCTTATTTAAGGTGGGTAGTTTTTTAATATAATATTCCTTATTTAAACTATCGGGAATAATATAGACTTTAACCAAAAGCTTATTGGTAACTAAGTCAAGTTTTTGAACATCACCTTTTGCAAGCATATTTTGCTTGAACTCCTGTTCCGTTGTTTTGGTTAAGTCGGGTGCAAAATTACTAAACTGTGCAATGAGCAGAATAACAGCAATAACACCATAAATCCAATAAATATTGAATTTGGGGCCTTTCCGCCCAATATTGCCTTTTTCTTGTCCGCCTGATTTTTTATTTTCCTGTAACATATTTTTTATCTCCCGGTAAAACTGTGATTTCTATGAATAAACGATTGACTGAAACTAATATTTTAAAAATTTACAAATCATGCAGTTGTAAAATACCATCACTCCACATATCTTCCAGCCTATAAAACTTTCTGGCTTCAGGATGCATTACATGTACTACTACATTTACATAATCAATTAATACCCATTGTAATGCTGTTCTTCCTTCATGTTTATAAGGTCCTTCCTGACAAACAGCCCTTACCTCATCTTCAATAAAGTCGCAGATAGCCTTCACTTGGGTAGTGCTGGAGGCTTCGCAAACAATAAAAAAATCGGCAGAAGCTTCCGGTATTTTCCGAAGGTCTATGCTAACAATATTCTCTCCTTTCTTATCCTGTATGGCTTTAATGATGGCTTTGAAAATCTTCGAATTGCGTGTTAACCTAGTGATTGTGCTTTTTTCACGGGTTTTTAAAACAGAAAGCGGTTCCAATAATCGAAATTGTTTAAATGAAAAAATGAAAGCTTAGTAAAAAGGGGAATCGATAAAAGCTAAGATTTTGCCTTTTTTCAATCCTTTCGTTATGACCAACTAAACTAACTTTGTCAAAAATAGGAATTCTTTGCCACCCTTAGCTGCTAAAAGTACCATTGGGCAACCGTTCATAGAATTATCTGAGGTTGAAAGCACCAACATCTATGCCATGCAGCAGGTACAAGCTAATTTGGCCGTTCATGGAATGGCTGTTTTTGCCCATCATCAAATTGCCGGAAAGGGGCAAAGGGGTAAAAACTGGGTTTCTGAGCCCGGTAGTAATCTTATTATTTCGGTAATTCTTGACTGTTCTTTTCTTTTTTTAGCAAATCCATTCCCACTAAGTGTAATGGCTTCTTTAAGCAGTTATGACTTTTTTAACAAATATGCTTTTGACGAAACCGCTATTAAATGGCCTAATGACATTTATTGGCGTGACAGAAAGGCAGGGGGTATTTTAATCGAAAACCAAGTAAAGGGAAATATTTGGAACTGGGGCATTGTTGGAATTGGAATAAACCTTAATCAAGTAAGTTTTCCAACCTCCCTTATAAACCCGGTATCCCTTAAACAAATTACGGGGAAAGATTACAGTTGTATAGAGATGGCAAAAGAACTTTGTAATTGTATGGAGTTTCGATATCAACAACTACGAGCAGGTAATTTTAAAACAATGTTGGAAGAATACAATCAAAGATTGTATAAAGTTGGACAGGCAGTTACCTTGAAAAAAAACAATATTGAATTCAATAGAATTATTAATAATATTTCCCATACTGGTGAATTACAGGTTTCAGGAGAAATGAAGGAAAGTTTTCGTTTTGGAGAAGTAGAGTGGGTATGGGGAAGTTGAACAGATGAACAAAGAACAGATGAGCGAAGAATGATGAACATTGAAATCATTAAATAAATTTCCCCTCCTTGAAAAGGAGGGGTCGGTGTACATTTTCGAAGAAAATGTACACCGGGGGTGGTAATGAGACCGTGTAAACAGTTGACGGGATTTGGGTATACTTTATCATTCATCTGTTCATCTGTTCAATATTCTTCAGTTCCCACGATACGGTGTATGTTTGCGATATTGATTACTCTTTTTAAAATTTCTCATGGATTCCATTAAACTTACTCAATTTTCACATGGTGGCGGATGCGGTTGTAAAATTGCTCCGGCTATTTTGGAATCCATTTTAAAAAATGTTTCTCAATCCCCTGATCATAAAAAATTACTGGTTGGTAATCATACTAAGGATGATGCGGCAGTGTATGATCTCGATAATGGCATGGCCTTAATTAGCACCACCGATTTTTTTACACCTATAGTAGACGATGCTTTTGCTTTTGGAAAAATAGCAGGTGCAAATGCAATCAGTGATGTGTATGCCATGGGTGGTAAGCCAATATTGGCAATAGCTATTTTAGGATGGCCGGTCGATAAACTATCTCCTGAACTGGCACAACAAGTATTGGCCGGTGCCAGAAGTATTTGTGAAGAAGCGGGCATTCCATTAGCAGGTGGACATAGTATTGATTCGACTGAACCCATTTTTGGACTATCTGTTAATGGGTTAATTAATATTGAAAACCTGAAACAAAACAATACGGCTAAATGCAATGATCTATTATTTCTAACAAAGCCAATTGGGGTTGGAATTCTAGCCACTGCACAAAAAAGAACCGTCTTAAAAGAAGATGATGCAGCCATCTTATTGAAACAACTTGGTGCGTTAAATAAAGTGGGAGAGGCTTTAGGAAAAATCAAAGGGGTTCATGCAATGACAGATGTAACCGGCTTTGGTCTTTTAGGCCATTTAATTGAAATGGCTGAGGGGAGTGGGTTAAGTGCAATACTGACTTACGCTAAATTGCCAATACTCTCCTCTGCAAAACAATACCTTGCACAAAAAATGGTTCCGGATGCAACCTATCGAAATTGGAATGGATATAGCAGCAAAGTGGCATTTGCCCCGGGCGTTAATGTTATGGAGGCTTTCAGTATTTTACCCGATCCGCAAACAAACGGCGGATTATTAATAGCGGCTTCGCGGGATGCATTAAGCGAAGTACAGAAAGTATTAACAGATTTTGGGTTATCAGATTTTATTGAACCAATTGGGGTGATGACCATATCGGAAGAAAAAACAGTAACCGTTAAATAGCTGCGCCTTTCCAGCCGATATTGATATTATCACCAGCATCATCCGTGCCATTGTTGGTCGCCGACAACTACTGTTCGAAAGATAATTATGACGAGTTACACAATAAAATATCTTTTATTTTTTCAGGGTCACCTCCACAAACTCTAATCAGGTGTTTAATTATCTCTGTTTCGAGTTCATGAGCAAATTTCAGTTTGGGTATTTTATATCCTGTTTGTCTTGTTTCTCTCTT
>JANOVY010000050.1:0-62239 GCA_031417635.1 Bacteroidota bacterium | reverse complement strand
GATAATGGCCCCTGGCTTAATTATGGAAATCATGCAGGTTCAACAGGTGGTTTACGAGAAGGAAAAGGAACCAGCTTTGAAGGGGGGCAAAAAGTTCCTTGCGTAATGCGGTGGCCCGGAGTAATACCTGCAGGAACGGTTTGTAATAAATTGGCTTCAACCATTGATTTATTGCCCACTACAGCAGCCATTGTTAATGGGAAATTACCTAACCATAAAATAGATGGCGTAAATATTGTCTCGCTGCTTAAAAATGAGAAGGATGCGAATCCCAGAGAAGTATTTTATTATTATTACAGAAGAAACAATTTAGAAGCCGTAAGAAATGGGCAATGGAAATTAGTATTTGCACATGAAGGTAGGTCTTACGAAAACCAACAACCCGGCAATGATGGATTTCCCGGTGCATCACCTGAAAATATTAAAACAGAAATGGCATTGTATGATCTGCGAAGGGATCCGGGTGAGAGATATGATGTTCAAAAAACATATCCGTCCATAGTAAAAGAATTATTGGCTTTGGGAGAAATGGCCAGAGATGATTTAGGAGATGATATACAAAACAGGAAGGGAAAGAATGTAAGAATGGGTGGAAGAATTAATGAATAGATGGCATAATGGACAATAACACTTAAGTTATTTAAAAATTAAACAACTAAAAAAGATTGCAATATTATTGCAATAACCATTCCTTCAGCGCAGAGAAAGTAGGTGCCAGATGAATACTTTTCTTTTCTAAAGCAAACAAGTATTTTATTTCATCGGGAATATCAATGGTCTTTCCAATTGCCGATTCTACAGTTTCGGGAAACTTAACGGGATGGGCTGTTTCAAGAAAAATTCCTTTTTGATTGGGATGATGATTCAAATATTCATTCAATGCATAAAAAGCAACTGCTCCATGGGGATCAAGTGTATAATCGAACTGCGTGTGAACTTTTGAAATCGTTTGTCGGGTGATTTCATCACTGACTGTATACCCCGTTATTTTTTCTACAACTTTGGGATATTCATTCTTAAATAATTCCAATATTCTAACAAAATTACTTGGGTTACCTACATCCATTGCATTTGAAATGGTAGGCACCGCTATTTTAGATTGATAATTTCCGGAACGTAAATATTCGGGAACCGCATCATTCACATTACAAGCAGCAATAAAATGTTGTACAGGTAATCCGCTAAGGTGTGCAACCAATCCTGAACAAATATTGCCAAAGTTTCCACTTGGTACCGATATGACAGGTGGATTGTTTTTCTCCGCCCATTGTTGAAAAGCGAAGAAATAATACAATTGTTGTGGAATCCATCTGGCCACATTTATTGAGTTAGCGGATGTTAGTGTTAATTTTTTAGAAAGGTCTGCATCCATGAATGCATCTTTTACCATAGCTTGACAATCATCAAAACTACCATTCACTTCTAGCGCTGTAATGTTTTGACCGCAGGTAGTTAATTGTAATTCCTGCACCGGACTTACTTTTCCGGATGGATAAAGAATAACAACTTCTACGCCTTCCACTCCTAAAAAACCATTTGCCACTGCACCACCGGTATCGCCTGAAGTTGCTACTAAGACTGTAATCTTCTTGTTTTGGGATTGTGAAAAATATCCCAAACAACGGCTCATAAATCTAGCACCTACATCCTTAAAAGCCAAAGTTGGTCCATGAAACAATTCTAATGAAAATAGGTTGTTGGCTATTGATTTTAAAGGAAAAGGAAAATTGATCGTTTCAGATACAATTTGATACAAAGTATTTTTATCAATCGTATCTCCAACATAAGGAAGCATAATAGTATATGCCAATTCTTCTTTTGAATAGCTATCGATGTTTTTAATAATTGAAGAATCCAAAACAGGAATGGATTCAGGAAAATACAATCCCTTATCAGGTGCTTGCCCATTAATGGTAGCATCCCGAAAACTTACATTAGGAGCGATTCTTTTGAGGCTGTAATAAATCATGGACTAAAACTGGTATTATGTTAAAAGTGAAAAGTGAAAGTTTTACATTCGAATTTTCACTTTTGACTGAATACGATTTTTTTTGAACACAGTGGCAGCTTGATTGCTAATTCTATTCATTCATAAACTTTACCCCGGAATGATTAATCGTAGTTACATAAGTATGGTGTTCTAAACTTAATGTTTCATAAATAGCATGCATTTGTTTTTCAACTGCTTTCGCTGTTTCTTCATCTTTACTCAACATAAAAATAGAAGGTCCGGAACCCGAAATTCCTCCCCCTAATGCACCGGCAGTTTTACTCATTTTTTTTACTTCATCAAATCCCGGAATTAAAATACTTCTTACCGGTTCAATCAATACATCTTCTAATGAACGACCAATTAATTCATAATCACTTTTTAATAAACCTGCTACCAATCCGGCTATATTGCCCCATTGTTTGATGGCATCTTTTAACAAAACCTGTTGTTTTAAAATTCCTCTGGCATCAGATGTTCGCACTTCAATTTGTGGATGTACAATGGTTACAAACAAATTTGGTGCGGTGAGTTCAATAATATCCAAAGGGAAAATTGAACGGATTAATGTAACGCCCCCATAAATACAAGGTGCAATATTATCGGCATGCTTTACGCCCGATGCTACTTTTTCGCCATTCATGGCAAAACGAACCATATCTTCTTTAGAAAAACGATCATTCAATAACCGATTAGCAGCCACTACTGCGCCTGCTGCACTGGCAGCACTGGAACCTACGCCACTACCGGGTTTGATGTGTTTACGAATGCTTAAAGTAAATCCAATGGGTTCATCCATTTCTTCTAACATGGCTATTAAAGCAGCACCGGCAACATTTAATTCGGGTTCTGTGGGTAGATTGAATTCATCTTCATTGATGATAGTGATACCTGCTTCTTCTTGAAATGATATATGCATCTCATCATATGGTTCATTAACTGCAAAACCTAAAACATCGAAACCGCAAACCATATTGGCAACAGTTGCGGGGGCGTGGATAGTAATACCCGCACCACCCCCCAACCCCCTAAAGGGGGAGTAGAAAAAATTGTTATTGAACACTAGTTTCATTAAGTATAATTGTCTTTTTATATTATCCTTCATTAACTCCCCCTTTAGGGGGTTGGGGGGTGAGATGGAGGGTTACCTTCCCACCCTAATAATGTCTGCAAACACCCCACTCGCAGTAACATCTGCACCGGCTCCGGCTCCTTTTATTACCAAAGGTTGCTCAGGATATCTTTCTGTGTAAAATAAAACAAGATTGTCTTTTCCGTACAAATGATAAAAGTCTGAATCAGCCGGAATGTGTCGTAAACCAACTGATGCTTTCCCATTTTCATAATTGGCGACAAATTTCAATTTACAATTTTCAGCTTTGGCTGCTTCAAAAATGGCTTTGAAATGTGATTCTTGTTTTTCCATCTCGGTATAAAAATCTTCTACCGATCCTTCAAAACAAGATAAGGGAAGGAAATATTGATTAGTAATATCTTCCATTTCCAACTTACGACCTGCTTCTCGAGCCAGTATCATAATTTTTCTCATTACGTCTGTGCCACCCAAGTCTAACCTTGGGTCCGGTTCGGTATAACCTTCCGCTTGCGCCTGTCTAACCACTTCGGCAAAAGGCTTGGTACCATCATAATTATTGAAAACAAAATTCAAGGTGCCGGATAAAACAGCTTGTATTTTTGTTACTTTATCTCCGCTTCTTAGCAAATCATTTAAAGTGCCAATTACTGGCAAACCCGCTCCCACATTCGTTTCAAATAGAAATAGGGCATTGAATTCTCTAGCCAAAGATTTTAAGTTTTGATAAGATGCATATGAGGAAGAACAGGCAATTTTATTACAAGCCACCACAGAAATACTTTTTCCCAATAGAGTGCCATATACACCCGCTACTTCAGCATTCGCAGTTACATCCACAAAAACACTATTTCGAAGATTTTTTTCAATAATCATGTTTACAAAATCATGAATAGTTCCATTGGGCGATGTTTGCAACTGTTCTTTCCAATTACTTAACTCAATACCGTCTTCATTTACATATATTTTTTTACTGTTTGCCAATCCAATTACTTGAATTTGTAAACGAAGGGTATCTTGTAAATATTGAAATTGATTTTTGATTTGTTGCAATAATTTTCCACCCACATTGCCGGCACCGGCAATAAAAACGTTAAGCTGTTTATATGTTGTTTCGAAAAACTCTTCGTGTAAAACGTTGATGGCTTTTTTTACATCCAAGGCAGAAAGAACAGCCGAGATATTTTTTTCAGATGAACCCTGTGCAATGGCTCTTACATTAATTCCATTTCTACCCAAGGCGCCAAACATTTTACCGCTTACACCCGGGTGACTTTTCATTTGTTCTCCTACCAAGGCTACAATGGATAAATTAGATTCTACTTTTAGCGGATCTACTTTGCCACTTTGTATTTCAAAACTAAAAGCATTGTCGATTGATCTTTGTGCTTTTTCTGTGTCGGCTTCATTAATACCCACACAAATTGAATGTTCAGAAGAACTTTGCGTGATTAAAATAACATTGACACTTTCATTTGCCATTGCTTCAAATAAACGTTTTGAAAACCCGGGTATTCCAATCATTCCACTGCCTTCTAGGCTAAGTAAACTAATTTTATTAATGCTGGAAATTCCTCGAATAAAACTATCGGTGACAGCCGACTCATTTTCAATTAAGGTTCCATACTCTTCCGTTGCAAAAGTATTTTTGATCCATACTGGAATATTTTTACTCATTACAGGCTGAATGGTTGGGGGATAGATAATTTTGGCGCCAAAATGCGATAATTCCATTGCTTCCTGGTAGGATATACGTTGAATAGGTTTTGCATTTTGTACCAGCCTTGGGTCTGCACTCATCATACCACTTACGTCAGTCCAGATTTCCAATACAGATGCATTGGTTGCTGCCGCAAATATTGCAGCAGTATAATCAGAACCACCTCGGCCTAGGGTAGTCGTATTTGAATTTATATCACTAGAAATAAATCCCGGAACCACATACAATGGATGTGGATTCTGTAGGCAAAATTCTTGAATTCTTTTTTCCGTTTCAGCAATCAAAACTTGAGCGTTACCATGGTTTTGATTGGTCAAAATTAGTTTACGTGCATCTGTCCAAATTTGATCAATAGAAAGTGATTGTAAAGTTGCTGAAATAATTAGTGAAGACAATAATTCTCCAAAACTTACAATTTTGTCTTTTGTACGTGGAGATAGTTCACTTAACAAAAAAACACCATCGCATATACCTTCCAGTTCATTGAAGTGCTTTTTTACTTGACTTAAAGTACTGCTTTGCTGTTGAATTGGCAATAATGCTCGAACAATATCTAAATGCCTATTCTCCATTTGTTTAAGTAAATCTTTATACGACTCGTTTGAGTTAGCTGCCAAACTACCCATTGTTAATAAACTATCAGTAATCCCTCCCAAAGCAGAAACCACTAAAACGGCAGGTTCCTTTTGTATTGCTTTGTGTACAATCGCAACTACTTTTTGTATGTTGGCAGCATTGGCTACTGAACTACCACCGAATTTTAATACCTGCATATAATTAACACTTTCTCCCAAATGGGAAGTTTAGTAAAGAATTGAAATTTGTTGTTCTTAATTTGAGAAAAGCAGCTTTGATAAGCCCTAAGATAATATAATACATTTGGCCCCTTTACAGGGTCGTTTTGGAAATTGTAACAAACAGACAGGTTGTTTGAATTGCGTAGAATAATGGTAAGTACATTTTTTGCATTACGATGTTTGAATAATTGAAGATAGTAATAAAATGTTTTCATTATACTAAGTACCCAAATAGATTGTCATTTTGTTTCAACTCTGTATAATTAACATGATATCGATCCATGTTTTGTAAAAGTATTTCATAATCATTTTTTGATTTTAATTCTACGCCCACCAATGCAGGACCTGTTTCTTTATTGTGCTTTTGTATATATTCAAATCGCGTAATATCATCATTTGGGCTTAACACATGGTTTACAAATTCTTTTAAAGAACCGGGTCTTTGAGCAAAACGAATTAGAAAATAATGTTTTAATCCTTCGTATTGTAAAGACCTTTCTTTTATTTCCTGCATACGATCAATGTCATTGTTACTACCACTAACAATACAAACTACATTTTTCCCTTTTATTTCGGCTGCATAGTCGTCTAAGGCAGCAATTGACATAGCGCCTGCAGGTTCCACAACTATTGCATCCTCATTGTATAATTGCAAAATAGTAGAACAAATTTTACCTTCCGCTATTAAATGCATATCATCCAATACTTCCTTACAAATTTCAAAAGTAATTTCACCTACTCTTTTTACAGAAGCACCGTCAACAAAGCGCTCTATATTTTCCAATGTAACCGGATGGCCTGCTTTGATGGCTTCAAACATAGAGGGTGCGCCTTCCGGCTCTAATCCAATAAGTTTTGTTTTTGGTGAGAAGGTCTTAAAATAACTACCCACACCGGCACTTAGTCCTCCGCCTCCTACTGGAATAAATAAATAATCGATTTCAGATTGATCTTCTAATATTTCTATCCCTACAGTTGCCTGGCCTTCAATAATACGTATATCATCAAATGGGGGAATAAAAGTCATTCCTTTCTCTTCTGTAAATAATTTAGCAGCCACGGCACAATCATCAAAAGTATCCCCGGTTAATTTTACTTCGATAAAGTCTTCGCCAAACATTTTTGTTTGACTCACTTTTTGATTGGGTGTAATGATTGGCATAAATACAACACCTTTTACCCCTAATTTTTTACAACTGTATGCAAAACCTTGCGCATGATTTCCGGCACTGGCACAAACCACTCCTTTTAATAATTGCTCATGAGGCAAGCTACTCATCATATTATACGCACCTCTTAATTTATAAGAACGTACTACTTGCAAATCTTCTCTTTTCAGATAAACCTTACATTGGTATTTTCGAGATAAATTATGATTGTATGTGAGGGGTGTTCTGTTCACTACTTTTTTCAGCCGTTTTTTGGCGGTTTGAAAATCAAGTGCCGGTATTGTTAAGGTATGTTGCATTTTTGAAAAATTTGAAAATTTGAAAATTTGAAAATGAATTGACACATTTTCAAATTTTCAAATCATTTTTTATTTTGCTGCCGTCTGGTTTTCGGGGCGTAAACTTCTTACTGTTTTGCCTGCCTGCCATAATTCACTATCGTGTAACTCCTTCAGTTCTACTTCCAATTTTTCACGATAATCGGGTTTGCTATTGCTTTCAATAGATTTTGCAGCTTCTCTTCCTGTTTCTACACTTTCATATAATTCAGTAAAAACCGGTAATGTAGCATCGCGGAATTTTTTCCACCAATCTAATGCACCACGTTGTGCGGTTGTTGAGCAATTGGCATACATCCAATCCATTCCATTTTCTGCCACCAAGGGCATAAGTGACTGTGTGAGTTCTTCAACGGTTTCATTAAATGCTTCAGATGGTGAATGGCCTTTAGAACGTAGTACTTGGAACTGAGCCGCAAAAATTCCTTGTATAGCACCCATCAATGTTCCTCTTTCCCCGGTAAGATCACTGAACACTTCTTTTTCAAAATTGGTTTCAAATAAATAGCCACTACCAATGGCAATTCCCAAGGAAACCACTCTTTCAAAAGCTTTTCCGGTTGCATCCTGAAAAATAGCATAACTACTATTCAATCCACGACCTTGCAAAAACATTCTTCTCAAAGAAGTTCCGGAACCTTTTGGTGCCACTAGAAACACATCTACATCTGTGGGCGGAATAATTCCGGTTTGTCCTTTATACGTAATACCAAAGCCATGAGAAAAATACAAAGCCTTACCCGGCGTTAAATATTTTTTAACGGTTGGCCACATAGCAATTTGCGCAGCATCACTTAATAAATAGCAAATAATGGTTCCTTTTTGCAATGCTTCTTCAATTTCAAATAAAGATTCACCGGGAATAAATCCATCCTTCACAGCCTTATCCCAGCTCTTCGAATTTTTACGTTGGCCAACAATTACATTGATGCCATTTTCTTTTTGATTCAAAGCCTGACCGGGGCCTTGCACACCATAGCCAATTACAGCTACTATTTCATTTTTTAATACCTCTTGTGCTTTTGCCAGAGGAAACTCTTCGCGAGTAACTACATTTTCTTCAACGGTACCAAATGTTAACTTTGCCATGTTTGTTGGTTTACCTCCTTGCCCCCTAAGGGTGAATTGGAGTTGTTTTTAATGATGATTAATCGATATTTACTGTATACGTTTACTACTTATCTATTCATTTTATAATTGAAGTAACGCAAGCTTTTTTTATGCTCTCGAGTCATCGCGCACCCTAAACAAGCTACATCGTAAAAACTTCATCTTGTCTGTCTAAAAACTCGTTTTCAATTAATTCAGCTCTTGGCTCGGTTTGTTCAAATTCTCTTAATTTCTCATGAAAGCCTTTGCTATCTTTTATAATAGCCACTCTTGCACTGCGAACAAATTCAATTAAGCCATAAGGCGCAAGTACCTCTACCAACTTGTCCGTTTCGGTTCTATGACCACTTGTTTCAAAAATGGTATAATCTTTTCGAATAACAACTGCTCTTGCACCATGTTCACGCAATAATCGTTCTACCTGAACCTTTTCAGCAATTTCATCTGTGGCTACTTTATAAAGCGCCAATTCTTGCCAAATAATTTCTTCGTTTGTATTATAATAAGCTTTTAATACTTCCACTTGCTTTTCAATTTGTCGAGCTAGCTTTCTTACTACTTCTTCGGTTTCTTCGATAACAATGGTAAAACGATGAATTCCTTCCGCTTCGGAAGGAGAAGTATTTAGGCTATCAACATTAATTTTTCTTCTCGAAAAAATAGTGGCAATTCGAACGAGTAAACCAATATGGTTTTCTGCATAAACGGTTATTGTATATTCTTGTTTCATATTCACCCCCTAGCCCCCCTGAAGGGGGAATTATTTGGTTGATTAATAATATTTATGTTCCCCTTGCAAATTTTCTTGCACCAACTCCCCCTTTTGTAAGCAGGGGGTTTTACTTTAACCTAATCTCACTCACACTGCATCCTTGTGGCACCATGGGAAACACATTGTTTTCTTTACCCACCATAACTTCCAACAAGTATGATCCATTGTGCATTAACATGGTTTGTAAGGCCGCATTCAAATTTGTTCTTTCCGAAACTTTTTGCCCTTCTATACCATAACCTTTTGCAACCATGATATAATCCGGACTGGCGATATCCACAAATGAGTAGCGCTTATCATTAAACAATTGTTGCCATTGACGTACCATTCCTAAAAAACGATTGTTAAGAATTAAGATTTTTACATTTACTTCCGATTGCATAATGGTGCCTAATTCTTGTATGGTCATTTGTATACCTCCATCACCAATGATAGCAACCACCGTTCTATCCGGCGCGCCAAATTTGGCACCGATGGCTGCGGGTAAGCCAAAACCCATGGTACCAAGACCACCGGATGTTATATTGCTTTTTGATTCATTAAACCTTGCATATCTACAAGCCACCATTTGGTGCTGTCCTACATCCGTAACAATGATTGCATTGCCATTAGTAAGTTCATTAAGATTGCGAATTACTTCTCCCATAGTTAATTCTTCAGTTGAGGGATGTAATTCTTCGAAGATCACTTCTTTGTTTTCCTCTTTATCACAATCTCTAAATCTTTTTAACCAGGCAGGATACACTTTCGTTTCAATTGCTTTAGTGAGTAATGGCAATGTCTCTTTACAATCGCCCCAAACACCCACCGTGGCTTTTACGTTCTTATCAATTTCTGAAGGATCGATATCCAGATGTATGATCTTAGCTTGTTTGGCATACTTATCTAGTCTTCCGGTTACACGATCATCAAAACGCATACCCACTGCTATTAAAACATCACATTCATTGGTTAACAAATTGGGACCATAGTTGCCATGCATACCTAGCATCCCTACATTTAAAGGATGATCTGTTGACAATGCACTTAACCCTAAAATGGTCCATGCTGAAGGGATTCCCGCTTTTTCAATAAAAGTTTTGAATTCTTGTTCCGCTTTGCCAAGTATGACTCCTTGTCCAAAAATGACAAAAGGTTTTTCTGCAGCATTAATTAGTTCGGCTGCCTTTACAATATATTCATATCTGACAATGGGTTTAGGACGATAACTGCGAACATGGTTGCATTTAGTATATCCTTCATAATCAAATTTCTGTATCTGTGCATTCTTAGTTATATCAATGAGTACCGGTCCGGGTCTTCCGGTATATGCAATATAAAATGCTTTGGCAAGTACCGAAGGTATTTCTGTAGCATCAGTAATTTGGTAATTCCATTTGGTAACAGGGGTTGTAATATTGATAACGTCTGTTTCTTGAAACGCGTCTGTGCCTAATAAATGTGCAAAAACCTGTCCTGTGATGGCTACCAAAGGGGTACTATCAATCATCGCATCAGCCAGCCCAGTTACTAAATTTGTAGCCCCGGGCCCACTGGTGGCAAATACTACGCCTATTTTGCCGGATGAACGTGCATAACCCTGTGCAGCATGAATACCCCCTTGCTCATGTCTAACTAAAATATGTTTTAATTTATCATGATAATCATATAATGCGTCATAAATGGGCATGATGGCCCCACCGGGATACCCAAAAATTGTATCCACTCCTTCGGCAATACATGCTTCTAAAACTGCTTGGGACCCCGAAAGAGAAATTTTTTCAATCGGAACAGTTTTCGTTTTTTCTTTTGTAACATCTAAGGTTTCCATTACCTATTATTTTAATTACTAATTATATTATGCTTCATCTGTAACACATCCTTGTGATGCATCTTTTACCTGATGTGCATACTTAAATAAAACACCTTTCGTCGCTTTCAACATGGGTTGCTTCCAAGTCGCTTTTCTTTTGACTATTTCATCATCAGACACTTTTAATGTCATTTTTTTTGTGGCGACATTTAATTCTATCACATCATCGTCTTTTACGAAAGCTATCAAACCACCAATAAAAGCTTCAGGCGTAATATGTCCTACTACAAATCCATGTGTTCCTCCACTGAATCTACCATCAGTGATTAATGCAACAGATTTACCTAGTCCGGCACCAATAATTGCGGAAGTTGGTTTCAACATTTCAGGCATTCCCGGTGCACCCTTTGGGCCTACATGTCTAATGACTACAACATCTCCCTTTTTTATTTTTCCCGAATTAATTCCTTCAATCAATTCCTTCTCTCCATCAAATACGCGAGCAGGTCCTTCAAAAAGTTCTCCCTCTTTTCCACTGATTTTGGCTACGCTTCCACCTAAGGCTAAATTTCCATAGAGAATTTGTAAATGACCGGTTGCTTTTACCGGATTCTCAATAGGTAATATGATTTTTTGCTCTTCAAAATTTAAATCTGGAACAGAGGCTGCATTTTCTGCAATGGTGTTACCGGTAACAGTTAAACAATCTCCATGCAACATTCCTTTTTGTAAGAGGTATTTCATAACAGCAGGAACCCCGCCATATTGATGTAGGTCTTGCATTAAATATTTTCCGCTTGGCTTGAAATCAGCTAGTACAGGAACTTTATCACTAATGTTTTGAAAATCGTCTTGTGTCAATTCCACATCAACACTTTTAGCCATGGCTATTAAATGCAAAACCGCATTTGTACTGCCTCCCATTACCATGACCATTGTGATTGCATTTTCAAAAGCTTTTCTTGTCATGATATCTTTAGGCTTGATATCTTTTTCCAGCAATATTTTGATGGCATTACCGGCATTCAAACATTCAGTTTGTTTTTCTTCACTTAGCGCAGGATTTGAAGATGAATAGGGTAAACACATTCCCAAAGCTTCAATAGCAGATGCCATTGTATTGGCGGTATACATACCACCACAAGCGCCTGCACCCGGGCAAGCATGTTGTATAATTCCTTTAAAATCAGCTTCGCTTAATTGGCCGGCTAGTTTTTGTCCGAGGGCTTCAAATGCAGATACGATGTTGAGATCTTGTCCTTTATAATGTCCCGGCGCAATGGTTCCACCGTATACCATTATGGAAGGACGATTTAATCGGCCCATCGCAATGATAGAACCGGGCATATTCTTATCGCAACCCGGTAAAGCAATGACTCCATCGTAATATTGAGCCCCACAAACCGCTTCAATCGAATCTGCAATAATGTCTCTGCTAACCAAAGAATAACGCATTCCGGGTGTTCCATTGCTCATGCCATCACTAACACCAATGGTATTAAATATCAAACCCACCAGATCATTTTCCCAAACTCCTTGCTTTACCAATTTGGCTAAATCGTTCAAATGCATGTTACAGGTATTGCCATCGTAGCCCATGCTAACTACACCCACCTGTGCTTTTTTTAGATCTTCATCTGTTAAGCCAATGCCATATAACATAGCTTGGGCGGCAGGTTGGGTAATATCCTGTGTTAGTGTTTTGCTGTATTTATTAATTTCGTTTGCCATTTTCTTTATCAGCTATTTATCTTTTATCAACTTTACTTGTGTCACTCACTTGTGCACTCTGTTCTTTATTCAGCAGCTTTTATTTTGATAAAAAAGTTAAAAGGGTTAAAGTGGTTACATTACCTTTTTAACTACTTTAACTTTTTTAACCCACTATTCTACACCGGAAATCTCATTTACCAATTCTTGTTTATTTTCAACAATTAGATTTTTATACCCGTCTTGTATCATTTTACTTACTGTGTTTTCCCATGGCATCGTGAAAGGTTTATCATCCAATGAGGCTAACCCAATTACTTCTGCAGCTGTTCCACAGAAGAATGCAGCATCGGCTCCATACATGTCTTCTTTAGAAAACATTTTTTGTTCTACCGGGATATTCAGTTCATCACAAAGTTCTAAAACGGTTGCTCTTGTAATTCCGGGCAATATATTGCCGGTAGCAGGTGTATATAGTCTCCCTTCTTTCTCAAAGAAAACATTTGCGCCGGGTGCTTCAGCTACATGGTTATTCATGTCTAATAATAAAGCTTCATCAAAGCCTGCCGCTTTTGCTTCCTGGCTTGCCATAATTGAGTTTACATAGTGTCCGGCCGCTTTCGCATGAATTTTAAATCCTTTGGGATTGGGTCTTTGAAAAGAAGAAGTCATTACTCGTAATAATTTATCGCCCAAAAATGGCGCCATCTCCCAGGCTTGAATAACGATAAAAGATTCAGTATTCAAGTTAAAACTCATGTTTGCAGGTGCATATACCACCGGGCGGATGTAGGCGTCCTGAAAATTATTTCGCGCTAAAATTTCATAAGTTGCTTCGATTAATTCCTTGGAAGTATACGTATATGGCAGATTCAATGCTTCGGCTGAAACTTTTAAACGATTAAAATGTTCAAGCGCTTTAAAAATTCTTGTTTGCCCGTTAATCGTTTTATACGATCGGATACCTTCAAATACAGAATAACCATAGTGCAATGATTGACTGTAAAAATCCATTTTCGCTTCAGATGCTTTTACATATGCACCGTTTAGATAAATGATTGTGTTTTCGTTATAATAAGTTGCCATATGCTTTGTTTATACATTTAGAAGATTTCTTTTTCTAAAAGTTTTTTTTGAATAAGGATTAAAAATAAAGCCCCGCCTTTTTGGGAGGCGGGGCTTTTATGCTTAGTATTTTTACTAGTTTAAAGACTCATCCTCCCTGCCATGCAGGAATAATAATGACAATCACAATCGCAACAATTGTGAAAAAGGATTTGACATTATTTAATCTGCTATGCAACATGGATGAACTGTTGAATCAAAAATACGCCCACCATCGCAAAAAACAAAGAACTATTGAAACTATTTTTAATACATCTGTTTTTGCAAACAGGTGTTAGTATTCTTGCTGACTTACCTTACAACTTTATTAAAACTATATGATTGTTGATTGATTAATACTGGCATTTCTATTTCGTCCTTTATCCGCATGCTTTTCAATATGGTCGATAATCAAATCACCAATTGCCGAAGTTGCATAATTATTTATGGGATCTATGTCTTTTGAAACAAATCCATGTGCTAACGTCCAGCCGACAGCTTCTCTTATTGCATTTGCTTCTTCTTTAAGTTTAAAATGATCTAACATCATGGCAGCAGATAAAATAGAACCCAAAGGATTGGCGATGTCTTTACCGGCTGCTTGCGGATAAGAACCATGAATAGGTTCAAATAAGGCTGTTGTATTGCCAACAGAAGCAGAGGGCAGTAATCCCAATGAGCCGCTTAATACACTGGCTTCATCACTAATAATATCACCAAACATATTTTCGGTTAACACCACATCAAACTGAGCAGGGTTTAGAATAATTTGCATGGCAGCATTGTCAACAAACATATAATCAACCGACACTTCGGAATATTGTGTGGCAATATCCTGTACTACTTTTCTCCATAAACGAGATGTTTCCAACACATTGGCTTTATCAACCAGTGTCAATTTCTTTTTTCTCTTTTGTGCGTATTCAAAGGCAAGGTGTGCTACCCGCTCAATTTCATGTTTGCTATACTCACATAAATCTGAAGCATATGTTTTGTCTTCACTCAATTCTTTTTTTCCAAAATAAATTCCGCCCGTTAATTCACGAAAAATAATAAAATCTACCCCCTTCAATTGTTTACTTTTTAAAGGAGATAAATGTTGTAAAGATTGATAGGTGTTGACGGGTCTGATATTTGCAAATAATTGCAACTCCTTTCTCAACTTTAATAACCCTTGTTCCGGTCTAACTTTCGCAGTAGGGTCGTTATCATACTTTGGATGTCCAATGGCACCAAATAAAATAGCATCACTTTCTAAACAGATGGCAATTGTTTCATCGGGTAAAGGGTTGCCCGTTTTATCAATCGCATCAGCCCCCATTAAACCATAATTGTACTGAAAACTATGTCCAAATCGTTGCCCTATTGCATTCAACACTTTTATAGATTGTTGGGTTACTTCCGGACCAATCCCATCTCCTAATATGATTGCTATTTTTTTTTCCATAAAATCACACCCCCTAGCCCCCTAAAGGGGGAATTATATTGTTTTAATATTAATATTTCTTCTTATCAATTTCCATTGCCGTTGTAAAATATTTCCCATTTCATTCCCCCTTCAGGGGGCTAGGGAGTTTTCAAACGCCTCAATCGCCGGTTTATTACTTATCAAATAATCAATATCATCATACCCGTGTAATAAACAAGTTTTTTTATAGGGGCTGATATCAAAAACTTCTTGTGCCCCGGTAGCATCAATGGTAATGGTTTGTTTATCTATATCGATACTGAGGGTTGATTCATTATTGAGTGAAAATATTTTGGCTAAAAAATCATCGCTCACTTTTACGGGTAGTACCCCATTGTTGAGTGCATTGTTTTTAAAGATATCTGCAAAAAAACTAGACACAACTGCATGAAATCCATAATCCTGCAAGGCCCAAGCCGCATGTTCGCGTGAAGAACCACAGCCAAAATTTTTGCCGGCCACTAATATATCCCCACTAAATGATTGGTTATTTAATACAAATTCTTTTTTGGGTTTTGTCTCATCGTTGCTTTCATAACGCCAGTCACGAAATAGATTCTTACCAAACCCATCGCGTGTAGTGGCTTTTAAAAAGCGTGCCGGAATAATTTGATCCGTATCTACATTTTCCATGTGTAAGGGTACGAAACGGCTATTTATAAAAATTAGTGACTTCATAATAATATACCCCCTAACCCCCTGAAGGGGGAATTGATATTGTTGTTTTTAAAAATATTTTCTTCATATTATTCATTTTCGAAATAATTTTCATTCTTATTCCCCCTTCAGGGGGCTAGGGGGTCCAATCTCTCGCATCCGTTACAACCCCAGTAATAGCAGCAGCTGCTGCTGTTAATGGGCTGGCCAATAATGTTCGGGCACCTGCCCCCTGTCTACCTTCAAAATTTCGGTTGCTGGTACTAATACAATATTCACCCGCAGGAATTTTATCTTCATTCATTCCCAAACAGGCACTACAGCCCGGCTGTCGAATCTCAAATCCTGCCGCAATAAAAATGGCATCCAAACCTTCGTCTTGCACCTGTTTGGCTACTTGTTGCGAACCCGGTACTATCATCACTTGTACATCTTTGTTTTTTTGCTTTCCTTTCACCAATGCAGCTACTAAACGCAAATCTTCAATTCTTGAATTTGTACAACTACCAATAAATACATGTTGAATGGGCATACCCAATAAAGATTTACCCGATTCTAATCCCATATAAGATAACGCTTTCACCATATTTTTTCTTTCCCCTTCATCTGTCATTGTTTCGGTAAGGGGTATCAATCCATTAATAGGCATTCCCAAACCGGGGTTTGTGCCATATGTTATCATGGGCTCAATTTCCGAGGCATCAATGATTATTTCAGTATCAAACACTGCGTCTGTATCACTAAACAATTGTTTCCAGTCATTCAACTTTTGTTCCCATTGTAAACCGGATGGCGAAAACTGTCGTCCTTTTAAATAAGCAAATGTTGTTTCATCAGGAGCAATCACTCCTCCCCTTGCTCCCATTTCGATGCTCATGTTACAAATGGTCATTCTCGCTTCCATAGATAATGCACGAATAGCTGAACCCGCATATTCAACAAAATAGCCGGTAGCCCCACTGGCTGTTATTTTTGAAATGATATACAAAATGATATCTTTTGAAACAACACCTGTGTGTAATTCTCCTTCAATATTGATGCGCATTAATTGGGGCTTGGTTTGCAGAACACATTGTGTAGCAAACACCATTTCAACTTCACTGGTGCCAATTCCAAATGCAATCGTTCCAAAAGCGCCATGCGTTGATGTATGACTATCACCACAAACAATGGTCATACCGGGTTGAGTAATTCCCAATTCCGGTCCAATTACATGAACAATGCCCTGAGAGGGGTGCCCCAATCCGTATAATTCTATGTTATGCTTTTTGCAATTTAGGATCAGTTCTTGCACCTGCAAACGAGAGAGTTCATCTTTAATGGGCAAATGTTGATTAAGGGTGGGTACATTGTGATCGGCTGTGGCTACCACTTGTTTCGGTCGAAATACCTGTAACCCTCTTTTCTCAATGCCTTGAAATGCTTGCGGACTGGTTACTTCATGAATAAAATGTTTATCAATATATAATACAGAAGGTCCATCTGTAATTTTTTGAACAACATGTTTTTCCCAGATTTTATCGAATAATGTTTTTGCCATACTTTTTATTTGAAGCGTGCTGTAGAAACACCACGCTACTAAAACTAAAACTATACTGATGAGAACTCCCTAAATAATAACCGGCTCCGGTTTATATGCCTTTGCCAACTGATGCAAATCAGTTTCAACAATTTCTTTTTTCTTATCTGCCAATAGCAAGAATGACTCGTATAATATATCTATGTCATTTCTAGTAAATTCAAACCCTATTTTTTGAAAACGGTGTGCCAATGCACTCCTTCCGCTTCTAGCTGTTAAAACAATTCTACTTTCTTCTGCGCCAACTTCTTCCGGATTAATGATTTCATAAGTTAAGGCGTCTTTTAAAAATCCATCTTGGTGAATTCCCGAAGAATGAGAAAAAGCATTTGCACCAACGATGGCTTTATTAGGTTGAACAGGTACCCGCATGATATCGGAAACTTCGCGGCTTATCGGATTCAACATTCGGGTATTGATATTGGTGGATAAACCCAAATGTTTGTGTTGTTTTAATACCATCACTACTTCTTCTAAAGAAGTATTTCCGGCTCTTTCCCCTAAACCATTGATGGTACATTCAATTTGTCTTGCTCCACTGATTACACCGGCGATAGAATTGGCTGTTGCCAAACCCAGATCATTGTGACAATGGCAAGAAATAACCGCCTTATCTATATTTGGCACATTATTAATTAGAAAAGCAATCTTTTCTCCATATTGATAAGGCAAACAATAACCTGTGGTATCGGGAATATTTACAACTGTTGCACCGGCATTAATAACTCCTTCGATCACCCTGGCCAAGTATTCATTTTCTGTACGACCTGCATCTTCTGCATAAAACTCTACATCATCTACAAAGTTTTTGGCCCATTTCACGGCTTGAATGGCTCTTTGTAAAATCTCGTCTTTTGTAGCGTTGAATTTCGATTTAATGTGAAAATCTGAAGTGCCAATTCCGGTATGAATACGAGGTCTTTTTGCAAATTTTAATGCTTCAGCTGCTACTTCAATGTCTTTTTGGACTGCACGGCTTAATCCACAAACAGAGGCATTGGTAATAATTTTAGAAATTTGAGTCACAGATTCAAAATCACCCGGACTTGAAATGGGAAATCCGGCTTCAATAATATCAACACCTAAAGCTTCGAGTTTCAGTGCCAGACCCAACTTTTCTTTCGTATTTAATTTACAGCCGGGCACTTGCTCACCGTCGCGCAAAGTAGTGTCGAATATGAAGACTTTTTGATCCATTTTAATATTTTTTCACTTGTTTAGATGAAAAGACAGGCTATTTGTTTTTGTTATCGATTGCCTTTAATAACAAAATAATAGCCTGTCATTTTCGAATTTAGTACAATAAGCAGCGTGGATAGAATCAAAATTGGTAGTATTTTACACTCTTTAAAACACCTTTTTTAGACTGAAAGCCATGCCTGCATTGGATTTTAGTATAAATCAATTACGATGCCCAACCGCTCAACTGATGCCTTATTTCAACTAATTCAATCATTGGAGAGGTCAGAAAAAAGGAATTTTAAGCTTTATATGACTAGAAATTCAGGTTCCGGCGACTTGAAAGTGGTGCAATTGTTTGACGCCCTAGAAAAAGCAAAACAATATGATGAAGAACAATTGTTACAAAAAACTCCGTCGATTCAAAAACAGCAGTTATCTAATTTAAAAGCCCATTTATACCGCGAAATCCTTAGCAGCTTACGATTGTTGAACCAAGCCGAAAATTTCGACTTGCAATTACACGAACAATTAGACTTTGCCCGGCTTTTGTATAACAAAGGTCTCTATTTGCAAAGCTTGAAAATATTGGATAAAATAAAAGAATTGGCAAGGGTAAATAATCAGTTAACCTACCTTTTACAGGCACTGTTTATGGAAAAAAAGATAGAGGCCTTACATATTACCCGAAGCATGCAAGATAGAGCCGATCAATTAAGTTCCGAAGTTGATGAAGTAAATCAACGGCTAATGATTGTTAGCAGTTTATCTAATGTATCCTTGCAATTATATAGTTGGTATATTAAAAATGGGCATGCTAGAAATGAGCAGGATACCTTGGCAGTTGATACATTTTTAACAGCACCCGTCATAGACCAAGCCCAAGATTCAAAAGGTTTTTATGAGCGTCTTTATTTGTATCAATGTTATTGTTGGCATGCTTTCATTACGCAAAATTTTCTTTTATATTATCGGTATTGTCAGAAATGGGTGGACCTATTTGCTGCAGAACCCAAAATGATTGAGATTGAAACTACCCATTATATTAAAGGGTTACATAATTTATTGGGTGCACATTTTGATTTACGAAATTTTCGAAAATTCAATGATACTCTTTCCCTTTTGGAAGCATTTATTAAAACCCCCATTATTCAGCAAAACCGTAATAATTTAATTCAGACTTTTGTATACCTCTATATCGCCAAATTGAATAAACACTTTATGGAAGGCACTTTCAGCAAAGGTTTAGAATTGGTGCCATTCATTGAGGAGAAGTTAGCAGTCTATGAGTTATATCTTGACCGACACAGAATATTAGTGTTTTATTATAAGATTGCCTCACTATACTTTGGCAGTGGCGACTTTGATAAAAGTATAGACTATTTACAAAAGATCATTAATTTGAAAGTAGATCTTAGAACAGACTTGCAATGTTATGCCAGGCTATTGCATTTGATAGCACATTATGAACTAAGTAATTTTGATTTATTAAAATATCTGTTGAAATCGGTATACAGGTTCATGTATAAAATGCAAAATTTAAGCATTGTTGAAGAAGAGGTATTTCGGTTTTTGCAATCCTCTTTTCGATTAACACCAAGGCAGATGAAGCCTCAGTTTGAAATACTATTGATTAATTTAAAAGCTTTAGAAAAAAACAGATTAGAAAGCCGTGCATTTATGTATCTCGATATCATATCATGGCTAGAAAGTAAAATATCCAACCAGCCTGTACAACAAATTATCAGACAGAAGTATATGGAAGCTAAAAGATCTGATGAAGCCTAATATTAGTATTCCATTTTTTAATGATTTACCTCTTTTCGAAAGGAACCATTGTGTGTTCTTTTTCCTATTATACAGTGTGTTTTATAAGATAGCTGCCTGTTTACAAGATGCTAAGGCTTCATTGTTAATGTAACACATAGGAACAATAGGATAGTACAAAGGGCATATAGGTAAGATGTGCCCTATTCCTTTCCTATGTATGTGTTTAAAAAGCCCTCAAGTGAAACTCATCCATCTTTCTTTTTATTGCCGTTATGATAATCTTTTTTGAAACACATAGGCACAAAGGTCTACCACTATGGACTCTTTGCCTATCCTATGTACCTCCTATGTGTTTAAAAAAAATAATTCAACCTATCCATCTCCTTCGCCGTAAACTCCATCAGGATTTTAATATGATCGGGAGAGAGATCAAATTTTAATCCGGCTGTTGCATACAATTCAGGTAAGGTTTTTTTGCCACCTAGGCTTAGTGCATTGATATCGTTTTGCAAAGCCGGTGTTAGATTTTGTTGGTAATGCATCCATAAATCAATGGCTGCTTCATTTCATTTAACACATAGAAACAATAGTATAAAGAAAAGGGTACATAGAATTCAATCTCTATGTGCCCTTTCTTTTTACTACCTATGTGTTTCAAAAAATAATATCTATCATTCTGATATTTAGATTTTTTCTAAATATTCTTATGAAATTAAGATATGCTGTTCCAAAGGAAATGTAATGTGTATTAAACAACCATTTCCAGGAGATGATTGAATATCTACGATACCGCTATACAAATCAGCTCTGCTGATAATATTATACAATCCAATACCTTTTCTTTGTTGGTTGATATCAAAGCCGATACCATTGTCTTGAATTTTTAGGTAGATACTGGTACTATTTCTTAAAAGCTCAATACTCACGGTTTTTGCTTGGGCATGTTTGATAATATTGTTCATTTGCTCTTGTACGATTCGGAAAATATTTAGCTTGAAATCATATTTAATGTCTTCTTCAAAAAAAGTATCTGCTGTTAATTCTATTTCTAATGTATTCACAACAGCAATTTCATCGAGCAAAGTTTCAATTGCTTTACTAAGTCCAAAATGTTTAATTAATGGAGTTACAAGGGTTTGAGATAATTTTCTAATTTCTTCAATTGCATTTAATATAAATCCGGAAGATTGTCGAAGTAAATCTGCACCTTCCGGAAATTTTTGTTCTACTGATGCAATGTACATCATGGCAACTGTTAACTGTTGATTTACATTATCGTGCAATTCTGTACTAATTTCATACCTTTCTTTTTCCTGTATTTGAATAGAGGCTTCTGTTATTTCACGCTGTTTCAAAAATCTTTCCTCCTCCAATTTCTCTTCTAGCCTTACCTTTTCAGTTATATTATTATTAATTGATAAAATGGCAGCTGTGCCTTTATAATCAATTTTATGAGAAGAGATATCAATGACCATTAACTCGCCTCCTTTTTTGATATACTCCCAGATGCCGGCTTTTTTTGAAATACCCGATTCTGTAAATTCTTTTGCAAATTCTTTAAATCGAGTGAGTTCATGTTTGGGACGAATATCCAACACCGTCATACCTAAAAATTCTTCCCTTGAATATCCATACTCTTCTAAGGCCACATCATTTACTTCCATCATTTTCAAAGAATGTACATCCCAAATAAAAATGGGTAAAGGGTTATTGAAAAAGAGGTTTCGATAACTTTCATTGCTTTCCAATAAACTTTCTCTAATGCGGTTACGCTCAATACTATATTGTATGGATTTTGCCAATAATCTTTCATCAAACTCTCCTTTAATCAAGTAATCCTGTGCGCCACTGGCCATTGTTTCCAGTGCCATGGCTGCATCAGCCAAGCCGGTAAGTACGATAATGGGGATGGCTGAAGCATATTGTTGAATTTGTGCAAAAGAATTGAATCCGGAACTATCGGGTAATGAAAGGTCGAGGAGAACCAAATCAAGTACTTGATTATTTAATATGAGGATTGCTTCTTCGGCGCTTGTAGAGGTATATATCTTTTGAAAAGGCAATCGAGTTAATCGCAAGGTTTCTTCCAGCAAAAATAGATCGCCCGGATTATCCTCCACAATCAACACATTAAGCATATGGGTATTTTCAATTTTAGCCATTCTTTATTGATTACTCAACTTCCATTCTAATTATTTTCAGCTTTAACTTGTCATTTGATTTTCTAACAATTTGCCAATCGTAAAATAAAAACAACTGCCTTTGCCGGGTTCGGATTCAACCCAAATTTTACCATAGTGTCTGTCAATAATTTTTTTGCATATTGTTAAACCAATCCCTGTGCCGCTATATTCATTTTTATGATGTAACCTTTGAAAGAGTAAAAATATTTTATCAAAAAAAACAGGTTTTATTCCAATACCATTATCCATCACACTAAATAAAAAATAGCCTTCTTCTTCTTTTCCATTTATTATTATTTGAGGCAAATTGCCACTATGGTATTTTAAGGCATTTCCAATTAGGTTTTGAAATAATTGAAACATTTGCGTTTTGTTGGCCACTATCACCGGTAATTTACCCATAGAAACCACCACTTTCATTTCTTCAATTCGATCAGAAAACAAATTTAATACACTTTCTACTAAATCGTGCGCATGAATGGTTTCATAATTTTCTTTATTAGAACTAACTCTAGAATACTCCAACAGATCCATAATTAACTTTTTCATCCTTTCTGCCCCATCTACTGCAAAGTGAATGTATTGTTCAGCAGTTGCATCTAATTGGCCTTCATATTTCTTCTTAAACAACTGTAGAAAGCTGGTAATCATTCGCAAGGGCTCTTGCATATCATGTGATGCAATATAGGCAAAGCGTTCCAGTTCAATATTAGAGGCAGCCAATGCTTCGGCTCTTTGTTTTAACCGATTATTAAGTTCAAGTAATAAAGCTTCATTCTCTTTAATTTCTGACACATCTCTAGTGGCCCCTAATAAACGGATGGCTTTTCCATTCTTATCGCGTATAATAATTGATTTATCGTTTACATAGGCATATTTTCCATCTTTTTTTAAAAATCGATAATCATGCTCTAAGAACGATTCATTAGGATTATTGAGTGTGGCAGTTTGTAATTCCATTACTCTGTCAATGTCATCCGGATGTATTTTTGGAAGCCAAAAATTATTGTCGTTCATCGTCTCTTCTATATCGTAACCAAATAAAGCTGTTAACCCGCTTCCGGATCTTTTAACAATATTTGTTTCAATATCACAATCCCAAATAGCATCTCTTGTAGCCATTGAAACAAGGTTATAACTTTGATTAGTCGCAGTTATGGTTTCAAGCGCAATTGTATTTTCTAGAATGATCATCAACAAATTTTTCATTCTTTCTAATGTGCTCTCTTCCTTCTGTGTAGGTTCTTTCACTTTCTTATAATACACAGCAAAAGTGCCTAATACGTCATTGTTTGAGTCTAAAATAGGGAATGACCAACAAGCTCTATACCCAAGACTTAATGAAAGATCTTTAAACAAAGCCCATTTGGGGTCATTTTCAATATCTGTTACCACCACTTTTTCTTTTCTAAATGCGGCGGTTCCGCATGAACCCATATTTTCACCAATTTCACCACCCTCAATTGCATCGATGTATATTTTTGGAAGGCTGGGTGCTGACCAATTATATAAACGACCATTTTTTAATCGTAAAATAGAGCAAGTCATCCCGGAATGAATTTCTTCTATCCCTTTCATAAAAAAATCAAGGGTATCCGTTAAGGGAATGTCCGGTTTGGCATTCATTTCCAACACTTGTCTTTCTAAGCTTTCTAAAGTTTGCAGGCTTTTAATTTCTGTGATATCTTTAAAATAAACAGAAATATAATTGTCAGATGGATAGGCACTCACATCTGCCCAAATGGAAAATGCCGGATAATATTCCTGAAAGTGAACAGATTGTTTAAGATTATACAATGTGTTGTAATCTTTGTATTCTCGCAATGGAGCAAATACCGGAAATTCATCCCACACATTTTTGCCAATTAAATCCTTTTCATTTCTACCCAAAATCCTTTCAGCAGTTCGGTTCCAGAAAAGAATTTTCCAGTCATTGTCAACAATAAAAAAACCATCGGTAATATTATCGAGAACCGTTTCTAATAAAGCTCTATCCTCCTCTTCTTTTTTATGAAGTTCTTTGGAATGCTGTAATAATTCTATCAGTTGTTGTTCTTGTTTTCTTTGTTCAGAAAAATCAGTTGCTTCAATACTTACTATTTCTTCTCCATTATCATCTATTAATCTAACTGATGAATACATTAATGGGAAATATTCGCCATTTTTCCTGATGCCGGTGAGAAAACCATTTATGGTTCCATCTTTCTGCCTTTCTATCATCATTTGCGCAAAAAGAGGATCTTTGGTATCCAGAATACTAGACCCGCCTAACCTTTTTAATTCTTCTTCAGTGTATCCAAACATGATGCAAGCAGCCTTATTTGCTTCCAGTATGGCACCATTGGTTTTTGCAAAGAAAAATGCGTTTTGCGAGGTATCAATAAGGGATTGATAAATAGTGTTGGATTTCATGGTACGGTCTTATGCAATATTGGTCGAAAACAAAAAAAACTTTATGATACGCTTATCTAATCCATCAAGTACTTATCCTTAGCCTAATTTCGGTAAGATTTAATGATTCTCCAAGATTAGTTTTATTTTAGAAGGTATTAAAAGTGAATAGTTTTGTCTATTTGAAAAAAATCTTGAAAACATTCGATTTTTTCCCCAACTGAATAGTATAAAATATAGCAAGTTAGAAAAATATCATTCGGCATAAATCCTTTCAAAAGCATCTTTAAACTTTTCCATCACCACTTTTCTTTTCAGGCTCATTTTAGGGGTCATTTCTCCTGTTTCAATCGTCCATTCACATGGAAGCAATTCGAATTTTTTAATTTGCTCTACATGGTTAAAGTATTGATTATAGTCTTCAACAATTTCTTTAAACAGGTTCAATACTTTGGGATGGTTGATTACTTCCTCATTCGTTGTATAATTGATTTCATTTTCTTTCATCCATTCTTTTAATGCTGCAAAAGAGGGAACGATAAAGGCACCCACAAATTTCTTTTCTGCACCTACTACCATCACTTGTTCAATAAAAAGACTTTCTTTTAATTTATTTTCAATGGGTTGCGGTGCTACATATTTGCCGCCACTTGTTTTAAACAACTCTTTTTTCCGATCGGTTATTTTCAAAAATTTTTCTTCTTCAAATACGCCAATATCACCGGTTAATAACCATCCATCCACAATTGCTTCTGCTGTAAGATCCGGACGTTTATAATACCCTTCCATAACACTAGGACCAGCAACACAAATTTCTCCATCGTCGGCCAATTTAATTTGAACTCCATTAAGCACAGGGCCCACCGTTCCAAATTTCGTTCCTCCTTTTTCTTGTCGGTTAACAGAAATTACCGGGCTATTTTCTGTGGGTCCGTAGCCTTCATAAACAGGCACTTTGGCTGCATTAAATATGCGCAAAAGTTTAACCTGACAGGCCGCGCCACCGGTTACTACAAAAGAAATATTACCACCCAAAGCTTCTCTCCATTTAGTGAAAATAAGTTTATTGGCTAAAGTCAATTTCATATTGTACCAAATACCTCCATCAATTCTGTTATCATACTTTTCAGCTAGATCAACTGCCCAAAAAAATAGTTTTCTTTTTATGCCGGTTAATTCATTGCCTTTTGCCATTATCCTTTCAAAAACTTTTTCTAATAACCTTGGTACCGTTGTAAATCCATTGGGTTTTACTTCCCGCAAATTATCACCAATGGTTTCGAGGCTTTCTGCATAATAAATACTAATTCCACTATAGAGATAGATATAGGTACATGTTTTTTCGAATATATGATTTAGTGGCAAAAAGCTCAATACTTTGGTATCCGGCGCATCGTTGAATGGGAAACTCTCTTTCGAAAACTGTAGATTACTATAAATGTTTTTATGACTTAACATAACACCCTTGGGGGTTCCCGTTGTACCTGAAGTATAAATAATAGTTGCCAAATGAGATGTGGGTATCGAGGCTTTGATAACATCCACTTTTTGCAAAGACGCTTCATCAGCCATTTGTGTTATCTCACTCCAATGGGAAGCTGCGTATATTTTATCAAAAGTATAAATGCCTTTTAAAGAAGGAACCTTCTCTGCTACACCCTTGATTTTTTGCAATAGTTCTTCATTACTTACAAAAATATAGGTAACTGCCGCATCATTTAAAATAAATTCAAGTTCTAATGGATTGGTGGTAGGATAAACAGGAACCAATATAGCACCCACTTGTTGTACTGCTAAATCGGTAAACACCCATTCCGGTCTATTATTGCTGATGATAGCAATTTTATCACTGCCTTCTGCAGTCATGTTATTGGCACTTACGCCTAATTGTAATAATCCTGCACTAAATTGATTAACTATATCGGCCACTTGTTTTGTGCTATACGTTTCCCAAACCCCTTTTTCTTTGGCGGCCAGCATATCTAGTTTGGGGAAGTGTTTCAATTGATGATCTATGCAATCAAAAAGTCGTTTGACGGTCATGGTGTTGCTGATTGTTTAAAAAGATGATGGCAAATGTCAGGCGCCGGAGCTGAGTGATCAGGCGGGTGTATTTGAAAGAAAAATAACCAAGACTCACGATTCACGTTTCCTCTTCTTTTTTCAATTTTTTATATTCTTCAATAGCCATGTCATTCTTATCTCCAAGATAGGCTTCAAAATATTGAAATCCTAAGCCGACTCCCCAACCTAACATAACCCAAATTGGCCAAGGATAATGATGAAAACCTGAATTTCGACCACCTGTAAACCACCAAATAGCCCATAAGAATGCATTGATAATTAAATAACTATAAAGGCTCTTTTTAAAATTGGCTCTTTTTCGGGCTATTCGCCAAAGCCGGTCATCATTTGTATTTTCCATATCCTTGATTTTGGACTGTTAATTTAGGTAAAAAACTCGATACTCCATGGTTCATATTACATGATCCATGGACTATGGATAATAAACCATCGACCATAGACTTGTCTTCTCAACGACTGAAATAATACTGTCCCACCGGTAATTTGAATACCCTTCCTTCTTGAAAGTTTTTGAACCCTTCAAATTCTTTGCCATGCGTTTTTTGCCATATTGTATATACATCAGCATTAAGGGTAGTACTAAATAACCAATAATTGTAGGCTTCAAATAAACCATTATTCAGTAAAAATTGTTGATGATCGAATAAGCGGAATGGATATAGCTTTTGTTTTCCTTGTAACCATTGAAGAATAAACAACGTACGAATACTGATTATGTTTTCAATCTTAACCATATTTTGAAGCTTACCTGTTGATTTTGCTAATGATTCAAGTAAAGCCTTTTCAAAAGCAGAAATCGTTTTAGATTGCAATAATTGTTCAATTACTGAAGGCGCGAGTAAATTTTGATAGGCAACAAATAACTGTGTTTTTATTTCATCGGTTCTGGTAGAATAACTTTCCAAGTTTAAAAATGTTTCGCCATATAATGTTGCCCGTAACCATTTTTTAACGCGCATATAATACATGGTGGCATTAAAATAATTGCCACTGTAAACAGGATCGGATTCAATTCCTTTTTCCCATAAAAGAATGGCCTCTTCTAAATTGTTTTCTGAAGCCCTCATTTCGGCATATTCATTATAGAGAAGACCACTGTTGGGAAATTTTGTAAGGGCCCCTTTGTATAATTTGGCACATTCTACATAGGAAGCGATTGCTTTATATGATAATCCGAGTATTTGAAAAGATTGTTGGTCTGCGCCAGGTTTTTCTATGAGTACTTTCCCAAATTCGATGCCACTTGCAAAATCTCTTTTTAAATAATAGGTAAACGATAAGTCTTTGAGAATTTCAATATTATTGGGCTCTTGTTGTCTGGCACGATTCAAAAGTAGCAATGCATTATCAAACTCGCCTTGTTGCATTTGGGATTTAGCCGTTTCTTGCATTTGTGCAGCAGTTTGCTGTTGAGCAAAGCTGTATAAGAAAGAAGTAAATGAAAAACAAAAAAACAAACAATACTTCATGAAAAATAGTTAACACTTCATGTAAAATAGTGAAAAGTGTCTATTACTCATATATTAGATGAGTTAACAGGCCATCTCTCAACTTTGGCTCAAACCAAGTACTTTTTGGAGGCATTACATTTCCACTATCGGCAATATTAAACAACTGATCTATGGATACGGGATAAATACTAAATGCCGCGGCCATCTCTCCACTGTCTACTCTTTTTTCTAATTCACCCAACCCGCGAATACCGCCCACAAAATCAATCCTTGTATCGGTTCGCTGGTCTTTTATTCCCAAAATGGGGTCTAGCACATTGTTCTGTAAAATGGTTACGTCTAACACACCAATAGGATCTATTGTAAATGTACCCGGCTTGGCAGTTAGTTTATACCAATTCTGGTCCATATAAAGTCCAAAAGTATGTGGTATTTCAGGTCTGTATGCTTCTTTACTAATCAGTTCTACTTTAAAATTTTTACCCAATTCTTTCATAAAACTTTTGGGTGTTAAGCCATGTAGGTCTTTCACTAAACGGTTGTAATCCATGATATACAACTGATTTGAAGGAAAAAGAGTGGTTAAGAAATAATCCGCACCTTTTCCGGCAGACACCCCTAATGACTTACGAACCTTTGCAGCAGATGCGGCCCGATGATGCCCATCGGCAATATAGGTATGGGGAATTTCATTTTGAAACAAGGTGGTGATTTCTTCTATTGTTTTACTATCATTCACGATCCAGATGGTATGTTGTATTCCATCTAAGGCTGTAAAATCATATACGGCCGATTTTTTTGATTTCCATTTGTTAATGATTACATCAACGAATGCATGATTTCTATATGCCAAAAAAACATTTCCTGTTTGCGCACCTGATGTTTTTATATGATTGATTCTGTCCAATTCTTTTTCAGGCCTGGTAAACTCATGTTTTTTGATAATCCCATTTTCATAATCATCAACACTACTCACACAAACCAAACCAGTTTGGCTGCGACCATTCATGATTAACTGATAGATATAATAACACTCTTTTGATTCGCGAAATAGAATGTCTCTTTGTATAAAAGCAGCCAGGTTTTCTTTTGCTTGATTGTATACTTCAGCAGCATGCGTATCTATTGTTTCGGGAAGATCAATTTCACTCTTCGTAATATGCAAAAAGGAACTATGATTCCCTTCTGCTTCTTTTTTAGCTTCTGCACTACTCAGTACATCGTAAGGAAGGCTGGCGACTTGTTTTGCCAATTGTGCTTGTGGTCGTAAAGCTCTGAACGGTTGTATGATTGCCATATTACAAATATCAGAAAATAATTATAAACTAAAAGTTATGAATGTGGATAGTCATGGTCTTAAGATTATAGACCATTGATTAAGCCCTACTTAAGGCTTAAACCTTTCTATCATTTCTTTCCCTGTAATGGGGTCAGTGCCTTTCATTTCCATATAAATGATATTGGGTGACCAAAAGGAGCCACCATCGATTTTTAAGAAAAACCTGTTTAATAGCGCCTGCTTTTTATTAATGTTTGCATAAACATGGTATTTATTGTCTTTTGAAGAACGCATCAATGTGAAGTGTTGTTTTTTATAAGATACAAAATGCATATCAAAGATACCATTGCCCTCGGGTTTGGCAACAATGCCATAGGCAAATACTCGTTGGATATAATTCAATTCTTTTCGCATTCCCCCTTCAGCATAACGGATCCAAAAAACATGTACAGGGCTTTCTTCAATTAATTGTCCTTTACTATCCAAATTCAGTTCACAAACAATTGTATTGATATTTGAAGTCCTTTGTAAATAAAACAATTGCTTGGCATTACCGGTGGGAATGGGAAAACTGTCATGCTGATCCGGTTTGTTAATTATTTTTTCTAGCGGGGTTTTTATTGCTACATTATGTGCAGGCAATTTATTAGTAAACGCCATCACTGTGAATAGCCATCCGCAAAAAACTAGGGTTATGATATTAGGAAAGAAGCTAGCGAATCGAAACATAAATTGAGTAATAAAAGGCTTACTTTCTGCTAACAGAAAACTCTTCGATTTGATTAAATAATAGTTACCGTTCAGACCCTATCCATTTTTGGAAGCAAAATCATTCATCAGGTCACAAAAAACCTGAACGCTTTTTAATGGAAGTGCATTATACATACTAACCCTTACACCACCAATAGTCCGATATCCTTTTACACCAATCATCCCTTCTTTTTTACACAAATCAAGAAAAGGGGCTTCCAATGCCGGATTGGCCAATGAAAAAACAGCATTCATTTGGCTACGGTCTTCTTTTGCAATAGCAGTAGCAAATACAGGTAAACTGTCTAATGTATTGTACAATAATGAGGCTTTTGCATCTGTTCTTCTACCCATTTCTTTCAAACCTCCTTGTTCAAGTATCCACCTAAGTGTTAGCATACTCACGTACACTGCAAATACGGGAGGTGTATTCATTAGTGAGCCTGCCTCTATATGTTTTTGATAATTCATAATAGTGGGTATGGCTCTTTTTATTTTGCCTAAGATATCTTTCTTAATCACAACCAGGTTAACACCGGCAGCCCCCATATTTTTTTGGGCACCGGCATAAATCAATGAAAATTTTGAAAAATCAGTAGGCCTGGAAAAAATATCGCTGCTCATATCTGCTATCAGCGGAATATTGGTTTGGGGATATTGATGCCATTGTGTTCCTTCAACCGTATTATTGCTGGTTATATGCAAGTATGTTGCATTTGTAGGAATCGTTAATTGTTTTTGTATATAGGTATGCTTTTTGTCTGCGCTATTCGCAACTACTTCAACATTTCCAAACAAAAGGGCTTCTTTTGCCGCTTTATTACCCCAGATACCATTATCGCAATACGCGGCAGTTTCTCCTTCATCCAACAAATTCATGGGTACCTGCATAAATTGAGTGGTAGCACCTCCATGTAAAAACAAAACTTCATAGGAATTATCCAATTGCATCAATTGTTTTACCGAATCGGTTGCTTCATTCAATACGTCTTGAAACCAAGGAGTACGGTGACCAATTTCTAATATTGATAAACCGGTATCATTAAAATTGAGAATCGCTTTGGATGCTTCTTCTAAAACAGGTTGTGGTAATATGGAGGGACCGGAATTAAAATTATAGAGTTTCATTCGGCAAAGTAAAATAAATTCTTCCAAACTTAACTCACCCCGACTTCGCTTCGCTCGTCACCCCTCTCTACTTTGTAGAGAGGGGTGTGCTTTTCATTGTTTGAAAAGAGGGTACCTTTTGTTGTTACTATTCCAGCATTTACTCATGCTCATGCACTTCCGTTACGCCGCCGGAAACAGTGTATTTCATGGCATCAGCAGCACTTACATTGTCTAATAATCGGATTCGGTCTCTGGGTACAATATAGGTGATACCGGAAATTGCATAAGAATGTGGTACGTATACGGTTACGTGCGTTGGCAAACCCAACTCATGTGTATTGGGTTGGGTGATGAAGCCAATACGCCAAACATCGGTAGCATCTACATTTACAAGAACGGGTTTATCGAATTTCTTTTTATTGCCGGCAAATGCTTCCAAAAAATCTTTTACAGAGGAATAAATGAATTTGATGCCCGGCGTTTTTTCCAATACGGTATCCAATACCGAAACCAATCGGCCTACCACAAATATGGAAGAAACCCATCCCACAAACAATACCAATACAATGACGACAATAAAACCCAATCCGGGAATTTTATTTAAGTTTCCTTCCGAGTCTTTCGTTAAAAAGCTTGGGGCTAGGCCATGGATGATATTGGGAAGAATATTATCAACAAAGTTGAACATACCAAGCACTACCCAGATAGTGATACCTATGGGTGCTAAAACAATCAATCCCTGAAAAAAGTATTGCAATAATTTTCTTAAATAACCCTTAAAAGTTAATTGGCGTTCTGCTCGGCTCATGTAGTTTTTATTATACTGTAAAGTAACTAAGAATATGACACATAGTTTCTATACGATATCGAATATGCGTTCAAAATGATTTGAAATTGAACATTTGTACCAATCGCGTTCTCAAATGGCTATTTGTGAGCTAAAACTAACAACAGTAAGCACATTTTTCTACACGTTTATCCAATGTAATAGCCGCTTAACACAAAATTCACACAAAAAACCACATGGAAACTTTGGTTACAATAAAAGTTTCCTTAGTTTCGCGCTCACATTTTACAAGCGCATATGGAACCACAGGAGAGAATCGTGAATAAGGCACATGAACTGTTTATGCGGTATGGCATACGCAGCATCAGCATGGATGAAGTTGCCAATCACTTAGGCATCAGCAAAAAAACGATTTACCAGTTTTACACTGATAAAGATGCTTTAGTAGAAGGTGTAATAGACATTGAAATCTGTAACAGCCAGTCGGAATGTACACAACACCGACAAAAAAGTGAAAATGCAATTCAAGAGGTCTTTATGGCAGTTGATATGATGCTGGAAGTGGTAAGCAAAATAAATCCGACCGTATTGTATGATCTTGAGAAATACCATCCAACTGCATTCAAAAAACACACAGAGTTCAAAAATAAATTCCTGTATACCATCATCAGAGAAAACCTGGATTGGGGAAAAAAGGAAGGTCTATACAGAGAAGAAATACAAACAGACTTTCTGGCTAGATTCCGACTAGCCTCCATGTTCTTAATTTTTAATCAAGATCTTTTGCCGTTGGGCAAACATAGTTTTGCCTCCGCAATTACAGAAATGACTGATAATTTTTTGTATGGCCTGGTGACAATCAAAGGACAAAAGTTAATTCATAAATACAAGCAACAAAGACTAAAAACCATAACCGCATGAGTAAACAATTATTAAAAATGGGTGTTTTTTTGGTATGTGTAACCATGGCATTTTTCAAAAGTCAGGCACAATCTAAAATAAAACATGAATTTACCATTCAACAAGCATTGGAATACGCACATAAAAATAACGTGCAAGTAAAAAACGCATTACTAGGTGTTCAAATTCAACAGCAAGTGAATCGAGATGTTACCAGTGCCGCATTACCGGGTATTAGTGGTAGTGTGGGTGTAACTGATTACTTAAACATACCTGTGTCATTATTGCCAGGCGAAATATTCGGTCAACCCGCAGGTACTTTTATTCCAGTCCAATTTGGAACAAAATACAACTCGACTGCCGGTTTACAATTGCGGCAAATATTATTTGATGGACAAGTTTTCATCGCCTTACAAGCGAGAAATACAACAATTGATTTTCAAAATAAAAACGTTGAAGTTACCGAGGAGGCCATCAAAACAAATATCTACAAAATATATTACACTTTAACAGCCAGTAATACGCAAGTAGATTTAATTAATGCGAACATTACTCGCTTAGAAAAATTGGAGCACGATGCAAGGGTTTTGTATGAAAATGGTTTTGCTGAAAAACTGGACATTGACAAAGTAAGTGTTCAATTAGCGAATCTTCAAACTGAAAAAATAAAAACCCTCAATTCAATTAACAATGGATACATAGGGTTGAAAATATTACTGGGCATGCCGGCAAATGATTCATTAATATTATTGGACAAGATAACTGAAGAGCAATTTTTGAAAGATTATTCAGCAGATTCAATTTATCAATACACAGATCGTAAGGATTATCAATATGTAACCTTAGCAAAAAAATTGAATGAATTTAATATCAGACGTTTCGAACTAAGTCAAATACCTACCATTACTTTAAATGGCTCATACAGTAAGAACGCACAACGCAATACATTCGATTTTTTTGGAAAAGGAGATTGGTTTACTACCTCCTATGTGGGAGCTAATTTGGCCATTCCTATATTCGATGGCTTTTCTAAAAAAGCCCGTATCTATAAATCTAAATTGGAATTACAACAAACAGAGAACCAATTACAAAATCTTAAAATATCAATAGATGGTGAAGTTGAGCAAGCAAGAGCCAATTTTAAATCATCACTGTTAACGATGTCTTTTCAAAAAAGAAACATGCAATTGTCAGAAAATGTATATGCCCAAACCAAAAAGAAATTTGAAGCAGGCACAGGATCTAATACAGAAATTTCTACAGCACAAACAGATCTTTTTACCGCACAAACCAATTTTATTAATGCTATGTATTCTGCCATTTTAGCAAGGGTAGATTACTTAAAAGCCACAGGAAAATTATAAATAAAAAAAATAAAATATAGATATATGCAAAAAATAATACAAGTACTCTTTTTATCAGCCTCCCTGTCACTATTTGCTTGTGGAACAAACAATGGTGGAAATACATTGGCAGAAAAAAAAGCGACCATAGAAAACTTGAAGAAAGAACAATTAAGCATTGCTGATAAAATAATTTCCCTTGAAAAAGAAATTGCCAAATTAGATACCTCAGCAACAAAAGAAGACATTGCCAAACTAGTAGGCCTTTCTCCTATTACTGCACAAGATTTTTTTCATTATATTGAATTACAGGGCAAAATTGATGCGGAAGATATTTCTTATATATCGCCACGTTTAGGTCCCGGTCAAGTAAAATCGGTACTTATAAAAAAGGGCGACTATGTTAAAAAAGGGCAGTTATTGTTAAAATTAGATGACGCCATTGTTAAGCAACAAATTGTAGCTGCTAAACAGAATACAGAAGGTCTTAAAACACAATTGGGTTTTGCCAAAGATGTATTTTCCAGGAGAAATAATTTATGGAAACAAGGGATAGGAACTGAAATTGATCTTCTCAATTCTGCCACTAATGTAGAATCCTTAGAAAAACAATTGAAAGGCGCTGAGGAAGGCATTAAAATACAAATAGAACAACTTAGTGGCGCGAATGTTTATAGCAATGTAGAAGGTATCGCAGATGAAGTAAATGTTAGGGTGGGTGAAATGTTTACAGGTTTTTCAGGTGTAATGCCTCAAATAAAAATTGTAAATACCAATAGTTTGAAAGTTGTTACAGAAATTCCGGAGAACTATAGCGGAAAAGTAAACGTAGGGTCTTCCATGATTGTAAGCTTGCCGGATGTAAACAAAACATTTAACACAACCATTTCTTTAACGGGCAAAACGATTGACCCCAATAATCGATCATTTAGGGCAGAAGCTAAACTTCCGAATGATGGAACTGTGAGACCTAATCAAATTGCGCAGGTAAAAATTATGGATTATCAAGCAGCCAATGCCATTGTCATTCCCGTAAATGCAGTTGGTACTGACGAAAAAGGTAAGTATGTATACATTGCTGTTACCGAAGCAGGAAAATTAATCGCCCGCAAAAAACAAATTACACTCGGACAACTGTATAATCAAAACATAGAAGTTAAAACAGGATTGAATGCCGGTGAACAATTGATCACAGAAGGGTTTCAGAATATTTATGATGGACAAAGTTTACGGATAGACGTGAAAAAATCGTGAGAAGTGAATCGTGAATGAAAAACGCATATCTCACGACTGACAACTCCCGACTCACGATTCGCCACAAATAACCAGAGCTGATTACATAAAACAACATACTATGCAATTTTTAGAGGGCATCGCCAAAAAATTCAAACAGTTTAAACCTACCAGCTGGGCAGTTGATAATAGAACTGCCATGTATATTATTACCATATTGATAACTCTCTATGGACTCACAAAGTTTACCACCATGCCCAAGGAGCAGTTTCCTGATATTGTTGTACCTACCATTAGTATCAGTACTGTATATTTTGGTACTTCTCCAAAAGACATAGAGAACATAGTAACACGCCCTATTGAAAAGCAACTGAAAGGGATTAGTGGTGCTAAAGTGAAAAAGATTCAGTCAACTTCACAACAAGATTTCTCGCTAATCATTGTTGAGTTTGATACCGATGTAAAAACTGATATAGCAAAACAAAAAGTAAAGGATGCCATTGACAGGGCACAAACTGATCTACCTAAAGATTTAACGCAGCAACCCAATGCCAAAGAGTTTGATTTTAGTGAAATGCCCATTATGTATGTTAACGTAAGTGGTGATTTTGATGGAATGACATTGAAGCGGTATGCAAAGAAATTACAAGATAAGTTTGAAGAAGTTTCAGAAATCAATCGTGCCGATATTGTGGGGGCCCCTGAAAGGGAAATACAAATTAATGTAGATCCTTTTAAAATGCAAGCGGCTAAACTTTCATTCACCGATATTAGTAACGCCATCAGTTATGAGAACAAGGATATTAGTGGCGGCTTGATAGAAGTGGGTGAAATGAACAGAACCATTCGTGTAAAAGGGCAATTTCTTTCTGCCTTGGATATGCAAAACATCGTTGTTAAAAATTTACAAGCAGCCCCCATTTATTTAAGAGATGTAGCAGAGATAATTGACACAGTAAAAGAAACTGAAAACTATGCTCGCTTAGATGGAAAGAATGTGGTTACACTGAATATTATTAAACGCAGCGGAGAAAACCTTATTAATGCAGCAGAGAAGGTTCAGCAAATTGTTGCTGAAATGAAAGAGAAAAAAGAGTTACCCCCCAATTTAAATATTATTATTACGGGCGATCAGAGCATTGCGACCAAAACATCTTTCAATGATCTGGTGAATACCATTGTCATTGGATTTATACTTGTATTGCTGGTATTGATGTTCTTTATGGGTGTTACCAATGCTTTCTTCGTTGCCTTAAGTGTACCGTTAAGTGTATTTGTTGCCTTTTTGTTTTTACCACTGGCAGATTCTATTGTAGGTACACATGTTACCTTAAATTTTATTGTATTATTTGCCCTACTATTTGGATTAGGAATTATTGTAGATGATGCCATTGTAGTTATTGAAAATACACACCGAATATACCAAAACGGAAAAGTAAAGATTACCAGAGCCGCCAAAGAAGCGGCGGGTGAAGTATTTATTCCGGTATTGGCTGGTACGTTAACCACCCTAGCCCCTTTCTTTCCACTATTGCTATGGAAAGGCTTGATCGGTAAATTCATGATTTATTTGCCCACCATGTTAATTCTTACTTTGGCGGCTTCCTTAATTGTAGCATTTATTATGAACCCGGTTTTTGCAGTAAGCTTTATGAAACCTGAAGGCAGAGAATTTGAGGAAAAGAAAAGTGCCATTTTCAAAAAACCTCTTTTCTGGACACTTATCGGAGCCGGCCTTCTCTTTAACATTGCAACCTGGCATGGCTTTGGTAATTTTCTTTTATTTCTCGCAATCTTAATGATTTTAAACCGCTATGTATTAAGAGTCATCATTCATTATTTTCAAGAAAGACTGTTACCCGGATTAATGAATAAGTATGAAACCATGTTGCATTGGATTTTACAAGGCAAAAGACCGGGTTGGTTGTTAGTAAGTTTGTTTTTATTGTTTCCTGTATCATTGGTGATGTTGGTTTTACGAAATAACCCCAAACCCTTTTTCCCCAGTGGTGATCCCAATTTTATTTATGTGTATTTGAAAATGCCCATTGGTACAAAAACAGCGACCACCGATTCAGTTACCCATATTTTAGAAAACCGAGTTCTAAAAGTATTGGATAAAGAAAAACCGGGTGCCGAAGGTTCTATTGTAGAAAGTTTAATAACCAATGTTGCCGTAAGTGCTAACAACCCAAGAGATAATAACAGAAGTACACAAAGTAACTTGGGTAGAATTCAAGTATCCTTTGTTGAGTATGAAAAGCGTCATGGTAAATCTAGTGCACCATATCTAAATCAAATTAGAGAGCAAATGAAAGGAATACCGGGTACAAGTATTGAAGTGGGACAAGAAGATGCAGGCCCTCCCACTGATCCTCCGGTAAATATTGAAATTAGTGGTGATAATTTTGATGAAATATCAAAAGTGGCATATGATTTACAAAACCATCTAGATACAAACCGTATTTTCGGAATCGACAACCTGAAGATGGATATTGATTTACAGAATCCTGAAATCACCATTAATATTGACCGTGAAAGAGCATTGCGCGAAGGATTGAGTACAGCACAAATTGGCATGGAAATACGATCAGCTGTATTTGGAAAGGAAGCCAGCAAATTAAAAGACGGAGAAGATGAGTATAAAATTCAAATCCGTTACAATCAATTGCAACGTAACAATATTAGTGACCTCATGAATATGCGACTAACTTTTCGTGACATGAGCACAATGGGTATTAAACAAGTACCCTTGAATGCAGTGGCAACGGTTGACTACACAAATACTTCCGGAGGTGTAAAACGGAAAAATTTAAAGCGTACGATTCAAATTCAGTCAAGTGTAACGGATCCATCATTAACGGGTCCCGTAAACATAGAATTGGGTAAAAAGATTGAGGAATTTAAAAGCAAAACAAAAATACCCACCGATGTAGTTATCAAACAAACGGGAGAAAGTGAACAACAAGCAGAAACATTAAGTTTTCTAGGAACCGCATTGTTAACCGCATTATTGTTGATTTTTCTTATTCTAGTTTTACAATTTAACAGTTTAAGTAAACCCTTTATCGTATTAACTGAAATCTTTTTCTCAATCATTGGTGTATTCATTGGATATGCAGTAACCGGTATGTCGATGGCCACAATCATGGTGGGGGTAGGTATTATTGGTCTGGCTGGAATTGTTATTAAAAACGGTATCCTATTAATAGAATTTACAGATGAGTTACGTGGTAGAGGATACAAAACCAGGGCGGCAACCATTGAAGCAGGAAAGATTCGGATTATTCCGGTAATGCTTACTGCATTGGCTACCATGCTAGGATTATTGCCATTGGCGGTTGGATTCAATATTGATTTTGTTTCCCTGTTTCAACATTTTAAACCCAATATTTTCTTTGGTGGTGCCAGTGTGGTATTCTGGGGACCTTTAAGCTGGACGATCATTTTTGGTTTAGTATTTGCATTTTTCTTAACCCTGGTAATGGTGCCCAGTATGTACCTAATTAGTGAAAGATTAAGAAGACCCATGGAAAAATTTTATGGAACGAAATATGTTGCCTTGCTAGGTTTCCTAGGACCTTTCTTTTTCATTACTGTGGGAATTATGTTCCTTGGCAGAAAAATTCAAGGTAAAAAGGTATGGATGGGACAAATGAAAAATACACCTATGAAATCCCAATAGTATCGAACAGTTGTTTTTGGTTTACCGGCCGCCCTTACATGTAAGGGCGGCTTTTTTAGGCAATAAATACTAAGTATTTATACCTGCAGATTTTAAAAAAATCTGTGTAAATCTGTGCATCTGTGGTGAAAATAAAAAAATAATGACTGATATCAATGATAAATACCCATTACAAGCGTAAACAAAGATCATTATTGGTATCGCTTTTGATATTCATACAATTCTTGGTAAGGGTTTTCTTGAAATAGTATATAAAGATGCTATGGAATATGAACTGCAAAAGAAATTAATTCATTACGAAAGGGAAAAAGAATATACTGTAAATTATAATGATATAATTCTTCCCCACCGTTTCTTTGCAGACTTTATTGTTTTTAACGAAGTGATCTTTGAAATAAAAGCTAAGGAAGGAATTGCAGATGTACACTACTCACAAACCATTAACTATCTGAAAGTTTCGGGCTGTAAAGTGGGACTAATATTAAATTTTGGAGAACCTTCATTAATCATTAAACGAGTTTTTTTGTAATAAATTATTCGCCACAGATGCACAGATTTACAAATAATACCTTTCATCAATTGGTCCTTGAACTTTAGCATTCTCTTTCTTATTTTTACATTAAACTTTAAGTTATGATACAAAACCACGAAATAGATTATAAAATATTCGGTGAAGAAATGCAGTATGTAGAACTTGAATTAGACACAAATGAAACAGCCATTGCAGAACCGGGTGCATTCATGATGATGGATGATGGTATAGCCATGGAAACCATCTTTGGCGATGGAAGCCGGCAACAAAATAATAGTGGCCTTTTAGGCAAATTACTCAATGCAGGGAAACGCGTTTTAGTAGGTGAAAGTTTATTCATGACCGCTTTTACCAATACCGCTCATGGAAAAAAACATGTCAGCTTTGCTTCTCCCTATCCCGGAAAAATTATCCCATTAAATCTGCAACAAATGGGTAATCGAATTATTTGTCAGAAAGATGCTTTCTTGTGTGCTGCTAAAGGGGTAAGCGTAGGCATTGAATTTCAACGAAAACTCGGAACCGGTTTATTTGGCGGGGAAGGTTTCATCATGGAAAAACTGGAGGGTGATGGAATGGCTTTTTTACATGCATGTGGTCATGTAATTCAGAAAAATTTACAAGCAGGGGAATTATTAAAAATAGATACCGGCTGTATTGTAGGTTTTACCTCCACCGTTAACTATGATATACAGTTCATAGGCGGTATCAAGAACTCCATTTTTGGTGGAGAAGGATTGTTTTTTGCTTCATTAACCGGACCGGGTACTGTTTGGATACAAACTTTACCGATCAGCCGATTAGCAGGTCGTATTCTTCAATATGGCACAACATCTAGAAGAGAGGAAGGCAGCGTATTGGGCGGCATTGGTAATATATTAGATGGGGATGGGTGGAGATAGATACCCCCAGCCCCCTCCCGAAAGAATTGGGATAAATTCCGGGGGAGTTAATCAGAAGAAAAGATAAAATATCTGTATAATTTTTTTGATGGTTATTAGACTGTGAAATGAGCATCACTGATCAAATAGAAATTTAAAACGCTTATCAAAACTTACTTTATCTTGTAGGCATTTATTTTTCACAATTACTTTGTATTGAAATATTTTTTAGCCGCCACATTATCAATTTTATTTTTTCAACAACTGTTTGCGCAAAAAAAGAACGCCAATACCCGTTTTCACATTCATAAAACTCAATCACCTATCATTATTGATGGAAGTATTGATGAAAAAGCCTGGGAACAAACAGAACGCCTTGATAATTTTTATATGGTATTACCCATGGATACCAGCATGGCAACAGTTAGGACTGATGTTAGAATGGCGTATGATAGTAAATCGATTTATATCATAGCCATTTGTTATAAGAAAATCAAGGGTGCCAACATGGTGGAATCACTTCGTCGTGATTTCAATTTTGGGAAAAATGATAATTTTATTTTTTTTATAGACCCTTTTGAAGACCAGACCAGTGGTTTTACTTTTGGGGCCAATGCAGCCGGAGCACAATGGGATGGCTCCTTGTATGATGGTGGAAAAGCCGATCTTAACTGGGATAATAAATGGATCTCCGCAGTAAAAGACTATGATGACAAATGGATATTTGAAGCCTCCATTCCTTTTAAAACCATCCGCTATAAAAAAGGAATAAAAGAATGGGGAATTAACTTTAGTAGAAATGATTTGAAGACTACCGAAAAATCAAGTTGGGCTAAAGTTCCCCGTCAATTTCCTACTGCCTCTTTGGCTTTTACCGGCGTTTTGGTTTGGGATGAACCCCCACCCACACAAGGTCCTAACGTGTCTATCATTCCTTATATATTGAATGGTTTATCTAAAGATTATACTTCAGGAAAAAATACCGCTAATAAAACTGAAATAGGGGGTGATGCAAAAATATCAGTGACCTCTTCGCTAAATTTAGACTTGACTTTTCACCCTGATTTTTCACAGGTTGAGGTAGACAAACAAGTAACCAATTTAGATAGGTTTGAACTATTTTTTCCGGAAAGAAGACAGTTCTTTCTTGAAAACAGTGACCTATTTGGAAATTTTGGCAATACAAATATTCGCCCATTTTTTTCAAGAAGAATTGGCCTAGGCGTTCCCATTAGCTTGGGCGCACGTTTAAGCGGTAAGATTGATAAAAATTGGCGACTGGGTGCCATGGATATTCAAACAGAAAAAGTGAATGAAACCGGACTTCCCGGTCAAAATTTTTCTGTATTGTCTTTACAAAGAAAAGTTTTTCAAAGATCTAGTATCGGTATCATATATATCGATAAAACATCCACCAACTATGATCCTAAAATGGATACCACAAAACCAATCTACAGTTTATACAATAGAAACATAGGTTTAGAATACAACCTGGCATCTTCTAATAACGCCTGGTCCGGTAAAGCTTTTCTATTAAAATCATTTAGCCCCAATAAAACTTCTAATAATTATGTACATGCTGCAACCCTTAATTACAATAGTCGCAAATGGACTTTCGGTTGGCAACACGAGTATGTAGGAAAAAATTATTCTGCAGAAGTTGGGTATGTACCCAGACAAGGATATATTAAACTGAGTCCGCAGATCATTAAAAATTATTTTCCGAAAAAAGGGAATATTTTAAGCCATGGCCCGCAGTTTACAACACAATTGTATTATGATGAAAAAATGAGAAGAACAGATGACCAGACTAGTTTTTCATACCTACTAACATTAAGAAACAAAATAAGCATTTCAGGAATCGTATCACATGATTATATTGAATTACTAAAACCATTCGATCCAACGAATTCAGGAAAAGACACATTGGCAAAGGGCACCGTACATGTTTGGAATACGGTAGGTTTTGATATCGTTTCTCAACCTCAAAAATTATTTACTTATCTTCTTTCGCTCCGATATGGGGGATATTATGCTGATGGGAAACGTTTTTCAATAATCAGTGAGTTGGGTTATAGATTTCAACCCATCGTAAGTATTGCCTTAAGTACCAGTTACAATCAACTTGATTTACCAAAGCCATGGGGGAAAAATACTTTTCTTTTAATAGGTCCGAAAATTGATGTTACACTTACCAATAAGCTATTCATCACCACCTACCTTCAATACAATGATCAACAAAACAATATAAATTTGAATGCCAGATTTCAATGGCGCTATAAACCCGCATCAGATTTGTTTATTGTATATACAGACAATTATTATTCCTCCCCGTTACTAGTAAAAAACAGAGCGATCGTTTTAAAATTAAATTATTGGTGGAGTTTATAATGAAATTCCATTCTTTGTAGCCGGATGTAAAAATTGGGATGCAAATTCATGCTGGTATCTTGACATCATTTTTCGCCACAGATTCTCAGATTTTTATTGAATGAATCTACGCCGTTGTTTGTCGCTTAACCAACAACATGGACCATTAACCACCCCTGATTACATTTTTCTTTGAAAAATATAATCGTCCCCTCCTTGAAAAGGAGGGGAAATATTTATTTGGTAAGATTTACGAGTTTAGCAACCGCTTTTTCTAAAGTGTCTTCTTTCTTTGCAAAACAAAAACGAAGCACTTTGTTGTCTTCGCCATGTTTGTAAAACGCGGATACGGGGATGGTAGCAATGCCATATTCTTTTGTTAATCGAATGGCTAAATCTTTATCGGATTCATTCGAAAAGTGGGCATAGCTATAACACTCAAAATAGCTTCCATGTGAGGGAATGCAAGTAAAAGGAGTCGCTTTCATTAATGATCGAAAAAAATCTCTTTTTTGTTGAAGAAATGAGCCTAACGATAAATAAGCAAGTTCATTTTGCATATATTCTGCTATCGCCACTTGTTTGGGGGTATCGCAACTAAAACAATTAAACTGGTGTACTTTTCTAAATTCTTTCATTAATGAAGGAGAGGAAATACAATAGCCCAATTTCCAACCTGTGCAATGGTATGTTTTGCCAAAAGAGAAGCAAACAAAACTTCTTTCTAATAGATCCAGATATCGTAGGATACTCAGATGTGGAATATCATCAAATATTAAATGTTCATAAACTTCATCACTAAGAATAAGGATATTGGTATTGGCAACAATGGCTCTCAATTCATTTATATCACTCTCACGTAACACACTCCCTGTTGGGTTATGTGGTGAGTTTATCATGATCATCTTGGTTTTAGCTGATATTTTGGCACGCACTTCATTCCAAGGAATAGAATAATCCGGGAAACGAAGTGAAATTAAAATCGCTTTCCCCCCATTTATTTCAATATTAGGAATATAACTGTCATAGGCAGGTTCAAACACAATAACCTCATCACCGGGTTGTATGGCACAAGTGAGTGCAGTGTAAATGGCATAAGTACCGCCGGGTGTAACGGTAATTTGTGAATCGGGGCTAATAGTTGAATTGTATAATTTTTCTGCTTTTTCTGCTAATCTTTCTCTTAATAATGCCAGGCCATTCATGTGTACATATTGATTATACCCATTTTGCATGGCTTTGGTTACCAAGGAGGTAAGCTCTTCACTCATATTAAAATCCGGGAAACCTTGTCCAAGGTTTACGGCTCCATATTCTAGCGCCATTTGACTCATTACCGTAAAAATGGTCGTACCTACATCGGGTAATTTAGAATTTACCAAATTTGTAATTTCTGCCATTTTGTTATTGTGTTGCTTTTAAAAAAACGTTTTAGTAAAATCGAATGATTCATCACCTTAATCAAACGCTACAAAGAGCGTAAAAAAAATTATGTTCTTTTATTTGAATGGATAATAACGTGAGAAATGGTTCCTACATTTTATTGATGTAAAAATGGCAGGAAGAATCTTTTTGGCATTTTACAATGCCAATTGATTAGCCAACCTCTTCAATTCTATTTCAGCAACTTTTGCGGTAAAAGCCAGATTGGTTATACGAAAGGATTCAATTTCAAAACTATTTTGAGCCACCCGCACATCAATAATGGTAGATTGGCCCAATTGGAACTTTTGTAAAACCAAATCCAACAGTTTAATGGAGAGATCATAGTTCTGTTTGGCTGCTTTTAATTGATCAAGCGTACTGGTATAGGTTTGATACGTTTTCACAATGCCGGTTTCAATATTCAATACAGCATTGTCTCTAAGCGTTTTGGCAATTCGTGTATTTACTTCCGCAACTCTTTGTTGCCGTTTATTGATGGTGCCATTATATAAGGGTACGGTTAGATTTACACTTACTTGTGGGCCATAACTTTGATTTTGTAAAATAAATCCTGCAGCGCTGGTAACATTCGTTAGATTAAAACCGGCATTGCCTCTTAAAGTGGGATAACGCAAAGCAGCCGCTTCTCTTTCTAAAAACTCATTCACTTTTATTTGTTGTTCGGCAGCTAATAGTTGCGGATTTTTTTTAGACAGTTCTTTTATTTCTTCCAAATTGATAGTTCGATCTATGATAATTGTATCCTTGATAACAATACTTGAATCGGGGTTTACGAAAATCAGATTCAATAAATCTGTTTTACTTTGACTGATCACTAATTTTTGAGCTTCTGCAGCTTGGTGCAATGTATTTAAATCAAGTTGTGCTTGAAAGATATCGGCATTATTGGCCAATCCCACATCTTTTCTGCTATTTAGGATATCTAATCGTTGTTGCGAAACAATAATCGACTGGTCAATGCTTTTTAAAAAATATTGATTCCGAACCACATTATAGTAACCGGTATTTACAGCAGCCAGTGTGTTCTGAATTTGTACATTTAATAGCCCTTGATTTAATTTTGTCAATTCCTCCAATCTTCCTTTAGCAGATTTAACCCTTTGCCCATTATACAATAAAATACTGCCTGTTAGGTTTCCGTTTAGATTATTAGAAGTTACGCCATCTCGTTTTACATTTCTTGACGGGTCCGGAAAAGTCTGGTTAATGCTAGTAATTTGCTGATTATCGTTTATTTGCGCATTTACAACCGGTAAACCACCCGCTACCCCGATATTATCATTGATATTGGCTATTTCCAAGTTGTCTTTAGCCACCAGCACACTATAACTATTCTTTAAGGCAATGGTTAAAGCATCAGACAAAGTCAATACGCCTTGTGCATTGGCACAGAAAGCAAATGAAAAAGAAATTAAAAAACAGAGGCTATATTTTTTCATGCATCGTAAATTTATGCAAGGAACACTAAAAGACACTCAAAATTATTATAAGCGGGCCACTAGCTTACCATGGTCCCTACATTGGCACCTTCTACCACTTGTAAGAGGTTACCGGGTTTGTTCATGTCAAAGACAATAATCGGCAGTTTATTTTCCATACAAAGTGTAAAAGCTGTCATATCCATTACGCGCAGGTTCTTGCTAATACATTCTTGAAAGCTAATTTTGTCGAATTTAACGGCAGTAGGGTCTTTTTCGGGATCGGCTGTGTAAATTCCATCTACTCGGGTACCTTTTAGTATTACGTCAGCTTTCATTTCAATGGCTCTTAAGGAGCCGGCGGTATCGGTAGTAAAGTAAGGATTTCCGGTACCGGCTCCAAAAATAACCACTCTACCTTTTTCTAAATGGCGCAAAGCTTTTCTGCGTATATAGGGTTCGGCTACTTGTTCCATATTAATTGCACTCTGTAAACGGGTATAAACCCCAATTTTTTCAAGCATTGCCTGCATGGCCATGGCGTTTATAACAGTAGCGAGCATTCCCATATAATCGCCATGGGCTCTTTCTATACCACTATCGGCTTCGTTCATGCCCCTATAAATATTGCCACCACCAATTACAATGGCTACTTGAACACCCATATCGGTTACCAATTTGATGTCGTGCGCATATTGTTCAATGATCTTTGGATTGAAAGGATCACCGTTACGCTGGTCGCCCAAAAGGGCTTCGCCGGATAATTTAAGGAGGATGCGTTTGAATTTAGGAAGCATGGCAGGTTATTGATTAGAATGCAAATAACCTGAATTTTTAATGAGTTGCCAAAATGAATCAACAAAAGTCCTATTTAATCTTATGAATGGAGCCAATTCTATTTTGCTGAGCAGTTATTTTTATCTTCTTAAATGCTTTTCATTCAGAATTCCCTTCCATGTAGAAATAACATAAGAAGAAAACTTTTTGTCTTTTCAATACTCATTGTATTGTTGTCAAATGCATATTCTCAATCAACTGTGTTGGATAGCACATTGCTCGAAATTGATTTAGTTAGCGATACACAAGCCCCATTGGGCATTGAAAAATTATTCCTAAAATCGAATCAAAATACTTTAGCCACTAGAAAAATATTCGAAGTTATTACCCAAAAAATAATAATGGTATTTTTTACAGTTGGGAAATAACTCCAAAACAAAAGGGTAGCTCATTGGCTACCCTTTTGAAAAATATATCAGTAAGAATTATCCTAACGCTACTCTCTTAAACTCAGTTACTTTTAAATCGGCACTTACACTCTTCAGGTAATCACCTACACTCATGCCGCCATCTTTTACAAATGCTTGTGCCAATAAAGTTTGTTCTTTAAAGAATGCATTCAGTTTACCTTCGGCAATTTTAGCGATCATTTCATCCGGCTTACCGGCCATTTTAGGATCGGCTTTCATGGTGTCTACCACAATGGCTCTTTCTCTAACAATGGTTTCTGCAGGGATACTATCGGCATCAACAGCCAATGGATTCATGGCAGCAATCTGCATGGCAATATCTTTTCCTGCATCAGCTGCAGTAGCAGTTAACCCTACCAATACACCCATACGGTAAGAACCGTGAATATAAGATGCTACATAAGGTGCTTCGATTCTTTCAAACTTAGCAATACCTATTTTTTCACCAATAGAAGCCAGTTTATCATTGATCATATCAGATACTTTTGTACCATTGATCAATATTTCATTCAGTTCTTCGGCACTTTTTACATTGTTTTCAACTCCTGCATCAGCAATGCTTTGTGCAAAAGCAACAAAATCTGCATTCTTGGAAACGAAGTCTGTTTCGCAACTGATACAGATAATAAATCCTGTTTTATTATCAGCAGAAGTTTTTGCAATAATTACGCCTTCTTTGGCATCACGATCACTACGTTTCGCAGCAACCTTTTGTCCTTGTTTGCGTAACCAATCGATAGCTTCTTCAAAATTATTATTGGTTTCCGTTAATGCTTTTCTACAATCCAACATACCGGCACCGGTTGTTTGGCGTAATTTGTTGATATCTGCGGCTGTAATGGTTACAGTTGACATAGTTTAGTAATTAATAATTAGTAATTAGAAATTAGTAATTAGTAATCAGTAATCAATAATGTTACCATTATTAATTAGTAATTACTAATTACTAATTCGATTTTTTCTTACGTATGTTCTAAGGAGACTATCTGCTTCCACCACCGCTTCCACCGCCACCGGCAGGACGACGATTACCCGGAACACGACGCTTTGGAGGACCGCCGGCTCCAGGGCCACCCGCAGGTGTACCACCGCCACGTGATCTTCCACCACGAGCTGCTTCACCTTGGGCCTCTGCTTCTAAGCGACGGGCTTTTGCTTCGTTCTCATTGTTGGCGTCTTCTGATTCTTCATCATCTTTAGAAGCTTGGCGTTCTGCCAAACCTTCCGTGATTGCCGCAATGATATAGTTGGTAATGATGGCAATGGATTTCGTTGCATCATCATTTGCAGGAATAGCAAAATCTACTTTATTCGGATCACAATTGGTATCAACCATACCAAAAGTAGTGATGCCTAAACGCTTGGCTTCTGCCAAAGCAATGTGTTCATGTCCAATATCAACTAGGAACAAAGCAGCCGGTAAGCGACCCAATTGAGCGATACCACCCAATACTTTTTCCATCTTGTCTTTGTCACGGGTTAAAGTAAGACGCTCTTTTTTAGTTAAGCTTTCTGCACTACCATCGTTCAACATCTTTTCAATGCTCTGCATTTTCTTTACGCTCTTACGAACGGTATTAAAATTGGTTAACATGCCACCCAACCAACGTTCAGTTGCGTAAGGCATGTTTACACGCTTTGCACACTCGCTAACGATTTCTTTGGCCTGCTTTTTAGTAGCCACAAACATGATCTTCTTGCCGCTTTTTGCAATTTGCTTGATGGCAGCAGCAGATTCTTGTAAATGATCAACCGTTTTATTCAGGTCGATGATGTGGATACCTTTCTTTTCAGCAAAGATGTAAGGCAACATCTTTGGATTCCACTTCTTTTTAAGGTGACCAAAATGTACACCGGCCTCCAGTAGTTGTTGTTGTAACGAAGTGTTATTTTCCATTGTCAATTATTTAGTATTTGTTTGTTGTCTATGGTTTGTTGTTTGTGGTTGGGTTTATAGTTGTAAAACAACAGACTACAAACAACAAACCACAAATTGATATTAACGTTTGCTGAACTGGAAGCTTCTACGAGCCTTCTTATGTCCGAATTTCTTGCGTTCAACACTACGAGGATCACGCTTTAATTGACCGGCTGCTTTTAAAACAGGACGGGAATCAGGATTCATCTCTAAGATGGCACGTGCAATTCCCAATTTAGCAGCTTCAGCTTGGCCTTTTAAACCACCGCCTTGTGCATTGATCACGATGTCGAATTTACCTACCATTTCAGCCGTTTTTAAAGGGGCCTCAACCTGGTTTTGTAAATAAACAAGCGGAAAATAGGCTTTGTAATCTTTGTCGTTTACAGTGATCTTACCTTCACCCTTGCTGATAAACACACGGGTTACAGCTTCTTTACGGCGACCAACTGCATTTTTTTGTTTTTCCATTTTTATTATGCTTAATGCTTAGCGATTTACGCTGTTAGCAAGGTTTTAGAATTTTAATTCCTTTGGTTGTTGTGCACTATGTGAATGGGTTGAACCAGCATACACAAATAATTTCTTCACCATTTTACGGCCAAGGCGATTTTTAGGAAGCATGCCTTTTACAGCTCTTTCCATAATCACTTCCGGGCGACGCTTCAAAAGGTCTTCGGCAACTTCTTCCTTTTTTCCACCTGGGTAACCGGAATAGTTGATATACTGTTTTTGTTCACCTTTCTTACCGGTAAAAACAACTTTTTCTGCATTAACGATGATTACATAATCGCCACAGTCTACGTGTGGGGTGTAATACGCTTTGTTCTTACCACGAAGAACAGCAGCAATTTTAGATGCAATACGTCCTACGGTTTGATTAGTACCGTCAACCACATACCAGTTGTGCTGTACGGTAGCCGCGTTCGCATGCTTTGTGGTGAAATGAAGTTTACTCATAATATATCTGTTTAAAATGAATCCCGCGCTATCCCGCCGGCATTAAATATCCCGATATTTTTCGGGTGGCAAAGGTAGCTACTAATAAGTTGATTTTCCAAAGATTTGGGAAAGTATTTTTCATTGTACCTTTGTAACTAATTGATTTTCAATAATAATTTTGAACAATTATTTTATTAGGGGAGGAAGTTAGGTATCGTTGCTGCAATTGGGTCATCATTTCAGCTCACTTATAGTAGACGGTTGTACACTTTAACACAAGTAGCTTTTATATTCAATGATTACGTTAAAAACACCTCCAAAAGGGTATTTATACTCAAATAGGCTGTATTATTTGGCAGTATTTTTGCGATGGTTGGCAAATTGCCAACTATTCATTATTTTTACACTGGCTTTCACAGAGGTATTACAGGTTTATTTTAAAACATAGCCAGTTATTAAAATACCTGTTATGAAAATCATTCAGCCGATGTTGTTGGAAAAATTTGCAAAGCAACATGCTAATGCGAGAAGAAGTTTGGCAACATGGAAAAAAGCAGTTGAGGAAGCGGTCTGGAAAAAGAACTAGGATGTATTAAAAGATTTTCCCAACGCTAAAATGCTACCTAATAAAAGAGCAAGATTTGAAATTTTACATAATACATATAGGCTGATAGCCGAACTTGACTATGAAGACAGTCTTCTAGATATCAGGTTTATTGGTACACATAGTGAGTATGATAAAATTAATCCAGTAACTATTTAGAAATAAGGATTATGAAAAATGTTTGGTTCATTTTAGAAAACGAGACAGATTATGAAAGAGCCTCTGCTCAGTTTCAGCGAGTTAAATACGCCAAAAAAGGCTCTGTTGACCATAAAGAAAAAATGCTACTTGCGTTTTTGATTGATGACTATGGAAAAAGACATTCCACATTACCCGAACTGGATCCGATTGAATTCATCAAAATAAGAATGGAAGATTTTGGTTTTAAACCCGCCGATCTTGCCCGTGAATATGGCGATAAAGGAACGGTTAGTAAAGTATTGAATTACAAGCAAGCCCTATCACTTACCATGATCCGGAAATTCAGCAAAATTCTTCGCATCCCGGCAGAAGCTTTGATTAAAGAATATAAACTCCAATAATTTTGTCATACCATAAATTTCAGGCAACACAATTATTTACCGGCACTGAGCTTCTGGGTACAGATCATGTACTTGTAACAGATAATAATGGAAAGGTAGAAGACGTCATTCTAAGTAATGATGCAGGTGATAATATTCAACAACTCTCGGGTATATTGTCACCCGGCTTTATCAACTGTCATTGCCATCTCGAACTTAGTCACATGAAAGGATTGATTCCTGAACATACCGGACTGGTAGATTTTGTTTTTAAAGTGGTAAATGAACGACACTTTCTCGAAGATGAAATATTAGATGCCATTGCCAAAGCTGAAGATGAGATGATACGGAATGGAATTGTAGCCGTTGGCGATATCTGTAACAATACTATGACTCTTCCTCAAAAAAAATTAGGAAGGCTTGCTTATTACAATTTTATTGAAGTAAGTGGTTGGATGCCGTCGGTGGCGGACGGGAGATTTGAAAAAGCAATGACATTGTATGAATCATTCATTGAGAGTGAAAAGTTAAAAGTCAAAAGTCAAAAGCCAAAAGCTAAGCTATCAATCTCGCCTCATGCACCTTATTCAGTATCGGATAAATTGTGGCAACTGATGTCTCCTCATTTTGAAAACAACACCGTAACTATTCATAACCAGGAAACCATTTTTGAAGATGCTTTGTTTAAAAATGGCGAAGGCGATTTTACAAGAATGTATGGAATGATGCATATGGATACTTCTTTCTTTCATCCCACCGGGAAAAGCAGTTTGCAATCTTACTTTCCAAAAATGAGTAATGCAAAACAGGTGCTGCTGGTGCATAATACGTTTACAAAAGAGGAAGATGTAGTATTCGTGAATAGTGAATCGTCAGGCGTGAGTTGGTGTATTTGTATAAATGCGAATCAATATATAGAACAGGCTGTTCCACCCATTGAGTTATTACGCCGCAATAACTGTCAATTCGTTATTGGTACGGATAGTCTCGCAAGTAACTGGAGTTTAAGTGTTCTAGACGAACTAAAAACCATCACTAAACACTTTCCTGCAATACCATTGACTGAGTTATTACAATGGGCAACCAGTAATGGCGCAAAAGCGTTACAAATGGATGATATTATAGGAAGTTTTGAAAAGGGTAAAACACCCGGCGTGCTAATTCTTGAACAAATTGAGAATAATAGGATTACTAACAAAACTTCCATTAAAAGGCTGATATAAAAAGTCTGGAGTCTGGAGTCTGGAGTTAGAAGCCTGCCTACCGGACAGGCAGGTCTGGAGTATTTAACAGTTCTATACTAAGTAATTGTATTTTACTCCAGACTCCAGACTGCTAACTCCAGACTCAACTGAGCACTTCTTGCAAAATTGCCAAGCTTTTCATTTCACCGAAATCATGAATATGCAAAGAGAGATAGGTTTGATACGCCATTAACAATTCCCTTCTGACTGTGCGAGTGAGTTGAATATTTTCTAAGTCATTATAAAACCGAATATCTGCTAATCGAGAAGTAGTTTGTGCCAAAACCCCATCTATGTAATAGGGATGTGTTGGTTTTTGAGAAATAAACATGCCTTCCTGCAAATCAAGCACCGGTGTTTGTTTGCAGTATATTCCATGCATTTTAAATCCCAATTCACTGCAAAGATGTAATGCAAAATACAATGGCAGATTGCCGGTTAAAGTATCATTACCTTTATCCAATTGTTTCAAGGAGTCTTCAATCAGATAAAACAATTCAGGGTTGGCTTCGGGCTGCTTTAAACTGTGTTGTAAAAGTTCAATCACAAAGGTCGCTACTGTATTCTTCACTACATCAAATAATACTTGTTCATATAAATAGCTCCATTGATATTCTTTAATGAACTGCAATTGCTTTTGTTCATTGTGATATACTTCCATCTCAAGAATTGCCGACGGCTGAAAGAAGCTCGCCTTACCCGCTGAAGTTTTACTGCTTTGTCTCACCCCTTTTACAATATAGCTTTGAACACCAAACAGTTCGGTATATACTGTGGTAATAATACTGGTATCACCATATTTTACAGTACGTAACACAATACCTTTTGTGGCGTGAACCATTATATAAAATAAGTTTGTTTACTGTAAAAGTAGTAAAGGACTTGAAAAATTAGACTTCAAAAAGAAAGATCCATCAACCCTGCCTATCCATCTCAAACTATGGTAAGATGATTGGAACAGGATTTAATTTGATGATGCCAATACCATTCATGCCACGCATAATAATATACGTAAGATCGAACTCAAACCATTTTTTTGCAAAATTAGAATCGTTTTTTGCAAAGTGATGATTGTTCTGAAACAATTCACCCATTAGCAATATTCCCCAAGGAGAAGTGTTTTTTGAATGATCCCCATTGTCAAAATTACTGTACCCATATTTATGACCACACCAATTAACCACTGCACCCTGTATTGGACCCATCAAAAAATGAATAGGCAACAATAAAAACCACCAAGCATTGGGTGCAAAATATATATAGAAACATGTATAACCGGCCATAAATAGAAGACGGGTAATGATATGGTGCCCCAGTTTATCTAATGAATCCCATTTGGGTAGGTATTCTTCTGTGAATTGCGGATCAGGTAAATTTTTGCCCGTTACAAAACCCCTGAAAATTAATATGGTACTCCGCATCATTTGATAAATGTCTTTAAAGAAATGGGGCGAATGTGGATCTTGTTTTGTATCACTGTAAGTGTGGTGCATTCGATGCATAACCCCATAAGCTCTCGGAATAAGGAAAGAAGAGCCTTGTACCAACCATGTGACAACATAAAAAGTCCGTTCCCAATTTTTACTGGTTGAATACATTTTATGTGAACAAAATCGATGTAAAAAAAAGGAATGAAAAAACAAAGAAAGGAACCAATGTCCTATGAAAAAAATAAGTATTGCAATCATATCTGGGCTTTAGGGGGTGAGAGCAATGGAAAGATATGTGATTAACTTACACAACCTTCCTAAGCAAGGAAAATAAATCACTATGTAAGCACTTTTCGAAGTAAAATAAAAAACGTTAACATAAATCGTATCCTCATTATGTTAACGTTTTTTACAAAAAAATATCATTATTCTTAAACAACATCTTACACAACGCCGGTAAATTGTTTAAGAAAACGTACATCATTCTGTGAGTACAATCGAAGGTCATTTACTTGGTATTTTAATTGGGTTATTCTTTCAACACCCATTCCAAATGCAAATCCGGTATATTTATTGGAATCAATATTGAAATTTTCTAACACATTGGGATGTACCATACCGCTACCTAATATTTCTACCCAGCCGGTATGTTTACAAATATTACAACCATTCCCCTCACAAATCAAACAACTGATATCCATTTCCGCACTTGGCTCTGTAAAAGGAAAATAACTGGGGCGAAAACGAACTTTCACCTCTTTTCCAAACATTTCCTGCACAAAAAAGTATAGTGTTTGCTTTAAGTCTGCAAAGCTTACATTTTCATCAATATACAATCCTTCTACCTGGTGAAAGAAGCAATGTGCTCTGGCACTAATGGTTTCATTTCTGTATACCCTACCCGGACAAATAACACGTATGGGCGGCTTTTGGGTTTCCATCACCCTAGCTTGAACACTACTGGTATGCGTTCTTAATAACCAAGCACCCCCTTCTGCAGAATGGTTAATGTAAAAAGTGTCCTGCATATCTCTAGCAGGGTGGTCTTCGGGTAAATTCATGGCCCCAAAATTGTGCCAGTCATCTTCTATCTCAGGTCCTTCAGAAACGGCAAAACCCAACCTTTTAAAAATAGAAACAATTTGATTTCGAACAATACTCAATGGGTGACGGGTTCCAACAGCAATAGGGTCACCGGGCAAACTCCAGTCGATTAGTTTGTGGTTTGTGGTTTGTGGTTTGTGGTTGCCTTTCTGTATGGTTGCATATCTGTCTTCTGCAAAAAGCTTGAAATCGTTTAAAATCTGACCAAATTCTTTTTTTCGATCATTTGGCACATTTTTCATTTCGCCCATGATTGTTTTAACCAAACCCTTGGTACCAAGCCATTTAATACGGAATTCTTCAATAGCTTCCGTGGTTGATGCTTGAAAGCCTGTCATTTCTTGCTTATACTCATTAATCTGTCGCAATAACTGTTCCATATCGCAAAGATAGAACTCAGATTTGATATGATTAAAAGGTATGAATTTTGAATATTGAGGTAAATAATCAATCAACATTCAAAATTCCCTGCCCGTTCGGGTCAGGCGGGCTTGTTCAGTATTCGATATTCAAGGACTGTTAGGGTTTTGATAAAAAATGCCTGAAAACCACTGTATTACTTACATTTGTTCTTGCAGAAGCAACATTTTATGGAATACAATACGGAAAGAAATTATTTGGGGATGAGAGAATACGGCCGTCACGTACAAAGGATGGTAGAGTATTTATTGACGATTGAAGACAAAGAAAAGCGTCAACAACAGGCACAATGTGTGATTGAATTAATGGGTATTGTTAACCCACATTTAAAAAATGTGGAAGATTTCAGACATAAATTATGGGATCACCTGTTTTTTATCAGCGATTTTAAATTGGAAGTGGATAGCCCTTATCCCATTCCTCAAAAGGAAACATATAAACTGAAACCGGATCCTTTGCCTTATCCAAAGCGACATCCTAAATATGCTCATTTGGGTAAGAATTTAGAAGTGGTAATTAATAAGGCACTGTTGGAAGAAGACCCTGAAAAGAAAGCGGGCTTTGCACATGCCATTGCTTATTATATGAAGCTGGCTTATAGCAACTGGCATAAAGAGTTAGTACATGATGATACTATCAGGACCGAGCTCAATAGCATAACCGGAGGACAATTGGAATTTAGCAATACCCCATACATAAAACATAGAAACCAGAATTTTGAACATGATGAATACCCACGCAATAATAGTGGTGGTGGTCGTTGGCAACAAAATTTTGGCGGGAGAGGTGGCAATAGAGATGCAGGTGGCGGTAGAGATAATAGAGCAGGTGGCGGCAGAACTGATGGCAGAAACCGCAATGGGGGTAATGGCAATGGGCCGAGAGATAATAATCGAAATAGTGGCGGTGGTAGGACAGATGGTAGAAATGGGGGGCAGTTTAAGAAGAGGTATTAAGAAGGGGTGCTGGATATTAGGATACTGGATTATTATTACTAAGATAAATAGAAAAAGCATCGGGATTATTCCGATGCTTTTTTGTTTGCGTATTGTCTGTATCAAATATTGAGTTTGCGGTAAACAAATAAACCAATCAACTATATTCGCTACAGCAACTACATTTCTAAAACATCAATCTATATAATATGAGCTCATTTGAGGTAATTGGTGGCAATAAATTGAAAGGTGACATCATTCCACAGGGTGCAAAGAATGAGGCACTGCAAATATTATCTGCGGTATTATTAACAGCAGAACCCGTTACCATTTCAAATATTCCCGATATACTGGATGTGAATCTCTTAATAGAATTACTGGAAGATATTGGCGTGAAAGTAAAGCGCGTGTCGAAAGACACTTGTGTGTTTCAAGCAGATTCAATTGATGCAGATTACTTGGCTTCAGATGCATTTAGAAAAAAAGGGGGGAGATTAAGAGGAAGTGTCATGTTTGCGGGACCCATGTTAGCCAGGTTTAAAAGAGCCTATATTCCGAAACCGGGAGGTGATAAAATTGGTCGTAGAAGGTTAGATACGCATATCATTGGTTTTGAAAAATTAGGTGCCAAATATGAATATGATGATGTGTTGGGTTGTTTCAAATTGTCTTCAGAACAACTCAAAGGGGTGTTTATGTTATTGGATGAACCTTCTGTAACCGGTACAGCCAATATAACCATGGCAGCAGTTTTGGCCGAAGGAACAACTACTATTTATAATGCAGCCTGTGAACCCTATGTTCAACAACTCTGTAAAATGCTGAATAGAATGGGAGCTAAGATTAGTGGAATTGGAAGCAATTTGCTAATCATAGAAGGTGTTGCCGGTTTACATGGAACAGAACACAGGATGCTTCCTGATATGATTGAAGTCGGCAGCTTTATTGGCTTAGCAGCCATGACACAAAGTGAAATAACCATTAAAAATGCAGGGGTAGAACATTTGGGCTTGATCCCTGAAAAATTTCAACAACTCGGCATTCAGTTTCAAATAAAGGGAGATGACATTTATATTCCTGCGCAGGATATTTATGAAATACAAACTTTTTTAGATGGAGGCATTCTTACAATTTACGATCATCCTTGGCCGGGTTTTACGCCTGATTTGTTAAGTATTGTTTTGGTAGTGGCTACACAGGCAAGGGGTAGTGTATTGGTTCATCAAAAAATGTTTGAGAGCCGTTTGTTCTTTGTAGATAAATTAATTGACATGGGTGCCCAGATAATTCTTTGCGACCCCCATCGTGCTACGGTAATTGGTCTTGGCCGAAAAAATAATTTACGTGGGATTACAATGAGTAGCCCGGATATTCGTGCCGGGCAGGCTTTATTAATTGCCGCCTTAAGTGCAGAAGGAAAAAGTGTGATTCAAAATATTGAACAAATAGATAGAGGATACCAATATATTGATGAACGGTTAAGGAATTTGGGTGCGGATATTACACGGGTAATGTAACTTTATAAAGGTTGTATGTTGACATGGCCAAGTAAAGATAGTTGCTGATCTCCTTTTATCTTTAGACACATCTTCCGTTTTTTTCTTTTTCCTGAATTCATCAAAGATTCCGTTTTTCATTTTACATAAGACTATACCTACCCTATTACAGTGTTAAAGGTGGACCCACCATTTTCATTCCATGTTCTTTATGAATTCTATCCATCTCCTCTTGTGATGGTTTCGAGGTAAAAGAATTCATCGTTTGAAAAAATTCTTCCATTTTGCCGGCAGGTTGCAAAAAATATATCAACTTACCTCTCTCAGTTAATTGTATCCAAGTATGCGGTACATTACGAGGTAGAAAAATGGTTTCCCCCGCCGATAATACTTGAATTGAATCCCCTACCACAAACCGATACTCCCCTTCGGCAATATAAAAGATTTCATCCTGGTAAAAATGAATGTGCAATGAGGGACCCACTTTCCCCAATCCCGTATATTCAAAAACAGACAGTTGACCCTTTGTATCTTTCGATGAAATCTTACAGTCATTGGGATGTATCCCTAAAAATTTTATCTCTTCTCCAAACCGTGCCTTTCCTTTTGCAATTGTAAATGATTTTGTAATAGCTTCCTCCTTTTGCTGAAATCGAGTAAAAGCTAATAACGGTGTGGCTGCCAGCGTAGTTAATAAGAATTCTTTTCTTTTCATAACATTTTTTTAGTCATGTAAAGATGAAGGGTTGTTGAATCAAGTTAGTGGTATAAAACAGACATTTTCATCATACCTCGGCTTCTCCGAATATGCGTTCCGGGGCACGATTGTCTATTTCAAAAAAAACGGGGGGCGTATATCCGGTATACAGAACGTAATCTTTGGATAAATGCTGATAATCATAATAGCCGCAATGCAATGCAATGGTTAACCAATCTTTGTCGGGGAATCGATTTTTCATTCTGAAAGCCTTGTCAAACCTGATCATTCTAATATATTCTTTGGGGTTGACGCCGATTCTTTCATAGAATTTTCGATCAAATTGTCGTTTAGAAAGAAACGCTTCTTTTACAAATCCATCTAAGGAAAGTTGATCATATTGCGTGAGCATTTTTTGGGCAATCATGTCAATTCCATGCTTGTCCTTTTTTTGTGCTTGCATACGTTTCAATAAAAACTTTTCAATGATTGCTATCATTTCAGGATAGCCTTTTGCCAGGAATAATTGTTCGTTGATTAGGGCAGCTGCTTCCCCAATGATGATTTCTGCATCTATAAATTGATTGGTTAACGCTTCTGCTGTCATGCCAAATAATCGAAAAAACCCGGCAGGTTGAAAGATAACTTGAATGGAAAGAAATTTCTTGTGAACAATCCGATTATTTGTTACTGTATGCAGACCAACAAATGATGCATTGGTAGGTGTTACTAATTTTGCGGTGCCATTGTATGTTATCGTTGTAGGTGTAGGAAAAAACTGAAGACAAAGTTCAGGTCTGGGAGGATACGCTTTTGCGGGAATAATAATATTATCCGGAAATTGAAAATCAATGATTCGAAAGCACCTGACTATTTCAGTCAATAATGGATTCGGTATGATTTCGTTTAATAACATTCTTTTTTATTAATTAATGTTAGCTGTACCTTTCTTCTACATTGAAAAGAAATCAAACAAGCCAAGCCTTTTTGCGAAAAAGTTAGCGTATTTTTTGCCAATACCTAAAAAATATTTGTTTTAATGAAGATATACAAACCCAACTTATTAACACACAGGTATTCTTTAAAATGGAAACGACCTCAGCTCAACTTACAATACAAGAATTTATTGAACTAGTAGAAAGCATATACCAAATGAATTCATTCTTTTAGTACCACAGCCAATGTCATTTTTATTTTGTTTTTATACCGGCATTGGTATTTTATGGCATCATCGTTGCGTTGCAATCCGTTCATCGCTAGTGCATAAATTGGGCAGTTTAAAAAAGTATTCATTGAGTATTATCTTTTATCACTTTTCTTCAAAAATATTTTTTACTTCAACCCTTTTCTATTAACTGCTTTCAGTGCTTTCGCATTTTGGCTGCTTACTATATTTTTTCCGGTTTTTGCTTCAATCGCTTTTCGAGTATTTCCAGCAATCGTTCCGCCTTGGCGGGCAATTTTTTTATTATCATCAAAATTTGCCGGCTTCTTTTCTTTGCTTATTTCGGTAGTGGTAGCTTCGGCAAGCATATTTAACACCAGTTCAAGATTGGTCATATTGTCTCGCAGATTCTCTTTTTTCAATCCCTTTAATTGCTTGTATTGTTTTACCCCTTTCCCACTCCATGCCTGTGTAATAATATCGGTGAGTGTTGCAAATTCTTGGCCCTTTTTAACCCCGCGATTTTCCCACTCGTCTGTCAGTTCTTTTCTAACTTCAATACTTTTTAACCGTTGATTTATCCAATCTTTTTTGTAGCCAAGTTTTAGGTAGTTTTCCATGGCCCGGTCAATGCTTTTTTCGGGGTCTTGAATTTCTTCAATCCTTTCATACCCGGTTTGGGCAAGCCATTGTTTAAAGGGTTCTGCTTTGGGTGAGGGGATCGATTGGATAAGACGTAATAGGTTTTCAGTATTCAAGCAGTCGGTAGCGTAATTTTTGCCGTCTGTCGCTTCAAATTTCAGTTGTACGATTTTTTCGTACAACTGGCTCCCTTCTTTCAACAGCTTCTTTTTTAAGTCGCTCCAATAGCGCTTGGGAATGGTACTACCCGTTAGCACTTCAATCACATCAATAACAGAGAAATACCACATCTCCTCCGGTTCATGAAACCGCGTGCGAATTTTTTTATCTTCAAAAAGCTTGAGGCTACTCATATTAATTTTTCTTTTTGGTTTTCTTCTCCTTCACAAACAACCCCGCCGTATATGTATCATACAACTCAAATAAAAATACAATTCGTTTGGTTTCGTTTATAAATGGCTAGAATAGAGTTACAAAAACTAATTTATTTATTAATCTTTTTTATTTCTGCATCAAAGTCACTTTCCCAATATTGGTCTTGTATAACACGATATTTATCATACTCCATTTCAGCTTTTATTTTTGCTTCAAGCATAGTTACTCTTCCTTTATCCGTTAGGATTGGATAATTAGAAAGCTGTAAAAAATTATGTAAAAATTTTATCCAATCATCCATTGTCATCAAAATGCCTCGTTCCGCATTATTTTCGGCAAGATCAACATACGCCGACACTATACGGTTTAGTTCTTTTATGTGCATTTCCATTAGGTAATTTTTAGCAATACTTACATCGCTTTTGATAATTTTACCTCTGGGTGCGGCTTTCCAGGTTTTTAACCCCATAAATACTTTAGCTGCATCAGCCTCAGTATAAATTATTTCGGCTGCTGTTTTTCCCGTTATTGCCCAATGCAGTTTGTTTTGTACAGTTGCAAAAAAGTCTTTAGTAGTTAGTGCTTCTTTATTGTAGTCAACGGATAGTGCAAATATGTCGGTAATTTTTTGATAGAATCTACGCTCACTTGCTCTAATTTCGCGAATACGCTCTAATAGCTCATCAAAATAATCTTGCCCAAAAGCTTTACCCTGTTTTAAACGTTCATCATCAAGTATGAACCCTTTAATGATGAATTCTTTCAATGTTGCGGTTGCCCAAATGCGAAATGCTGTAGCCTGAACAGAATTTACCCGATAGCCAACTGCCAAAACGGCTTCCAAACTGTAGAATACTAGTTTCCGTTTCACTTTCCGAAGCCCTTCATTTTGAACTGTTTCCATTTTGGAAACAGTTGACTCTTCAGACAACTCGTTGGTTTTAAATATGTTTGACAAATGTTTACTGATAGCCGGTATTTCTACCGAAAATAACTGCGCTATTGCTTTCTGTGTAAGCCAAAAAGTTTCATTATTAAACACTACTTCTACTTCTATATTGCTTTTTGCAGTGCTGTATAGAATAATATTTTTAACAGAACTCATCTTTTTCGTTTTCAATAATTTTTACTAATGAACTAACCATATTATTATTTTAATCAACTATTCTTTTTGGTTTTCTTCTCCTTCACAAACAACCCCGCTGTATATTTATCATACAACTCAAATAAAAACGCTATTCGTTTGGTTTCGTTTATAAAGGGTTGGCTGCGGTAGCACAAATCTACTGCCTTATCTAAAGCCTGGTGTGCTTTTACCAATACCGGTGGCATGGTGTTGGGGTCGTATAAATCGGCAAGGCTGCTGTTGGGGAAACCGGCTCTTGCATCTAATACTGATTGGGCTGC
>JANOVY010000049.1:0-8299 GCA_031417635.1 Bacteroidota bacterium | reverse complement strand
TGATTTCATTGAATTTTTCGCAAATGATGTAATTCAAAAAATGGTTTTGACCGGGCAAAAGCAAGATGTAGATGAAGTGCTTAAACACATCCCACAAAATCCGCTGGTTAACAAAGCCTACCACAATCAACAGAATCTTCGCTTTTCCGATAAAGCAGTTGCTTGGGGATTACAACAAACTAGTTTTTCTAACGGAGCTGCGTATGGTGATTTAGACAATGATGGAGATCTTGATTTAGTAGTCAACAATGAAAACCAACCTTCTTTTGTGTATAGAAATAACAGTAGGGAGATTAACAAAAATCATTACATCGGTATTCAATTACAAGGCAAGGAAAAAAATAGGTATGCCATTGGTACAAAAATAAATATTTATCGAAACAAAGAAGTCATCATACGTGAACAGATTCCCAGCAGAGGTTTTCAATCATCTATGGATTATAAATTAATCATTGGATTGGGTACAAAAGAAAAAATAGATTCAATGGATGTGATCTGGCCTGATAGATCTTTGTCAAGATTGATCAATCCGGCAATTGATACGGTTCATATGATTCAGCAGATTGAAAAAAATAGCCGACCATATGATTTTGGAAAAACGATTGTAGATCCTTTATTAGATTCTGTTCGAACCATATTTGAAAAGCACCAAGAAGATAACAACATAGATTTTTATTACGAGCGGAACTTGCCCAAATTGCTTTCAAAAGAAGGCCCCAAAGCAGCCTGTGGCGACATGAATGGCGATGGATTAGACGATGTGTTTATCGGAGGAACCTTCGGTCATGCGGGTCAATTGTATTTGCAAAATAAGAAAGGGGGCTTCGATAAAAAGCTCCAAAAATCTTTTGAGGCATTTAAAGACTTTGAAGATGTAGCCGTTGTATTGTTTGATTATGATAAAGATGGTGATCAGGATTTATTGGTTTGTCCGGGGGGTAACAATAATAAACCCGATAGCCGACAAATGCAATTGCGTTTATTTAAAAATGATGGGAAAGGAAATTTTGACATAGATGTAACCGCTTTTCCCAATGCCGGAATGAATATATCTGCGGCTATTGCAGCCGACTTTAACAAAGATGGTTTTCTCGATCTTTTTGTGGGTGGCAGAAGCGATCCCCGAAGTTATGGTGTAGATCCTTCCAGCTATATTTATATCAATGATGGAAAAGGACACTTTAAAGATATAGCTCCATCAAATAATCCGGACATTGCAAACATCGGAATGGTTACCGGCGTTGCTTGGTCGGATATCATGGGCGATGCAGAACAAGAATTGGTGATTGTGGGTGAATGGATGGCACCACGGATATTTTCTTTTCAGAAAGATAGCTTTGTTGAAAACAAAACCAATCTATTAGATTTATTTGGATGGTGGCAAACAGTAGCGATAGCAGATATCAATGGCGACGGGAAACAAGATTTGGTATTAGGGAATATTGGAGAGAATTTTTATCTCCGACCCAATGCAACCCAACCGGTAAAACTATGGTTGAATGATTTTGATCAAAATGGTGCACGTGACAGAATCATCACTTCTACAATCAATGGCAAAGACCTACCTGTTTTTATGAAGCATGAAATGGAAGACCAGGTTCCTTCTTTAAAAAAGCAAAATTTGAAGCACAGAGATTATGCCAACAAACCCATACAGGAATTATTTTCAGCAGAAATCATTAAAACTTGCAAAGTTAAACAATTCAATTATGGAGCATCAGTTGTGGCATACAACAATGGAAAGGGAGATTTTACTATTCAAAAATTACCGGCTTCCATTCAACTTTCTTCTGTAAATGCCATTCATTGTACCGATCTTGATAACAATGGCACCCTCGATTTAATCTTAGGTGGAAACGAATTTGGATTTCTTCCACAGTTTGAGAGGTTAGATGCCAATAGGGGTTCTGTCATCATCAATCAGGGTAAACAGGGACTCACTTTGCTTACCCAACAAGAATCCGGATTGGCACTAGACGGTCAGGTAAGAGACATTCAAGAAATAAAAATGGGTACAGAAAAAAATATACTCATTCTTAGAAATGATAGGTTCCCGGTTTTATTTTCAATCAAAAAAACAAACTTGCAAAAGGTTGCCGCAAGTACACGTAAAAAATAATTTCAATGAGGGCATTTTTTAATAAATATATTTTTTTCAGCCTGATTATTTTTTCAGCTTGCCAATCAAAAAAAGTTTCCATACCCCCTATTTTTGAAGTACTGGATAGCAGCAAAACCGGATTGCTTTTTAACAATCAACTCACACCCACACCGGAATTCAACATGTTTAAGTACATGTATTTCTATAATGGAGGAGGAATTGGCTCAGGCGATTTTAACAATGATGGTCTCATTGATCTTTTTATGAGCGCCAATCAGGTGCAAAATAAAATGTACTTGAATGTAGGCGGTTTGGGTTTTATTGATATAACAACCGAAGCCATGATTCCCAACGATGGAGCCTGGTCAACCGGTGTCTCCGTGATTGATATTAACAATGATGGATTATTGGATATCTATGTTTGTAGGGTAGGTCGATTTGAAACATTGCATGGACAAAATCAATTATTAATATGCAAAGGCATCAATAAAAATGGGATACCTTTTTATAAAGACGAAGCAAAAGAATACGGTCTTGCATTTTCTGGTTTTAGCACACAAGCCGCTTTTATCGATTATGATATGGATGGTGATTTGGATTGTTTTCTTCTCAATCATTCAGTACATCGCAATGGTTCCTTCGCACCCCGAGCTAATTTTACAGGCACCTACGATTCACTATCGGGCGATCGGATTTTGCGAAATGATCAACAACACTTTACCGATGTTACCAAAAAAGTAGGCATCAACAGTACTTCCATCAGTTATGGTTTGGGTATTGTGGTGGCAGATATCAACTTGGATGGGTATCCAGATTTATACATTGGCAATGACTTTCATGAAAATGATTATCTCTACATCAACCAAAAAAATGGAACATTTAAAGAAGAGATCAATGAGCATGTGATGCATACCAGCCAGTTCTCAATGGGGGTAGATGTGGCTGATGTAAACAATGATGGATTCCCGGAGATTATTTCAATGGATATGTTACCCGCAGATCCGTATATCTTAAAACGATCATTGGGTGAAGATGAAAATGACATTTTTCAATATAAAATTGCTGCCGGTTACAATTATCAATATACGCGGAATAACCTACAATTGAATCGAAAGAATGGGATGTTTAGTGAGATTGGTTTGTATGCCGGTATTGCCGCAACCGATTGGAGCTGGGCATCTCTTTGGATGGATTTTGACAATGACGGGTTAAAAGATTTATTCATTTCGAATGGTATCCCCAAAAGAATGAATGAAATGGATTATGTAAACTTCATTTCTAACCAAGAAATCCAGCGAAAAATTTCCGGCAATAAAATAGAAGAAAAAGACATGGCGCTGGTTAACAAGTTTCCGGAAATAAAAATCCCCAATAAATTATTTAGTAACCGCGGAAATTTACTTTTCGAGGATCTACAAGGGGCGATTAAAAATGACCAACCCACGTATTCTAACGGGGCCGTTTATGCAGACTTTGATAATGACGGAGATTTAGATATTGTGGTGAATAACATTGATGAAGCAGCCACCCTTTACAAAAATAATAGCAACGATACCAAAATGAAATCCGCAGTTTCATTGGTGCTAAAAGGGCCGATCAATAATATCAATGCATTAGGGACCAAAATAGTGGTCTATACCCATACCGGAATAAGAACCTATGAAAAAAATCCTGTGCGAGGTTTTCAATCAAGCATGGAGGGGCCCTTATTGATTGGATTGGATAAGACAAAAATTGATTCTGCATTTCTTATTTGGCCCGATAATACTTATCAATCGATTCAATTAAAAGGCAATGTACCCGTTAACCAATTTTCATATAAAAAAAATCTCCCCCATTTCGATTACAAGAAAATTACCGAGTATCAGCAAAATTCCACAAAAAGAATGGAGGATATCACCCAAGGTGTTTCCCTTGCTTATCGTCATGAAGAAAACCCTTTTCCCGAATTTGATCGAGAACCACTTATTCCACACATGGTCTCAACGGAAGGCCCCGCACTGGCAGTTGCTGATATCAATCATGATGGATTGGAAGATGTTTTTATAGGTTCGGCAAAAGATAAGAAAAGTGCGATTTTCTTGCAAAGTAAAGCAGGCACATTTTCTAGAAGCACACAACCTTCTATAGAATCAGACAGCTCTTTTGAAGACATTGATGCAACATGGGCCGACGTGAATCAGGATGGCAACATTGATCTATTGGTAGCCGGCGGAGGCAATGAATTTTTTGGACCCGATCCTCATTTGCAACCCAGGCTTTACATAAATGATGGCAAAGGAATATTAGTTAAACAAAAGAATGCCTTTGCTAATATTTTTTTAAATGCATCCTGTATTGTAGCCAATGATTTTAATGGAGATGGGGCTATGGATGTATTCATTGGCGGCAGAACCATTCCTTCAGAATATGGAAGCATACCTCGTTCTTATTTATTGCAAAACAACGGGAAAGGAGTGTTTACGGATGTTACTGCTAACATTGCAAAAGAGTTACTATCTCCGGGAATGGTTACCCAAGCCGTTTGGATAGATCTCAATAAAGATGGACAGAAAGACCTGATTATTTCTACTGAATGGGATGGCATATTTGCTTTTATGAATAACAAAGGACAATTCACTAAAAAAGTATTGAGTGATAAAAAAGGCTGGTGGAATTGTATTCTGCCGGTGGATATTAATAACGATGGGGATATGGATCTCATTGCCGGTAACATGGGCTTAAATAGTAGATTAAAAGCCACAGAAAAAGAACCGGTTAAAATGTATTACAATGATTTTGATGACAATGGAAGAAAAGAACAAGTATTGACTTACTTTTTGCAAGGAAGAGAAATTCCATTTGCCAACAAAGATGAATTACAACGACAAATGCCTTTCCTGAAGAAAAAGTTTTTATATGCCGCAGATTTTGCCAAAGCGCAGTTGTTAGATATTTTTCCTTCACAGAAACTTTCAAGTGCAACCGTATTCACGGCAAACTATTTTTCAAATACCCTACTCATCAATGACGGCAATCTTAATTTTACTACAAAAGCCCTTCCCTGGCAAGCACAACTAAGTACATTGCGAGATGCTATGGTGGTAGATGCAAACGATGACCAACTGCCGGATATTTTATTAATGGGGAATTACTATCACAACAATATTCAAATGGGACGGTACGATGCCGACCTGGGTTCTATTTTAGTAAACAAAGGCGGCGGTAATTTTTTAGTAGAAAATGTAAATGGGCTTATCATAAAAGACCAAGTGCGGCATATTAAAAGTATCGTCATCAATAAAAAGCAGGCATACCTATTGGGAAAAAACAATGCATCAACCATGGTGATTTCTTTTTCGGATACATTGAAATAATGATTCTCCCGAGTTTTTAGCCCATTAATACACTGGTGCATATAACCGTGTGATCCATTTGGTACTATCCGGTTGGTAGATTCTATCCGTTATCAACATGGTATAGTTCATAGCCATAGATGTTTTTCTATAATCGATGAAGTATTGTTGTAAGCTGATGGATGCTTTCTTGATGGTGGAATCTCCGCCTACTACATCGGCCACCATAAAACTTCCTTTGATCATTTTTTTAGAAGAAAATCCAACCTTACTGGGAATGACTTTATCTGTGGGTATGGCAGCCATTAACTGAAATGTTTTTTCCTCGGTGACTGTAATATTAAAAATAGGGCTGCCGGTTTGCTTGGCATTGTTTTGAAGTAGGTATCCTTTTATGTTATTGATTAAATCATAAATGTTCTTTGTGGTGGGGTAAGTATTCATGATTACTTTGGACGACACCAACAAAGTATCGTTGGTAGAGGTTTTCTCTATATGAATTCCATACACGTTGTCGGTATTGCCTGCAAACCCTTGAAGCATGGAAAGCACTTCATCCATGCTTTTCTTTGTGTTTTTAGCATCCAAATATTTCGATACTCTATCGATAGGATTCATAGGTAATGCAAAGCTAAATTTCCATTCAATGCCCGTTGAGTCTAATTGAATGGGAATAATGGCTATTTCTGAAACATACTTCTCAGCATTGTGTTCAATATTAATTTTTGCTGATTTATAAAACTTTTCTGAAATAGAGAAAGCATTACCCATTTTACGAAAAGTACCATTGCTCGTAATATTTTCTTTTGTGGTATTCGAATTAGGATCCTTCCACCAGGTATGCCATTTTGTTTCATCCAATAAAAAACGTTGGGTGCCATTTTCAGTAGCATGGACAATAAGGGCGGATGAAACGGTTAGTTGATTGGGTATAAAAACGTAAATGGCAATAGTGGATATAAGCACTAAACTTACCAAAATCAGCAATATTTTTTTCATCATGCACAGATCGAGTTTAAACATCGCAAATTAGTGAATATTCTATCAAAATGGGTCAATTATTCAGTGATAATCAACTTTGTTACCCATTCTTTTTAATTGTCATTTTTTTCTTTCCTTTTAACACTTTCTATTTTGAGGTCTTTTAATAAATGGGTACTTTGTTCTATCATTCAACACCTGTATTTTATTCGAATTTATTTGTATGCAGTATCGTAGCTTTTCATTGCCTTTCTGTTTATTTTTTGGGTTCATTTTCATGCTTGCTTGCAAATCATCGGAGGAGAAAAACGGCAACACGTCTCTTTTTAAGCGCTTGCCTTCCGCTGAAACGGGTATTCAATTTACCAACACAGTGGTGGATTCTAAGGAAATGAATATTTTGAATTATCACAATTTCTATAATGGAGGAGGTGTGGCTATTGGTGATATTAACAATGATGGCAAACCTGATGTGTTTTTCACTTCCAATCAAGGTGAAAATAAATTGTATCTAAATAAAGGAAATTTTCAATTTGAAGACATTACAACAAAGGCAAAAATAGTCAGTAAACATAGTTGGCATACCGGCGTTACTATGGTAGATATTAATGGAGATGGCTGGTTAGATATTTATGTTTGCAATGCAGGCATTGCACTGAATGATGACCGGTCTAACGAATTGTACATTAACCAAAAAGATGGCAGTTTTACAGAAGAAGCTTCTTTGTATGGATTGGATGACAAAGGGGCTTCTACACAAGCCATCTTTTTTGATTATGACCATGATAGCGATTTGGATTGTTTTGTATTGAATAATAGTCCAAAGTCAATTGATAATTTCGGGTATAAAAGCGATGTTCGTTTTGTAAGAGACCCAGTGAATGGAGATAGATTGTATAGAAATGATGGTAAGCGTTTTAGGGATGTTAGTGAACAATCAGGTATTTACGGTTCCGAAATTGCTTTCGGACTTGGCGTAAGTGTCGGTGATATCAACAAAGATGGTTGGGAAGATATTTATGTGGCCAATGATTTTTTTGAACATGATTATTTATATATCAATCAACACAATGGGACATTTAAAGAAATGCTGTCTAGTTCTATGGGGCATACCAGCAATGGCGCCATGGGAACAGATTTAGCAGATATTAATAACGATGGCTACTTAGATATTTTTACTGCCGAAATGTTGCCTGAGAATGATGTGCGTTTAAAAACCACCATTAAGTTTGATAACTATGATATTCAAAATGCAAAAAATCAATTAGACTTACATCACCAGTTTACGAGCAATACTTTGCAGCTGAATAATGGTGATGGCAGCTTTAGTGAAATTGCCCAATTGGCAGGTGTTGAGGCTACCGGATGGAGTTGGGGTACCCTTAGTTTCGATTTTGACAATGACGGATGGAAAGACATTTTTGTCTGCAATGGAATTCAACACGATTTAACCAATCAAGATTTTCTTGCGTATTTTAATAGCCAAGAGATCATCACAAAAATCAAGCAAGGCGGATTTGATTTTATGGATCTTTTAAACAAAATGCCTTCAGTGCCCATTCCCAATTTTGCATTCACCAATCAAAGAAATTTGCTTTTCAAAAATGAATCTGCCAAACTCGGATTTGATTTGCCAAATTTTAGTAGCGGAGCAGCCTATGGTGATTTAGATGGCGATGGTGATCTGGATCTTGTTATTAATAATCAAAATGCAGAGGCTGCTGTGTATAAAAATCTAATTTCACTAAATAAAAAAAATCATTTTTTATCCATTCAATTAAAAGGCAATGTGCCCAATACATTTGGCTATGGTGCCGCTGTTTCTGTGTTTACCAAAGGAACTGTGCAATTGTTAGAACAAATGCCTACCCGCGGTTTTCAA
>JANOVY010000048.1:0-27603 GCA_031417635.1 Bacteroidota bacterium | reverse complement strand
GATTGAGAAACTTATTATACCTTAGTTCCTCAGGTTGTTTTTTTTCGTTGTCATAATAAATAGTTTTCTTAAAGTTACGATAAGGGGGAAAGGCTACCGTAGGTTTAGTTCAACATAAGGCTTTGCGCAATTTGGGCTTCCGCCTTTGGCCCATCATCTTTTGGTATTGCTAATCATCTGTAGTAATTTGGCTTTAGCTAATCGCGTCATTAGTGGCCAAGCCAGCAGTAGGATCACAGAATATAATATCCAAACTGTGCAAAGCCCCGGACGTTTTATACAACCCTACCAGATCGACAGTGCAACAATTACACGACAAAAAAGACGATAATGAAATTAACGAGTAATATAGACAAATTAGGAACGGCAGGACTTTTCTTGACCGCCTTATTTTCACCTTGCTGTTTTCCTCTTTTTGGATTTGCAGCTTCTGCACTTGGACTTGGGAGTTTTGAACTTTTCGGTGGTTGGACAATGTGGGTTTTTCAAGCAATGGTTTTAGTATCAGTTGGCGGACTTTACATTTCGTATCGCAGACACCGTTGTGTGTATCCTTTAATGGTTGCTATTCCAAGCGGACTTTTAATTTTTTACGCTTATCACATTAACGACAGCGACTACTGGACATATTTTCTTTACGCTGGGATGTTCGGACTTCTCATAGCGACAATTTGGAATTATCAACGCAACAAAATGAACGGAACTTGCAACACTTGCACAACCTACAACGGTATGACGGTTGAGACACAATCAACTTTGACCTGCCCAAATTGCGGATACAAGAAAACCGAAATTATGCCGACTGACGCTTGTGTTTATTTTTACGAATGTGAACAATGCAAAACACGACTGAAACCATTGCAAGATGACTGTTGTGTTTATTGTAGTTATGGCACAGTTAAATGTCCCCCAATTCAAGCAGGAGAAAATTGTTGCTGATGGACTCGACTGAAAAAAGGGCAGCATATAAAAGCACATTTGCAATTGGCGGGGTTTCTTGCTAGCAGACAGTTTTGTGGTATCCGAAAACTCAGTTCTTCGCATCAATCCGCCAGCTGGTGGATGCTGAAAAGCCCGCTTAGCGCAAATCTGCAAAACGTTATAGGGTATGATAAAAAAAAGCACATTAAGACAACAATGAACCAAGATTTTAATATATATAACGACAAGCAAACTTCGGACGATCAAGTAATTTGCAACCTGCTTGTTAAAACAATTGATAACGAGTTAACCAAATCAGAAAGTAAAATTTGGCATGCCCACCCCGTTTGGTTTATAGACGGCACCCCAATCGTTGGTTATAGCAAACAAAAAGGAGGTATTCGTTTAATGTTTTGGAGCGGTGCGGACTTTGAAGAAGAAAACTTAAATGTGCGAGGTAAGAAATTTAAAGATGCATCAATTTTCTACAATCATATTTCTGAAATTGATACCAAAGACATAAAACGTTGGCTTAAAAAATCAAAGGAAATGCAGTGGGACTATAAAAACATAGTAAAAAGAAAAGGACAGTTAGAAAGATTGAAATAATATGAAAATAACACCTGAACACAATGCACGAATGGCAAAAATGACTTTTGCTTCTGTCTATCCTCTTTATCTTGCCAAAGTTGAGAGAAAAGGAAGGACAAAAGAGGAGTTGCACCAAGTAATTGAATGGCTGACAGGTTTTGACGAGAGAGAAATACAAGAATGTATTGCCGAAAAATCCACTTTTGAAACATTTTTTAAGAAAGCAAAATTGAACAAAAACGCTGACCAGATTAAGGGATTAATCTGTGGCTATCGAATAGAAGAAATTGAAAATCCTTTAACAAAACAAGTAAGGTATCTAGACAAATTAGTAGACGAATTAGCGAATGGAAAAAAGATGGAGAAAATTTTAAGGACAGGTATAACAACTACGAGTAGTAAATAGTACCATACAAAGAAACACAACCTATATTTGGTTTTGTGCAAGTGTGCTAGACAAACATCTGCCAAATGTGCATAGTCTTGAAATAGGTTGACTCCTCAAAAGCGAACAAGTCAACTAAAACAACAGTTTTACTCTTCGAAAACTGGATATCCTATTTTCCGAATGTCAATTTGAATGCTAATAACATCTGTCAAGATTGAGAAGTTTTTTTAAGTGCTAATTTCAAGCTTATACCCTTTGCCGCGTAAAACAACAATTTTGAGATTTGGATCAAATTCCAGTTTTTTTCTAAGCTTTGATATGAACATATCGAGACTACGACCTACAATCACACCTTCATCTTCCCATATCTCTTTTTGTAGCCTGCTTCGCTCTATCGTCTCGTTAGGCGACAAAGCAAAAATGCGGAACACCCTAGTTTCAGTTCCAGTCAAGTCAGTTGTTGTATTGTTAAGTATCAGCTTCCGGTTCTTAGCATCAAACAACAACGAACCCAAATGGAATATGTCAGTTTCCTGCGCATCATATAATTCCGGTAAAATCTTCCTAGGCTTAACTGATCCAAAAAAAATAAATCCAACAAATGCAAAAACAGACAACCCGCCCAGCAGTATTCCATTCGTTGCAGTAATCATTACTTTCGGTTTAAACTTAATATTGATTACGTAACAGGCATTGGGTAGCATTCTTCCTTTGCAGGATACAATATCATCTTTTTGATTGTTAGCTATCGCATATCCATAAGCTACACTAGCATTGTTGCAGTTCAAAACATTGACAACATAATCTGCTACTTGTTTTTCATTACCAAATATACGCAGGGAGGTATTTACAAGAGAGTCAGGCAGGAAACTCATCGCATGCTCAAATCTGATTTGGTATTCATTTTCTGTTATCTTGTTTAATGGGAGCACGCTTGATACACTGTCGCCAGATTGTAATAGCAGTTCATGTCCTATCTTTCTAATTAAAATTTCTCTTCTGGCTAATTCAAAATCGTCACTGCCAGTCATACTAAAAGCCACACAGATCAGAGAGATCAAAAGGAGAAATATGGACCCGAATAGGTATTTACGATTTCTGTAGAGGAAATTTAGACGTGCTGGCATATTATTTACCAATTATTTACAAAGGTTACACTTTTATTTACAATACAAATTCCTTTTGATGAAAGGTAGTGAACTATTTTAGCCTAGTCAATTTTGATAGGATAAGAAAAATTAATTATGAAATACAAACCCTTATTTACGCTATTGTTAATGTCTGTTTTGTATTCTTCTTGTAAGCAAAACCAAACATACGCTCCCCCGGATATCATCAAACCTGTAACCAAAGACATGGTAAGTTCCTTTGGGCCTACCCGAATGGTTCGCAGTGTAAAGCAAGCTAAAAACGGAGACATTTTGATTGCATCTTACACAGGCGTGTGGCGATACGATGGAAAAATGTTTACCAATATTACCAGTGCAATCAAATCGCCCAGCTTCTGGGATGTTTTGGAAGACCGGAAAGGAAATCTTTGGTTCGGCTCCAAGGATTCAGGTGTTTATCTCCTGCCTTCAGGGCAAACAACCTTTCAACATTTTACAACTAAGCAAGGGCTTGCCAGTAATATGGCGCTGCACATTTATGAAGACAGAGCCGGTAATATTTGGTTCGGAGCAAGCCGTTACGATGGGAAATCTTTTCGAAATTTTACAATAAAAGATGGTTTTCCCAGTAACAGTATTCGTTTACTGCTTGAAGACAAAACCGGCAAGCTATGGTTTGGTGCACAAGGAGAAAGTATGTTCGTTTATGATGGAAAAACATATACCGTTTTAAAAAACAAAGACGGTAAAACATTTACGAACGTTTGGGGAATTACAGAAGATAGAAAAGGGAATTTTTGGTTCGGTGCCACGATAATAGAAGATAAAAGAGGCGATACGTCTTTCATTTCACAGGGTCTTTGGCGTTATGACGGCATTAACTATACTAAGGTATCGCAGAAGGGTGCTTATGGTATAATCGAAGATAAAAATGGAAACATCTGGACCACCGGAGCTGATAAACCTCAGGGTATTGGGCAGGTCTGGTTGTTCTCCCGTTATGATCAAAAGTCATTGTACGATAAAAAGCCCGCTGTAACCGAAATAAAGTCACAACCAGGAATGCTTTTGGGGATTTTAGAAGATGCGAAAGGAAATATTTGGTTTGGCTCTGGTGTTGGCGTGTATCGTTATGACGGAAATGCCATTATGGACTTTAAACCCAATGATGAACAGAAATATAAGATAGATCAAAAGGAAAGTCTGATAACCTGGAAAGGGTCTATGAAAATTAGTCCTGAGAATAAGCATGTTGGATATGTATCTATATCAAATGCTGAGTTATGGGTAGAAAATAATGAATTGGTAGGGGGCAATATTCAAATAGACATGAATTCAATGGAATATGGGGACAAGAAAGATAAAAATACACCCATTAAACACTTAAAATCAGAAGATTATTTTGATGTCAAAAGATTTCCTTTTGCTTCTATTGAAATTGCTAAAGTAGATTCGCTAAGTGATAAAACATTTCAAATTACAGGATACCTGACCATTAAATCTGTTTCACACCTAGTAAGTTTTCCGGCTACCATAGCGGTTCAGAACGGAATATTGAATGCCGGCGGCAAACTAACCATTGATAGAACAGTTTGGGGTATCACACATGGATCAAAATTATATGAAAAGATAGCAGATCAAATCGTTTCAGATGAGATAGAATTCATAATTAAAATAGCAGCAAAGAAATAGTTGTGTTTAATTTAATACGGCCACACTTGAACAACAAAGACCTATGCAATAATGTCTTTTAATAAATGAAAATATGACCAATTTACATACGATTTGCTTGACAATTTTAAGTTTCTGCGTGTTCTCTGCATACGGAAATAGGTCCATTTCAACGACTTCAGTTAATCAATTACAAACCAAGGAAGTCAAAATTAAAAAACCATCTATTGTTGCAAAGCTTAAAGAAAACGCTCAACTACCTATTGAAGAAAGAATAGCCCTTTATCATAAACTAAAAAAAGAAAGTTTTGTATTATATGATTTTAGTAATGAGACCGAATTAACGCTATACGGATACTCGTATTTATGGGAAAACAATTTGGATAATGCGATTCCCATTTTTGGACTAGTTATTTCTGAGTTTCCAAATTCGGCTAATGCTTATGACAGTATGGGGGAAGCATATCTTCAGGCAAAAGATAGCACTAAAGCACTTCAATTTTATGGGAAATCATTGTTGATGAACCCTGATAATTTTTATGCTGAAGATGTGATTCAGAAAATTAAATTTCCAAATATTAAACCGATAACTGCAAAAGAGAAATTCTCAAAAGTCTATGACAAAAAAGGGTATCTAGCAGATTTAGACCAATTGGGCCAAAAACTATTGGCTGTTCATCCGCATGCCTTAAAATTTATTTCGAAAGACCAATTTCTTAAAAATATTGAAAACAAAAAATCATTGATTACTTATAAAACTACCTATGCTGAATTTGCTTGGCATTGCAATGCAATTATAGCAAGCATTGGTTGCTCTCATACGACTTCTTCTACTATGCAAAATGACTATCATGAGTTTTCGATATTGCCTTTGGAGAATAGTTTTCCATTGCAAGTGAGATTGGTTAATAAGCAATTATTTGTGGTAAATCCGATGAATAATGCTGATAAGGTAAAAGTAAAAGATGAGATTTTGAGTATCAATGGCATTGAAACCCAAAAACTCCTCTCAATTATTTATGACCATACTGTTTCACAAGCCAATATCCAAACTGCTAAAACACAAAGGTTCAACACCTTTTTTGCTGCTCTAATACCTTATGCATTAGGGTTGCCAAAAACTTTTGAAATTGTTCTTAAAGAAAACAATGGTTCCATTCAATTGCACAAAGCCACAAAAATGGCAAATGAACTATATAATTCTTCTATCAATAGTTGCTCAAATGATTTGTGTTTAGAAATTGTAGAAGTGAATACAGCTGTTTTAACTATCTCGTCTTTCAATTATTATGAGTGGAACAATTATGCTGTTTTTAAATCTTTTCTTGATAGCAGTATGAAGGTGATTAAAAATAAAGAAATTAAAAATTTATTGATTGATGTGAGGTATAACGGAGGTGGTTCTCAATATCCTAGTATTTACTTGCTACAGCACCTTATTGGTAAATCATTTACTTACTACTCAAAGGTAGAATTTGACGGGAAAGCAGATAAAATTTATGGGGAAGAAGTTTTTCATCCAGTTGAAAATGGTTTTAAGGAAAAAATGTATTTTCTGATGGATGGAAATGGACATTCTACCACTGGACATTTCATGAGTTTAGTGAAAGTACACAAGTTAGGAAAAGTCATAGGTGAGGAGCTGGGTTCAAATCAATTCTGTACGGCTGGACAAACCATGTTTCGTTTGCGCAATACAAAATTTGTAGTCTCTTCGGCTAATAATACACATGTGTCTACAGCCACAAAGTTGCCAGATGATGAAGGGATTCTCCCTGACTTTTTTGTAACACAAAGTATTGATGACTATTTAAACAAAGTTGATGCTGTAAAGAATTTCACTCTTAAACTTATTAGAAAATAATATGAAATATACATAAGTCATACTTTTTTTCTTTCGCCGATGTTGGTGTTATCACCAACTTCAAACCTATCTTACTTTTAAATAAAAAAAGAAAAATGAAATTAACAAAATACAATGCTATTACTATCCACACACTAATCATTTTAGGGACTTTGACTATTTTCACTTCTTACAATGGACAAAAACAAAAAAGCGAAGCTTTGATTTGGTACAGAAGGCGATGGAGTTTATACTTTTGATGGAAAAAATTTAATAAATTTAAACTCTGACCTCAGTAAAATGAGCTGCTGCTAAAAGGGGCTTGGCAAAAGTAGCGGTTCAGAGCTCCGTACGCACTTTTGTGGTTAATCATCCGCCTATGGCGGACTCCGCATAAATCCAGTAGCTTCGGGTTGGTAAAATTCGCCACCTTTGTCTATTGAGACCATTGTGGGTCATTGAAAATCGACACTTGAACTAACGACAACCAATAAAGTAACGCTAAATAAAAATTATGCCACTAATCAATCCACACATCAACTTCAACGGAAATGCCGAAGAAGCATTCAATTTTTACAAATCGGTATTTGGCGGAGAGTTCGCAAAAGTTATGCGATTCAAAGACCTGGCAAGCCCCGAATTTCCGGTTGCAGAAAAGGAGGCAAATAAAATCATGCACATTGCTTTGCCAATCGGCAATAATATTTTAATGGCCAACGACGTTCCGGAAATTCTGGGGCAGGTCAATGAAAATGAAAACAGGTCTAAGATATCCATCAGTGCAGAAACGCGTGAAGAAGCCGATCAATTATTCAACGGACTTTCAGCAGGTGGGCAAATTGAAATGCCTATTGCTGACAGTCCTTGGGGTTCTTATTTTGGAATGTTTAGAGACAAATTTGGTATTGAATGGATGGTAGATTATGACCCAAATTACAAAGGGCAACTGTAATCATAAAATAAAAACGCACCACTTTACATAACAATTAAAAATGAGAAAATTAAAACTGCAAGTTCAAATAACAATCGACGGTTTCATCTCAGGAGAAAATGGAGAAATGGACTGGATCTGTTTTCCTTGGAAGGATGACATTATCAATTATGTAAGAGACATTACAGAGCCCGTTGATACCATCATTTTGGGCAGAAAATTGGCAGAAGGTTTTATTCCACATTGGGAAAATGTGGTGAAAGATCCATCTAATCCTGAATTTGAAGGAGGCATCAAATATACAACAACACCAAAAATTGTATTTTCCAAAACCCTTGTAAAATCTATATGGAACAATACGGAACTTGCTAATGGAGAACTTGTTGAAGAAATAACAAAACTAAAAAACCAAAAAGGAAAAGACATCATAGTATATGGAGGGGGATCATTTGTTACTTCATTGATTGAAGCCGGGCTAATTGATGAATTTCATTTGTTTATTAACCCCACCGCCATTGGAAACGGAATGACAATTTTTAAAGGGTTACACAAGCATCTTAAAGTGAAACTGAAAAAAGCTATACAATTTGATTGTGGAATTATGCTAACTTGTTATGAACCCTGCTAATGATAGTGAGATGGTCCTTTTCAGCACTTCCTTACTGTTTAGTTAGATGGAATATAAATATCAAATGATGCACCTTTTTTTAACTCACCGGTTGCGGTAATAAAACCATTGTGATTTTCAACTATTTTTTTAACAATAGCAAGTCCAATGCCGGTGCCGGCATATACTTCCTTTCCATGAAGTTTTTGAAACACTTCAAAAATGCGTTCACTGAAATGCGGCTCAAAACCAATTCCATTGTCTTTAACTGTGATGTGGTGATATGTTTTTGCTTGTGAAAGTTTAGGGTTATTTAGCTTATTGCCCTTTACAAGTTTGTTTGTGATAAAGATGAGTGACGGGATATCCGGATTTGAAAATTTGAGTGCATTACTGATAAGATTATACATGAGTTGTCTAAACTGAAAAGTAATAAGGTTTAATGTGCCAAGTTCACCGACTTCAATAGTTGCCTGTTTTTCATGAATGGTGTCTTTTAGTTCGATTTTTACTTCTTCAATAATTTGATTAAGTGCTGTTTTTTCAAATTTGAGTTCGGTAGTCGCCACACGAGAAAAGGCAAGTAGATCATCAATTAGTTGTTGCATTCTTCCGGCTGCTAATTGCATGCGCTCAAAATAATATTTTCCGTTGTCTGATAAGTTTTTATTCTCATTTTCGAGAATGATGGTAACAAAGGTTTGTATTTTTCTTAATGGCTCCTGTAAATCATGACTTGATATATAAGTAAATGCCAGTAACTCTTTGTTAGCAATAATTAATTCTTCTGCCCGCTTTTCTTTCTCATCATTTTGAAATTCAAGTTCTTTGTTGGCAATTACCAACTCAGCGGCACGTTTTTCCTTCTCATCATTTTGAAACGCTAGTTCTTTGTTGACAATAACCAACTCAGCGGCAAGTTTTTCCTTTTCATCATTCTGAAATGCCAATTCTTTGTTGGCAATACCTAACTCAATGGCCCGTTTCTCTTTTTCATCATTTTGAAAAGCAAGCTCTTTGTTGGCAATGGCTAACTCTGCTGCCCTTTTTTCTTTCTCATTATTTTGAAAGGCTAGTTCTTTGTTGGCAACCCCTAACTCTGTTGCCCGTTTTTCTTTCTCGTCATTTTGAAAAGCCAGTTCCTTGTTAGCGAGAACCAACTCTGTTGCCCGCTTTTCTTTCTCTTCGTTTTGAAAAGCAAGTTCTTTGTTAGCAATCACTAATTCCGCCGCACGTTTTTCTTTTTCGTTATTTTGAAAAGAAAGTTCTATGTTGGCAACACGCAAATCTTTTGACCATTTTTGTTCGGTAACATCTCTTGCCGCTGCAAAAACACCAAGTACTTCCCCCTTGCTGTCCTTATATACAGATGCGTTGTATAATACATCTGTTAAGTTCCCATTTTTGTGTTTTATTGTTAGCGGATAATCTGAAACAAATCCTTTTTCGAAAACTTGCTCATATCCCTCTTGTGCTTTTTTGGGTTCAGTAAAATAATGAGAGAAATCAGTATCGATAAGGTTTTCACGTGAAACGCCCGTTACTTTGATAGATGCCTCGTTTACGTCGGTTATTTTTCCTGAGGCACTAATGGTTACAAGCGGGTCTAGACTTGCTTCAATCAAACTACGGGCATACTGCGATGCTTGCTTTTGTGAAGTAACATCCCGAATGGAAGCAAATACTCCAACGATATTTCCATTGTCATCTTTATAGCCGGAAGCATTGTATAAAACATCCGTTAATTTTCCGGTTTCATGTTTTATAGTTAGGGGATAATTTACAATAAAGCCTTTTTCAAGAACTTCCAAATATCCTTTCTCTGCATTTTTGGGCTCAGTAAAAATAGTAGCAAAATCGGCGTTTATCAGATTTTCTCTTTGAATACCTGTAATTCCTACCATGGCATCATTCACATCCATCAACTTTCCTTCACTATTTATGGTAACAAGTGGATCTAAGCTTGCTTCAATTAAAGTTCTGGTGTATTTGACTTTCTGAATTTCTTTTTTTTGCATCTTATGAATTTCCTTATTCACTAAAAAACTTACTTTATCAATAATTTAAACTTATTTTTCTAATACAAGCACAAAGTTTTCTTTCATTGGCTGAGTTATATTTCCAATATTGTTGGTGGGTAGTTCCTGAACTATTAGGGCAATCGTTTGATGAATTATTTTTTTTAATTGCTTGAATTCAGAAGGTTTGCGAATGAAGTAATGTGCTCCTTGCAAATATAGTTGATCTACTACCCCTTGTTCAAAGGAAGTAGAAAACATGATTACAGGAAGTTGTTTTAATTTTTCATTCCTTTTTATTTCCGATAAACATTCGAAACCGTTTTTACGCGGCATATTTAAATCGAGAAAAAGAACATGCGGCAGCTGCTTGGATTCATTTGTGAGTTGTTGCATTAGTTGTTCTCCATCATGCACGGCTGTAAAGTTGATGGGTAATGGCAATTCGTCTACGGCTTGTTTAAAAAAAACACAATCGTCTTGATCATCATCTGCAAGAAGGATATTAAGTTGTTCTAAATGCATCTATCATTAATTTTAATATTTTCTTCATATGCCTTTATGTATTTACGCCAACTTTGGTCGCTCAGTATTTGCCGCGTTAAGAATATATTTTAATGGCTTGTTGAGAAGTGTTTGATCTGCTGCTATTGGAAGCGAATGATAAATAACTTGCTTAAGTTGCGCAAAATCACTTGGTTTGTGAATATAAATGTGGGCACCAATGTTAAAAAGCATGTTGATTGTATCCCAAGAATTAGCAGTTGAAAACATGACGATAGGAATATCTTTTAATTTTTTGTTTTGCTTAATCGCGGACAAACATTCAATACCGTTTTTCCGAGGCATATTAATGTCTAGAAAAAGCACATCCGGAATCTTTTCTTCTTTTTCGGAAAGGTAGGTCATCAATTCTTCACCGTCATTTACAACAGATAGGTTTGTAGAAGGCAGCAATTCTTCTATCGCTTTTTTAAAAAACAGGCAATCGTCCTGATCGTCATCTGCAAGAAGGATATTTAGTTGTTTTACATACATAGCTTTGAATTTTATGTATTATTTGAAAAGTATATTCACTTAGTTAATGTGTATTGCTTACAAAATTTTTTTTTTGGTTTTTAGCCGTTTTTTTCTATCTCCTTTGTTATAATATTATGTATCGTCTCTTTTAACAATCCAAAATCACCGGGTTTTCGAATGTAATCTTGGGCGCCAATCCTTTTGAGCGTTTCCATCATTCCCTGTTCGTATTCATTGTTACTCGGGAAAGATGTGGAAATCATTACCACCGGTATATGCTTATACATTTCATTTTCTTTTATTTCACACAAACACTCGAACCCGGTTTTGCGGGGCATGCTTAAATCAAGAAACAGAATATTTGGAAAATTATTCGAATTTTTCTCCAAGTATTTCATAAGTGCCTCTCCATCATGAACAGTTGTCAAATGTGTTGATAAGGGTAGTTCTTTTAAGGCTTTATTAAAGAAAAAGCAGTCATCAGTATCATCATCTGCCAAAAGGATGTTAAGCGTTGGTTGGATAGTGTCCATAATTTTAATTACTATATGCTGAAAAATGTACTTACAAAGTGGTTTTTAAGCATAAATGTCTTTTAGAATTCTTTATTATAGTGTAACCCAATAAAGTGAACTCATTTGTCAACCTTAGTTAAAAAAATACAAGCAGGTGAAAATAACCAACCTTTCAAGCATAGATATTACACAATTAGCGCAAAAAGTTACACAATTCACACATTTAAGCATTGCCAATACTGTTTGTAAGCAGAAAGTAGGGTTCATCTCCCTTGAGAATGTAATGATTATTAGGTAATTTTTTGCTACCCATTGGGAAAAAAACAAGCGCAGGAATAAAGAAACCAATGGAAATAGCTTAGCAGTTAACCCATGTTTACTAACCATTTCATTACAAACCAATTACTATTTATATTTGTAATACCAAGTGTTTTTTCAAATGGCCAAAATCATTACGCTTACACTCAATCCCGCCATAGATAAAACTACCTATACTGCGAAAGTGGTACCTGAAAAAAAATTAAGTTGCACGCATCCTGTGTATCATCCCGGCGGAGGAGGTATCAATGTTTCCAGAGCATTGGCACACCTGGGTTGTCATTCAACGCCTGTTTATCTAGCCGGTGGAAATACGGGCATTCATTTTCAACAATTACTTGCCCAAGAATTTATTGGATCTATCGCCATCCCCATTGAAGGTAATACGCGAACCAATCTTACAGTAGTAGAAGAAACTTCCGGCTTACAGTTTCGATTTGGGATGGTTAGTCCTCCCATTAAAGAATCTGAATGGCAGTTTTGCTTGCAAATATTAGAACAACAAATCGATTTTGATTATATCATAGCCAGCGGCAGTATTCCACCGGAAGTTCCGATGGATTTCTTTGGCAGAGTGGCCTCCATTGCCAAAGCAAAAAATGCTCGATTAATCATCGATACTTCCGGGGAAGCCTTGGAACATGCTATAAAAGTGGGTGTGTTTCTAATAAAACCCAATCTTACAGAATTGAGTGCTTTGTATGGAAAGGAAGAATTGACCTTTGATAAAACAAAAGAAGCTGCACAGTCTATTATTGCCGGCGGCGCTTGTAATGCAATGGTTATATCATTAGGGCCAAATGGTGCTTTATTGGTTACGGAAGATGAATATATCCATATTCCTTCTCCACACGTAAACGTAAAAAGCACTGTAGGTGCCGGCGATAGTATGGTTGCGGGAATTGTGTATGGCTTATCGAAGAACTGGAATTGGAAAGATACCCTTAGTTATGGTGTTGCTTGTGGTGCTGCTGCCACACTTAATGAAGGCACACAACTATGCAAAAAAGAAGATGTTGAACGTTTGTTTGCAGAAATCAAATCCAGATAAATGGATGTACCCATATAGAATGGGTATATGATTGATCAAATAGGAATTGGATAATTTTACATAATTGAAAACCGGTAAACTTTACATACTTATGAAACAAAACTTTCTATGTTACTGTATCATTCTTTTCGCTTGTTTGATTACCCTACCAAGCAACGCTCAACCCAATAAAATGATCGACCCAAAAGATTCGTTGCGTATTAGAGAATTGAATCGCTTTTGGAAGGAAGTATCCAGAACAGTGGAAGCCGGTGATTTTGAGGGATACAAAGCCACCTATCACAAAGATGCCGTTTGTGTTTTTACAACCGGAAAGAATAAGCTAACTACCCCCATTGCATTGCAACTGGCACAATGGAAAAAAGGTTTTGCTGATACCAAAGCCGGAAAGAATCATGACAAAGTTGAATTCCGATTTTCGCAAAGGGTGGGTGATGCAACCACTGCGCATGAAACAGGTATATTTTATTATACTTCGGTAGATATGAATGGAAAAGTATTGGGAAAAAGTTACGTCCATTTCGAAGATCTACTGGTAAAAAAAAATGGTGTTTGGAAATCGATCATGGAATACCAAAAATCTGTAGCAACACAAGAGGAATGGGATGCCATGGCTAAATAAGAATCTGTTTGAGGGTTGGAATGTCTAATACAAATACCTCTGCGAAAACTCTTTTTCGCTGCGACTCAGCGGTGAATAAAAATCTCAATTCACCGCTAAGCCGCTGAGTTGGGGAGTTTTCGCAGAGGAGTCGATGAACAATCTTCAGCAGCATGAATTAAATAATTGAGTTCCTACCTCTATGCATAAAACCATTAAAGACTTTCCGATAATTGATCAAAAAAAAATATGAACCCAAAAGTTGAGTTTTATTTTACAAAAGCCAAGAAGTGGCAAGAAGAATATGAAGAATTGAGAATGCTTATTCTTCACTGCGGATTAAATGAAGAATTGAAATGGGGCTGCCCTTGTTATACCTTTCAAAAAAGCAATATTGTTTTAATACATGGATTTAAAGAATATTGTGCGATTCTGTTTTTCAAAGGTGCATTGTTGAAAGACACAAATCATGTGTTAATTCAACAAACGGAAAATGTGCAGGCGGGTAGACAAATTCGTTTTACGCTGGTTGCTGAAATAAGGAAAATGAAAGCCCTGTTAAAAACTTATATTTTTGAGGCTGTAGACATTGAAAAATCCGGCTTACAGGTGATACGAAAAAAGCCTACTGAATTCAAAATGACAGAAGAATTTCAAACCAAATTATCAGCAAAGGGCAAGGATGGAGCAGCATTAAAAAAAGCGTTTGAAGCACTGACTCCGGGACGCCAAAGAGGATACCTTCTTTATTTTTCTACACCCAAACAATCCAAAACCCGAGAGTCGAGGGTGGAAAAATGTATCCAAGACATTCTTAATGGAAAAGGATTACAGGATCAATAAAAAATAGTAGATTCAGATGCTGCCACTTATCTTGCAATGAGTGTTAACCGCTTTATTTTCTTTCTGGAACCTATCGGTAAATCAGAAAATGTACCACTGTTTTAAAAGCTATGATTAAAGGATAATTAAACAAGAAAAAAACGTCAGTATTTATATTATTACTTTATCGACATTAATATTTTTATTTTTCATAAATAATGGAATTACCTAATAACATTTTAGTAAAAAATAATATGAAACAGGTCATGCATGTATGCTTTTTTGTTATTCTATTCATCAATATGATTGGTTGCCAAGGTCAAACAAAATTTAATACCCAAACTAATTCAAAAGAACCGGTGGGTGGGAAATGTGATGGATGTGAAATCATGTTCATTGGCATGCCTGCAAAGCTATCACACATAGATACTAGTTTGGGCTGGAAAGAAAAAGGGCAAAAATTATTGATAACCGGCAATGTGTATCAACTGGATGGAAAAACACCTGCCCCAAATGTGATCATCTATTATTGGCAAACAGACAATGATGGCTATTATTCCCCTAGTAAAGAAATGAATGTAAATGCAAGACGACATGGTCATATTCGTGGTTGGGTGAAGACGAATGAAAAAGGACAATATTCCATTTATACCATCAAACCAAAACCGTATCCCAACGATAAGATTCCGGCACACATTCATATATCTATAAAAGAACCGACTATACAAAACGAATATTATATAGACGAACTTGTTTTTGATGATGACAAACTATTAACCAGCCAGAAAAGAAAGGCCCTAGAAAATAGAGGGGGAAGTGGAATTTTGAGGTTGCTCATGTCATCTGACCTTCAAATTGCCGAACACAATATCATATTGGGACTTAATATTCCACATTATCCTGCAAAGAAAAGTGTTGCCATACAATCCGGGCTCGAAATTGGAGAAGACAATCCTTCGTTTATTCCATACCACGCGTATGGTCCTGACAAGGGAACTAGAACATGTCCGGTTTGTAAATATGGGCGGTTTCATGGAATTATTTTCTTTGTGGGTAATCATCCGAATTGGAAAGACATCAAAAAATGGCTTGTTTTTTTAGAACAAGAAAGCATAACAAGAAAAAAATACTTAAAAGCCTATTTTGTATATGGAAATGAAAAAGAATATCTGAAAAGCAAAAGACAAAAAGAGTTAGAAGACATTGGACTTGACCTGAACATAAAAAATATGGCTTTAACGTTTGTTCCATCTATGGCAGATACAGAAACGGAAGTTCATTTAAATAAAATAAACCCATCTGTGGAAAACACATTTGTCATATTTAAAAATAGGTCAATCATTGAAAAATTTGTCAACTATCGAGCTACAGCTGTGAATTTTAAAATAATATCATCCACACTCGATAAAACGAAAGGAGAATATTTTGATTTAACGGAATCCATTCACAATTGAAGAATGAAAAGCTGTTATTTTAATGAAATACATTGAGAAATGCAAAGCATTCCCGATTATTGATTATTTTAGCTGAAAATATATGGGTTTCAGATGGTAAAATTATCAGTTTCTACTGTATCCCATTTTTTAGAAAAACCCAAATGTTTTGGATAAAAGATTAGTGAAATAATCAATAGCCACCTATTTTTATAAGTTACATGCAAGAAAAACATTCTATTGATAGCAAAGTGGTAATAATCGGTGCCGGTCCTGCAGGATTAATAGCGAGCTTATGGTTGATTAAAAGCAATATCCCACACATTTTAATAGATGCAAATACATTTCCAAGAGATAAATCATGTGGAGATATCATTACTTCCAAAGTAATTAGATGTATCAATGAAATTGATGCAGAAATGATCCCTAATATGGTAAAAGCAGGTCTTTTATCACCAATTAGCGGAACAAAGATTTACGCGCCCAGTGCAAAATCATTCGAAATTGCTTTCAAAGGATTGGATGGAAACAAGCTTACCCCTTCCTGCTATTCTGTAAAAAGGGGGCCATTTGATGAGTTTTTATTGAGTGTGGTGAAACAATCAAAGGTAGTGGAGGTAAAAACTGCCTGTTTCATTAAAGAGATCAATTACGAAAATGAAGACTATTATCTCCATTCATCAGAAGGCACCATCATCAAGACAAAATTGATTATTGGCGCATCCGGTAGTAATTCAAACGTTTCAAAACTACTTGGCAACTTAGTCAAAGAAGATAAACACCTAGCCATCGGTATACGAGCCTATTTTACCGGAGTTGCCTGCAGGGAAGATTTATCTGAACTCATTTGTGATGAATCAATTTTTCCGGGTGGACTTTACATAACACCTCTTTCAGAAGGAGTATTCAATGTTAATCTGGTAGTTCGGAAAGATTTAATAGAGAAAAAGAAACTGAATTTAAAGAAACAATTTGAATACTTATTAAAACACAATAGCATATTAAAAGAAAAATTCGAGAAAGCAAAACAAATTAGCGATTTCAAAGGGAGCGGTTTATTTTTAGGGACCAAAAAAAGAAAGATCTCAGGTAATGGCTTTATGCTGGCTGGTGATGCAGCCGGCTTGATAGATTTAATTTCAGGCAATGGTATTCCACAAGCCATGATTAGTGGGAAGTTTGCCGCAGAAAAAGCAATAGAATGCTTAGAAACAAATAATTTTTCTGTATCCTTTATCTCTTCTTATGAAGAAAGGCTTTACAAAAAAATTAAAAATGATTTGTCTATTGGCAAGTTAGTTAACCCAATACTTGCACATAACTTTTTTCGAAAATTTGTCTTCAAAGCTTTAAGCTTTTTTTGTAACAAAAACGAAAAAAATTCTGCGTTGATAAAATTGCTCTATAGCAGTAACCCCATGATCACTCTTTTAAATCCTTATTTTTATTTTCAATTGTTTTCTGATTCAAAAAACGAGGAAGGGAAAGGTAGTTTACAATTGAAATAACCAAACACCCATTCTATTTACTAGGTTGAATTCAAAAATCGGGCAAGTAAAAAAATATATCTTAGATAATCATCTTCTCGATTCCGAGATGCTAAAAGGGCTATCTCATACCATCTTTCAATATAATAAGAACCTTTCGCTCATACACATTTAAGCTTATCTTCATTAATAAAATGCCAAGGGTTACTTTTAAAAGATATCCTGGTTAATCTTACGCGTGATTTTAATAAATTATTAATTCGTAATTTTATTTTCATGAACATCAACTACACCCTGCAGCCAATTAAACTAAATAGTAAACTTGAAAGATTTTGGCAACTTTCACAACAAAAAATTCAACTCATAGAAAAGCATTATGATGAATCGAAAGGTTCCCCTGTATTTACCATCGACGGAAAATATTCAACGAGAGGTTGGACGGAATGGACACAAGGTTTTCAATATGGCTCCGCCTTGTTACAATTTGATGCTACCGGAGACAAAAAACTTCTCGAGAAAGCTAAAAATAAGACCTTAACCAAAATGGCGCCACATGTTAGTCATGTGGGTGTGCATGATCATGGTTTTAATAATGTGAGTACTTATGGTAATTTATTGAGGCTAATGAAAGAAAATAAAATCCCTTTTAACGAATGGGAAAAGAATTTTTACGAATTGGCATTAAAAATTTCCGGTGCAGTACAGGCTTCTCGATGGACAACGATTAAAAACGGCGGCTTTATCCATTCCTTTAACGGGGCACATTCTTTATTTGTTGACACTATTCGTTCTTGCCGCGCTTTAACAGTCAGTCACATGTTGGGACATGTTTTTCAAGGGGAAGGTGACGTTACCATCAATTTATTGGAAAGAGCTTTACAACATATTCAAGCTACCGCATCGTATGCTGTATTTTATGGAGAAGGGCGTGATAGCTATGACCAATGGGGCCGAACTGCACATGAAAGCATTTTTAATGTAAAAGATGGTAACTTTCGTTGTCCCAATTCACAACAAGGCTATTCCGGCTTTAGTACCTGGACAAGAGGTTTGGCCTGGGCCATGTGTGGATTTGCCGAGCAATTAGAATGGTTGCCACAAGCCAATGAAAAAGAGCTCCGGATTGCAGGCGGAAAGAAATCGCTTACAGCAATGATGCTAAAAGCCGCAAAAGCTACTTGTGATTTTTATATTGACAATACCGCAATTGATGGCATACCTTATTGGGATACCGGCGCACCTAATCTTCATAAACTAGGAGACTATCTTAACAAGCCTGCAAATCCGTATAATGATTTTGAACCTGTTGATAGTTCAGCAGCAGCCATTGGTGCACAAGGCCTTTTAAGATTAGGGAACTACCTTTCAACCAATGGAGATAAGGTAAGCGGTAACAAATATTGGCAAGCAGGACTTACTGTATTGAATACCTTATTGGATGAGCCATATATAAGCACTAATAAAAATCATCAAGGATTGTTACTTCACTCTATCTATCATCAACCAAATGGATGGGATCATGTTCCTAAAAAAAGTAAAATTGCGAATGGTGAATCGAGTATGTGGGGCGATTATCATTTTCGTGAACTTTGTTTATATGTTCAACGCATTATCAATAAAGAAAGCTATTATACATTTTTCAATTGTGCAAAATGAGTCGTTCGCCCATAACAGATCTTTCCAAACTTTGCATTCATACCATTACCACAAAACCATGGCCCATAGAAGAATCGGCAAAGAATTTCGCTTCTAAAGGTGTTAAAGGAATTACCGTTTGGCGAGATGCATTGCAAGGAAGAAATATTAAACAAACCGGGCAACTTTTACGCGACCATGACCTCAGTATTGTCTCACTTTGCAGAGGAGGTTTTTTTCCAAGTACCGATAACAAAAAGCGAACAATCGCCATTGATGATAACCGAAGAGCGATTGATGAAGCTGCCGAACTCGGCACAAAAATGATAGTGCTTGTATGCGGAGCCGATCCCGCACAGTCTTTAGAAGATTCTCGAAAACAAATACAAGATGGGATAGCAGAAATTATTCCGGATGCTGCTGCAGCCGGGGTTCGATTAGCCATTGAACCACTCCATCCAATGTATGCCGATACTCGTTCAGCCATCAATACATTGGCACAAGCGAATGATATGTCAGAAGCTTTGAACTCAAGCTGGGTGGGTGTTGCCGTAGATGTGTATCATCTTTGGTGGGATCCCACATTGGAAAAAGAAATAAAACGTTGTGGAAAAAACAAGGCCTTATTGGCTTTCCATATCTGTGACTGGAAATCACCCACCATAGATATTTTGAACGATCGAGGTTTGATGGGAGAGGGATGTATCCCCATAAAAAAAATCAGGTCTTGGGTTGAAGAAACCGGTTTTACAGGTTTCAACGAAGTAGAAATTTTTTCAGACCACTATTGGAAACAAGATCAATCGTTATTTTTAGAAAACATTATACAATCCTATCAACAATTCTCCTAAAATCATTTTTGAATATGAAGCAACATACTGTAGGAATCATCATGAATGGCGTTACCGGTAGAATGGGTACTAACCAACACTTATTACGATCCATTGCAGAAATTATCAAACAAGGCGGTGTAAAAATAAGTGCAGGAGAAACCATCATGCCGGATCCAATTCTGGTAGGTAGGGATGAAAATAAGCTGAAGAAACTTTGTTCGCTAACCGGCATTACTAAAATGAGTACAAATTTGGATGAAGTACTTAAAGACCCGGCTTATCATATTTATTTTGATGCACAAACCACCGGCAGAAGAGCAGATGCTGTAAAGATGGCCATTAAAGCCGGCAAACATATTTATTGTGAAAAGCCCATAGCAGTTAGCACAGAAGTAGCACTTGAATTATCTGATTTATGTAAAAAAGCGGGTTTAAAAAATGGTGTTGTACAAGATAAATTATGGCTACCGGGAATTCTGAAACTAAAACGACTGATACAACAAGGTTTTTTTGGTAAAATACTTTCTATCAGGGGTGAGTTTGGTTATTGGGTATTTGAAGGTGATACGATCCCTGCTCAACGGCCCTCTTGGAATTATCGCAAAGAAGATGATGGTGGAATTATCGTAGACATGCTTTGCCATTGGCGCTATGTATTTGATGATGTATTTGGAAAAGTAAAAGCTGTGTCTTGCATGGGTGCGACACACATTGATAAGCGAGTAGACGAAAATGGAAAACAATATGCATGTACAGCCGATGATTCGGCATATGCAACTTTTGAATTAGAGGGTGGAATCATCGCACAGTTTAATTCTTCATGGACCGTTAGGGTAAGACGGGATGATTTACTCACCTTACAAGTAGATGGCACCAAAGGATCTGCTGTTGCCGGACTCCGAGAGTGCTATACCCAACATTATGGCAACACACCAAAGCCTGTGTGGAATCCTGATATTGTTCAGCCAATCGATTTCATGGGGGGATGGGCGAAAGTACCCGAACAAGAATTTCATGACAATGCATTTAAAGTACAATGGGAATTGTTTCTGAAACATGTAGTGAAAGATGAACCCTTTCCATGGAACCTTCGAGAGGGAGCGAAAGGGGTTCAGCTTGCTGAAAAAGGCTTAGAAAGTTGGGCAAAAAGATGTTGGATAGATATTCCTGAATTAAAATGATGAATCTTATGAAAAAAGTTGCATTGGTAACGGGCGGTAGTAGAGGCATTGGTTATGGTATTGTTCAAAGATTGGCCGAACAAGGTTTTGATATAGCCATGAATGGAGTACGCCCAATTGAAGCAATCAGTGAGATAATCAATTCGATAAAAGCAATGGGGGTTGATGTACTTTATTGCCAAGGTAATATTGCCCTATCAGCAGATAGAAAAAAAATAGTTAAACAAATCAAAGATCATTTTGGAAGACTGCACATCCTAGTGAATAATGCTGGCATAGCACCCAAAGAAAGAAATGATATTCTTTTTACCACTGAAGAAAGTTTCGACGAAGTAGTATCTACCAACTTAAAAGGGAATTATTTTTTAACACAAGAAGTAGCCAATTGGATGATCGCTCAAAAAAAAGAAGCCAATGAATTTGAAGCTTGCATCATCAATGTTTCCTCTATTTCTGCAACCGTGGCTTCAGTAAATCGGGGTGAGTATTGTGTTTCCAAAGCCGGCATTGGTATGGTAACTCAATTATTTGCAGTTCGGTTGGGTGAATATAATATACCCGTTTATGAAGTTAGACCCGGTATCATAGAAACTGATATGACATCAGGCGTAAAAGAAAAGTACGATCATTTGATCTCCCAAGGTTTATGTGTACAGAAACGATGGGGGCAACCAGATGATGTTGGAAAATGTATTGGTGCATTGGCATCCGGAAGCTTTCCATACTCTACCGGTCAAGTGTTTATGGTTGATGGAGGTCTTACCATTGCCCGCCTATAGGTACGAGTAGATTAATATATTTACTATATAGTTAATGCAAATTAATGGTGGCAAATTATGCAAACTGAAAAATTAAATGCCGGTCAATACAAAGTTGCTGCCACCGGGTTTCTCAGCTTATTCTCTATTGTGGGCATCATGTTTTATGGGCTTCCCTTCTTTTTTGATTTCTGGGTAAAAGATTTTGGCTGGTCACGTGCAACCGTAACTTCCGGGAACCTATTTGGGAAAATCATTATCGGTCCCTTATTCGGTTTTGCTGCAGGGTGGATCATTGATCGTGTAGGCCCGAGGCGTTTAATGCTTTTTGGAATTTTAGTCAGTGGTATGGCAGTGATAGGCTTGAGTAAGATGAACTCCTTATTTTCATTCTATACTTTTTATTTGATGATATCGTTGGGGTATATGTGTGGCGGTCCATTACCCAACCAAGTACTTATTTCGAGATGGTTTCATACATCAAGAGGAAAAGCAATGGGCTTTGTGTATCTTGGAATTGGCATAGGTGGGATGCTGATTCCACAAATAGCTAAATGGCTCAATACACAAATGAATTGGCGTTCATCATTAGAAATTGTGGGAATATTAATGATGGTGGTGGCCTTACCCATGGCTTGGTTTGTAAAAGATAAACCGGAAGAAACAAATGCAGCCTCTTCAACAACAACCCCTCCCATTTCATTTAAAAATATTCTTAGAAATAAGTCGTTGTATTTGTTGGCCATTGGTAGCATGTGCTCCATTGGAGCGGTAGCGGGTGTAAGTCAAAATCTAAAACTATTTTTTAGTCTGGATTTAAAATATAGTCAAGGGCAAGCTGCCAATATTATCTCATTTATATTAGCAGCAAGCATCCTTGGCCGACTATTAATGGGATGGCTCGCAGATCGTTATTCAAAATAGTTTGTGATGATGCTCATTTACATATTGATTTCTATATCTATTTTACTTCTTTATTTTGCTAGTTCTCCGGGTATCCTCTACCTTTTTGCTATTCTTTTTGGCATAGGATTGGGAGGTGATTATATGATCATTCCATTGATGGCGGCTGAATTATTTGGCATTAAAGTGATGGGGCGTGTTATGGGTCTTATCTTAACAGTAGATGGATTGGCAGAAGCATTCGGCCCAATTTTGGCAGGCTGGCTTCGTGATAAAAGCGGCAGCTATGCAATTGGCTTTACCGCTTTAATTTTCTTATCTATTATTGGAACAATCGCAGTATGGATGTTGCCTGGAAAAATTAATGGCAGTAAACAGCCTAGCTTGACAAATTAAAAATTTACTTTATCAATACCCAACAGTCAGTTCTCATTTGTATAGTGCAGTATTGAAGAGACATTAACAGGGGATATGTAAACCTAACTTGATTGACAACAATTTTGAAATAAGTGTATCGGTTTTGTTTATAGCAAACATATAAGTAGAAGGACATAAACCTACATTATGAAAGAAAAGAATCTTAGACAGGGGCAAGCAAAGGTATTAAGGACATTCAGAAAAATCCATAGAACAACAGGTGCCTTTTTATTTATTTTCTTCTTTATAGTTTCTATCACCGGGCTTTTATTGGGTTGGAAAAAAAATAGCAATGGGCTAATACAACCAAAATCGCATAAGGGCACTACTACTGAACTTAAGGACTGGCTATCTATTGACAGTTTACATAAAAATGCTTGTAAAATTTTGCATGATTCTGTTTCAGCAAATTTGTCACTTGAACTTGAACGAATAGATATCAGAAAAGAACATGGCATGGTAAAATTTGTATTCACAGAAAACTTTTGGGGCATACAATTAGATGGTGCAACAGGTAAACTTCTACATATTGAAAGAAGACGCTCAGATTTTATTGAAAAAATTCATGATGGTTCGATTTTAGATTATTATTTTAACACAAGTAACGGTCAAATTAAATTGATATATACTACCGTTATGGGAATGGCACTGTTAACATTTACAATAACAGGATTTTGGCTTTGGTATGGACCAAAACGTATGCGCAGAAAAACAACAGACTAATAAGATTCGTTTGTCAATAAAAAGCAAGTACCCAACATTACAAAAAACCAACTCAGCCTGAATCCCATGTTAGTATGGGCCTAAGAAATTACATTCAAACTATTTTATTGATTGATATAAAAATGTAAACTGTCGCAAGGGTACTCTATACAATTTTATTAAGTTTTAGTATATTTAGATTGCAAACTATATTAAAAAATAAATTTAATGCTATGTCAACAAAAGAAATTATGGCCGAGCTAAAATCATTGGGAAGTGATAGTCTTAAAAAGATTTTATTAAAACATGGTGTAAAAGAACCTTTTTTTGCTGTAAAAATTGAACACTTAAAAGTAATTGAAAAAAGAATTAAAAAAGATTATGCTTTAGCACTAGCGTTATATGATACAAAAAATGCAGATGCGATGTATTTGGCCGGATTAATTACAGATGATGAAAAGATGACAAAAAACGATCTTACTTCATGGGTAAAACTAGCTGTATCAGATAACATTAGTGGTTATACAGTTCCATGGGTTGCGGCAGGAGGAAAATTTGGATTTGAATTGGCGCTAGATTGGATTGACGATAAACAAGAACACATTGTAGCAGCAGGATGGGCCACTTTAAGTGGACTGATGGCCTTGAAACCAGACAATGAATTGCCTATTCCAACCATTAAGAAATTACTTTCTCGTATCGAAAAAAACATCCATACCTCGAAGAATAGGGAAAAATCAGGGATGAATAATTTTATCATTTCTGTTGGATCCTATGTAAAAGATTTATCGAAAGAAGCCATTACCCTTGCCAATAAAATCGGGCCCATTACCATAGATACAAATGGAACAGCTTGCAAGGTGCCCAACGCAGCAGACTATATTAAAAAAGTAATTGATAGAGGAAACTTGGGTAAAAAGAAAAAAACGATTAAATGTTGATACTTCTTTTATAGAAACATAGTAATGAATTACCAAGCATATTTTTTTATTTATCAAACGATGTTTATGATTGGATGCTGCTTTGAATTGATATGATTCAATAACAAATCATAATAAATCTTGGATGGTTAACATATGACAACTTATACTAAGACTGATTCCGATAATATAGACTTTCAAAAGTTGGTTTCTCATTTAGATGCTGATTTAGCAATTAGAGATGGGGATCAACATGGTTTCTATGACCAATTTAATAAGATACATGCTATTAGGCATGTTATTGTATGTTATCATAACGATACCCCCATCGGTTGTGGTGCATTGAAAGCGTATGATAAACAAAGAGCTGAGATCAAGCGTATGTTCGTCTTACTCGAATTTCGCGGTCAAGGAATTGCTTTCTCCATTTTACAAGCTTTGGAATCTTGGGCTAGGGAATTACAATATGAAGCGTGTATATTAGAAACCGGGAAAAAACAACCGGAAGCCATTCAGTTATATAAAAAAGCAGGCTATCAAAAGATCAACAATTATGGGCAATATGAAAATATTGAGAATAGTGTGTGCATGTCTAAGTTATTATAGGGCAAATTGAATATCAGCCAACCATAGACCATATCTGAAAAATCAATTAAAAGACTTAAAAGCAGGTTTGCTATCAATTCTAAATCATTTTGATATGTAATGCTCTTTTGCAAATCCACAAAAATAGATTAACTTTAAGCCTATGTCTATTACAAAACTGTTTATCAGCTATCTATTAACAGCCCTGGTTTTCTTTGCTATAGACATGCTTTGGTTGGGTGTATTAGCAAAGAATATATATAAAAAATATTTAGGTTCTTTCTTAAGTGATACCGTAAACTGGACAGCTGCCATCATTTTTTACTTGCTTTTTATTGTGGGCATTTTTATTTTTTCAATCATGCCTGCCCATGAAACCAATTCTGTTTCCAAAGCCATCATTACCGGGGCTTTATTTGGTTTTTTTACTTATGCTACTTATGACCTAACCAATTTAGCTACCTTAAAAAACTGGCCCTTGCCCATTGTGTTTATAGACATTGCTTGGGGAATGGTTTTAACGGCTTTGGTAAGTACTGCAGGATTTTACATTGTAAAATGGGTTTCGTAAATGCTCACAATATTTATTCAATGCCTTCTGATTATTTTGCTCTATGCAACTCTTTGGTTTTTTATTGCGCTCTATAAAAAAAGAAATGATGTAGCCGATATCGCCTGGGGCTTGGGATATATTGTGATTTGTTTATTCTTGTTTATTACAAAAGCATACTCACCCATTGCTTTGTTACTTTTTTTACTGGTAACCGTTTGGGGATTGCGATTATCCATTCATATTTATCAAAGAAATAAAAATAAAAAAGAAGATTTTCGATACCTGCATTGGAGAAAAACCTGGGGTAAATTATTTTTCTTAAGATCCTACTTACAGGTTTTTATTATGCAAGGAATCATCTTGCTCATCATCATCTCTCCCATTATTTTAGCAACTGTTGCATCCCCACAAAACTTTACCGGATGTACATGGATAGGCTTGAGCTGTTGGTTGATCGGATTTTATTTTCAAGCAGTTGGCGATTTCCAATTATCCGTTTTTAGTAAACATCGCACATCTTCAAATGAAATTATAGAAACCGGACTTTGGAAATACACCCGTCATCCCAATTACTTTGGTGAAATACTCATGTGGTGGGGTATTTATATGATTGTAATTCCTTTACAAAATAGTATTTGGTTTATTATCAGCCCGTTACTAATCAGTTTTCTTTTAATATTTGTGTCAGGTATCCCTTTACTTGAAAAGAAGTACAAAGGAAATATGGCATTTGATGACTATAAAAAAAGAACTTCCGCATTAATACCCATGCCTCCCAAAAAACGGGATATTCCGGCTGTTTTGTAAAGTCAAATCCTGCAATCGGAAAAATGAAAACTCCTTTACAACATATAAGATACAAGATTAATTTCCTTACATTTAATGTCAATTCAATGATATGACCAGACTTCCAATTAATTTTTCAATAAAAGCAATTCTGTGTTTTTTCTGTATTCATTTTCTGTCAAATATATCTGCACAAAACAGAGATATTAGCTATATGACCTCAGGCGGTAAATTACATCCACTACAAGCAAACATGGATATCAGACATTACACACTTGTTTTGGATATTGATATTGACAGTAAAGCCATCAAAGGACATACAGAAACTGAATTAATCTTAGCCAATACAACTGACACGCTACTATTCGATCTGGTTCATTTGCTCACAGTTACAAAAACAAGCGTAAACGACAAAGAAGTTCGCTTTTTTCAAAAAGATGATAAAATATATATTGTTGCCACAAATGGATTTAGTGCCGGAAAACAAATAGTAGTGATTGAATATGGTGGACAACCCCCTGTAGCAGTAAAACCCCCATGGGATGGCGGTTTTACTTGGACAAAAGATACCAATGGCAATCCATGGGTGGTGATTAATTGTCAAGGAGAGGGAGGCAAGGTATATTATCCATGTAAAGACCATCCCAGCGATGAACCCAATGAAGGGGCTGATTTAAAAATAACTGTACCAACCGGTTTGGTTGTGGCAGGACCCGGTTTATTACAAAGTGTAAAAAATACAAGCAATAACAAAGTAACCTATCATTGGAAAACCAATTATACCATTAGCAATTATTGCATCCTTTTTAATATTGCCAAATACAAAGTGGTTACTCGAAACTATACTACAATTCTAGGGAATGTTGTTCCCATGCAATATTATGTATTAGAGGCTGATACAGGTTACGCCCAACATTTACTCGATTTGAAAGAAAGAGATTCCCGGGTGTTGGAAAAGTATTTTGGTGAATACCCTTGGGTAAAAGAAAAAATTGGGATAGCAC
>JANOVY010000047.1:0-8869 GCA_031417635.1 Bacteroidota bacterium | reverse complement strand
ACTTTTAAAACAAAGCCCCCGGGCACTCATTCATTATGAAAAAAACAATCCTCTTTGTAACCACTGTCATTCTCTTATCAGCTTGCCAAGAAAAAAAATTCGGCGCTTTTACTGTGTCAGGTAGAATTACCAATGCGCCTTCTCAAAAGATTTTTTTGCAAGAGCTACCCTTTGGCGGAGATCAACCCCAAATTTTGGATTCAACAACATTGAAGTCAAATGGAAATTTTGAATTAAGAGCAATGGGTAAAGAAGAAGGATTGTATCGTTTGGTAATAGAAAATGGTCCGGATGTACTTTTAGTGAACGATGGAAAGGATATTAAAGTGGTCTTGGATGTTAATCAATTCAAAGACTATAAACTGGAAGGCTCTCCGGCGAGTGAAAGCCTACATGTATTATTTGAAGATTACCGCAAATATGACTCTTCACTGTATGCTACTTTCCAATTGATTGATACTTTACAAAAGCAAAATGCATCCGACAGTATCATTACAATAGCAAAAAATGATAGAGATAAAAAGTTAATACAAATGAATACCATGGTGACTGATTTTATCAATCAATCAACCAGCCCGGCAGCACGTTATTATGCCTTGGGCATGGCATCCAGAACCATGAATCAAGCTGAAGTATTGGTATTGGCAAACGCTTCAGCAGATAAGTTTAAAGAACACGGTGGGTTGGCAAAATTAAAAAGTTTATTGGCTGTTCAAAAAACAGCGCCAGTCCCACCTTCAAGTACATTGCTTAATCAACCTGCTCCAGAAATTAATTTGCCCGATGTAAATGGCAAACCATTTTTATTGAGCAGCCTAAAAGGAAAATATGTTTTGGTTGATTTCTGGGCAAGCTGGTGTGGGCCATGCAGAAGAGAAAATCCAAATGTGGTAGCCGCCTACAACAAATTCAAGGATAAAAATTTTACGATACTGGGTGTATCGTTGGATAAAGAAAAAGCAGATTGGGAAGAAGCTATCGCAAAAGATAAATTAACCTGGACACATGTTAGTGACCTGCTACAATGGCAAAGCAGTATGGTGCCGCTATATCATATTGAAGGAATTCCTTTTAATGTGTTGGTAGATCCTTTGGGAAAGATTGTTGCAACAGATTTAAAGGGTGAGGAGCTGGAGAAAAAGCTTAGTGAATTACTTAAATAATCATCATTATTTAGTTTGCGAAAATACCATCTCATATGATGGTATTTTTTCTGTTGACTACGTAAAAATATTTTTGAAAAACATTTTTATACTAAAAAATTGTTTTTAGAATAGTTTGAAAAATAATTGAGATACAAAATGTTTCAAAAAAAATAGGCTGCATCAAAAATTTGATACAGCCTATTTTATAAAATCAAAATCCTATTAGTTAGTATATCCGGGATTTTGTTGCATCAATTTGTTTGCTTGAATTTCAGGGTTTGGTATTGGTAATAAAAACCTGAAATTACCCGCCGCTAAAGTTGCGGCATTTGCATTGGGAGCATCAACCAATAAACGCGTTACAGGTAAATTTCTCCTTTTTAAATCCCAAAAACGGTGTCCTTCAAAAGGTAGTTCTTTAAAGCGCTCATCCATAATTGTAGTAATAGCTGCATCTTTTGAAGCCAACGTTACATTTACATATCCTGTTATTCTAGCTGCACGCAAGGTATTTAAATCTGCCGTTGCAAGAGCCAAATTACCTGTTTCAGCTCCAGCTTCAGCACGAATTAGATACATTTCTCCGGTTCTAAAAACTTTTGCATCCGCTACATTCTCAGAGGCGGTTGCATAACCGGTTCCGGCATATTTTGCAATCAATCTGGTAGAAGATCGGCTTTGTGTAAGTAAAAGCGGCTCATCTTTCAAATATGCTGCAAAGCGGATATCATTCACTTTATCATAGCTATCCCATAATTTATCTGAAGGTTTCCATGTAATCGCCCCGATATTAGTAGTTGCTGCAGATGTTCCTCTGTACAAAGAACCAATTCTACCACCAACAGAAGGTGTACGGCTTAATTTAAAGGCCAATTCATTCCTATTAAGATCAGACCATAGAGCAACAAAACTTGCTCTTGGAGACAAAGGAATTCCATTAATGTATTCAGTACTAAATGTAATTGCATCATTGTATTCTTTTAAATACAAAGCAATTCTTGCTTGTAAACCACTGGCTGCTAAAAATGTTGCTCTGTTTATATCAACCAAGTTATTAGGCAACAAAAGCTTTGCAGCCGCTAAATCTGCTTTTAATTTTACAAAATAAGGGGCTACTGTAATTCTTGCTTGTGGTTCTAAAGATGGTGTTTCCATGTAAGCAAGGGCCAAATCTGTGCCAACAGCAGTATTGCTGTAAAAACGATACAACTCAAAGTGGCAGAACGCTCTTAAAAAAAGAGCCTCTCCCCTTAAACGTAATTTGGTTGCATCATCAGCTGCACCATTGGAGGTTGCCGTAGGTAATGCAATTAAAACCCTATTCACTCGGTCAATCACTCTATAGTATAAAGGGAAAGCTGTATAGTTGTCCCTTAAACCAATATCGGTTGAGGCGTATTGCCATTCATGAACAGTTGCGGCATTATAAAAATCTGCTACTCTTACTTCGTCTGCAAAAACGCTGTTTAATAAAATACCCATTTCCACATTCATTGCAGCATAGGCACCAATAATACCTTGTTCATTATTTAAAACAGATTTTAAGGCAATATCACCACCGATAAAATCAGTTTCTTTTATCTCAATCACTTTCTTACAAGAAGAAAGTGTAATTAAGAAAAGAGTAAAAAGAAGGAAAATATTTTTTTTCATTTTTTGTTATTTTAAAAATTTAAAATAATGTGTATTTAGATTGTATCCTTAATATCAATTAAAAATTGATATCTAGACCCATCACAAACATTTTAGGGTTCGGATATTCGTTCAAACTGATGTTGTTGTTGTCTTCAGGATCAATTCCTTTCCATGGAGTCCAAATAGCCAGGTTTTGTGCTTGTACATAAAATCTAGCCGACTTGATTAACACAGTTCCACCATTTGTTTTAATCTGTGGAATCTGGTATGAAACATTCAAGTTTCTGAAACGTAAAAATTTGGCATCATTTAAGTCTGAAGAAGTGAAACCTCTGTCAAAAGCAGAGGATTGATATCTCTTTATATCACCCGCTTTTTGCCACTGACCATCAATTAACTCTCTAGATGCTCTAACTGCTCCATGAAATCCCGGAGTTCCCCTAGTGATCCAGTTACGTGTGTTATCACTTCTCACAACATCATATTGATAAGAGAAAAAAGACGAAATAGTAATCGCTCTGTATCTTATTTCTAAGTTAAACCCACCCTGATGTTTCGGAAGATATGTTCCGAATTTGGCAAACTGTCCGGCTTTCGCAATGTCGAAGGTTTCTTTACCATCTGCAGTTTCAAATCTTGGCTGACCAGTTGCAGGATCGGCCCCTAAATAATTATAATTATAATGCGATCCATAAGGAATCCCTTTTCTGATTACAAAAGTTCCTAAAAAATACTCATTTACCAAACCTAGGTCTTCAATATTATTATTATTAATAGAATGGTTCCATGTAACATTTACACTAAAGTCTTTTTTCTTAACTACATCAACAGCTGCTGTAAATTCAACACCCTTATTGGTCATGACACCAGCATTGATATTTAAATTTGCAAAGCCCGTTGTGCCGGATAAGGGTTGACTTACGAATAAATCTTCCGTTCTGTTATCATAAACATCAACAGTGAATCTTGCACGGTTTTTCCATACATTGAAATCAAGACCAATATTTAATTTTTTAATGTTCTCGATAGCTAAATTGGGATTACCCGGCGTAGTAGGTGCCAAACCGCCAATGGTAGATCCTGCATAAGCAGTGGTTCCAAAAGATGGAACTTGTAACCCTTGGTAGTTAGTAACACCCGCCAAACCTACACCGTAGCCTGATGTGGCAATACTTCCTATATTAGGTGTAATACCATAACTTACCCTAAATCGTAAATCTGTGAAAATATTTTGACTCTTTAAAAATTTCTCTTGTAATGCGTTCCATGTAAAACCTGCAGACCAAGTAGTAATTTCTCTATTGGCTTCATTGGCAATTCTAGAGGTTCCGTCTCTTCTAATAATCCCATTGATTGAGTATTTATTTGAATAAGAATATCTTAAGGTTCCAAAAAATGAACGAATTCCAAAACCACTTCTTGCACTAGATGCATTTTGAGGATAAGTAGTTTGTCCCACTGATACAGGAAGTGCTTGCGCTCCTTGTCCTGTTTGATTTAATCTTGGATCTAAATTGAACAAAGTTAAACCAATGGCTTTTTGATAGCCTCTAATAACTTCAAAATAACCGCCCGCTTCTACCTCATGTACCTCTTTAAACTTTTTAAGAAATACCAAACTTGTTGTATTGATAAGTTGTGTGGTGGTTCTGTTGCCTTCCTGTACCAAACCAGAATTAAACGTCTGTAATGACCCGATTAATGAATTTGCATTGATATATCTTTCTTGTGTTTCTTGAGCTACATCAATACCAAAAATGTTTTTAAGGGTTAAAGTCGGTAATATTTTATATCCGAGACTTAAACCTGAGTTCAATTTTATTTGATCGGTATTTCTTTGTGAGTTTTGAATTCCTTCTAACAAATTGGCAACTTGACGTAAAGCCAATTGTGTGCTGGTTCCAAAGTTTAAAGAACCATCAGCTTTGTAAGGGTTTTCATACGTCTTGGCCCTATATGTCATTTGAAAAGGATTTCTTGGACTATTTCCCAAAACCTCTCCTTCTGCAAAATTAGAAATAGAATAACCGGCAGTAGTATTAAACTGAACAGTTAATTTGTCTGCAACATGGTCTAAATTAATACGAGTCGTGTATCTTGTTAAATTTGAACCGAGATCGATTCCTTCTTGTTTAAAATATCCTGCAGACATATAGTATTTTGTCTTGTCGGTTCCGCCGGACATATTCAACTCATGTGTTTGAGAAATACCTTGACGGAAAAAAATGTCTGTATAATTTACATCAATATTTCCCATACTATCTAGAATAACGGCTTTTCTAGCAGCAGATGAACCAGCCGGTATAGCAGGATTTAAGGGAGAATATGTCCATCCTGGCGTTCCCACTAGTTTTTCTCTTTCCTCATAAGCAAGCATTTCTCTTGTATTCATTAAATTTAATGCAGAAAAATCGGGTTTATTAGTAACCCCGAATTGGCTTCTATATTGAAAATTGGTTGCGCCTGCTTTCCCTTTTTTGGTAGTGATAACAATTACCCCTGTACCTCCTCTAGCACCATATAATCCGGCTGAGTTGGCATCTTTTAACACAGTAATTGATTCAAAATCGTTTGGATTCATCGTTTGAAAATCACCGGCGGGCATTGGAATTCCATCAAGGATGTACAAAGGTTGTGCACCTGCACCCTGAATAGATTGAACACCTCTAATGGTAACGGTTGCACTTGCACCCGGTTGACCAGAGCCTGAGTTTACCAATACTCCCGGAGCTCGTCCTTGTAATGCTTGATCGAAAGAACCTACTGGTACTGTTTCAATTACTTTTCCACTAATCAAAGAAGCTGCACCAGAAAATTGTGTTCTCTTTTCACGAGAATATCCTGTCACGATTACTTCTTCCAAATTCTCAGAAGCCGCTTTTAAAGATACCGCATAGGTAGCAGTTGCAGTAATGGGTAACTCTAGGGTACCAAATCCAAGTGATCTGATAACCAATTCTTTAGCAGTAGATGGAATCGATAAGGAAAAACTACCATCCGCAGCGGAAGTAGTTCCATTTGTAGTCCCTTTTACTAAGATAGTAGCATTGGCTACGGGATTACTTTTATCATCGGTAACCTTGCCTTTGATGTTACGGTTTTGCGCCGATACTTGCGTAAAAGCGAGGACACCACACAAAAGCATTGTGACAAATTTTCTCATAATTCAGTTTTTAGTTTTTGGAAAGTGCGAAGAAAGTTAATAAAATCTTAACAACAACATGTTTAGACATTAAATTGTTCTAATTAGCTGCATTATTTTGCATTTCGTAAAAAGTATTTTGTATTAAGTAATTATTTAATTAAATATCAATTGTTTACATATTAAATAATAATATTCTATTTTTAATATAATTCAAGTAGTTTTTTATCGCTTGTAGTTCAAAACAAACTTGGGTATGTTGGAAACTATGCCAATATTGATAAGTTCAAGATTCCAAATAGACTGGTTTTGCAAGCAAAAAAAAGGGCTATCTCTTCATGAGATAGCCCCTTTTTATAATGATTCTTGTAATCTAATTAATAACCTGGATTCTGAACAATAATAGGATTCTGGGTAACTTCACCAATGGGTATTGGCCATATAAAACGGAAATCATCATAAGCAATTGCAAGCAGACCTCTGGTTACCGGTAAACCTATTCCATATAAAGCAATGCCACTGGTACCATTGGTTACTTTGGCAGGTATACCAATTGAACGAACAGCAACAATTGGATCCTGCGCTGTACGATGAATATCAGCCCAACGTTTACCTTCTGCTAAGAATTCTATTCTACGCTCTAATAATATGGCAGCAACTTCTTCTTCGTTTGTTGCAAAACTAGCTAGCGTAAATTGAGTAGCAGCCGGGCTTGCACTTGCACGATTTCTAACAACATTTAATAAATCTATTGCACGCTGCGTAACACCGGGGGCTAATCTTGCTTCAGCCTCAGCAAGCATTAATAATACTTCTGACCAACGAATAATTGGATTGTTATCCCCTCTACCAACATAATCAGTGTATTTAGTAGTCATAATGCTGCTGGATATAGCATTGTTTCCGGTTCTATATAAACTGGTTCTTCTTGTATCAGTTGCTAACCAACCGGCATTATTCCAAATGATAGGAGAAACGGACACCAATCCACGTCCTTGTAAATCAGTAGAACCATATTGAGAAGCCAAAGCCCCATTTACAGAACCATTATCCAATGGATCATTTTTAACGGTAAACAAATTCTCAATAGTAATACTATTTCCACCCGGAGAACCGAATGCACCTGAAGGTGAAGCCAATAAGGCATTTGCACCAATGATGCCAACAACAGTAGTTGGTGCTAGTGGATTTACAACGGCAGGCACCAGCTTATTACCTTCTGTTCTAACATTTGCCCAATCACCCATATGCATATAAGCCCGCATTTTTAATGCAATGGCAGATGCTTTGCGAGCTCTTAAAGCCCCCAGTGTTTGTGTAACCGGTAAATTGGTCTCCGCAAAATTTAAATCTTCAATCGCTTTTGTATATCCAAATGCTACGGTAGGTCTTGGTTGGGTTCTTAATTCATCCAAAGATGCACTGCCCACAATAGCGGTAGTACGATATGGAATGCCTAGAGCGGTACCATTCCCAGCAAGAAAAGGACGGGCGTAATGTGTTAACATCTCCAAGTGAAGAAGTGCACGCAAAAAACGCGCTTCTGCCTCATACTGAATGGCTAATGCAGGTGAAATAATTCCTGAAGTACCCACTTTTTTAAAGCCATCAATTGCAATGTTGGCTTTGTTAATAGCACTGTAAGAATTATCCCAGAATGCTTGATTATTAGCAGTTCCTGAGTTGTAAGTACCTTGATAGGTAAACTGATAAAAAGCTGCTAAGTTAATCATGTCTTCTCCCCTGTTATCGCCTTGTTGCACGTTTGCTGCACCAAAAGGATACCCACGACCACCTAGTGTTGGGCCACCGGTTTGTATGGCATCATACACACCATAAAGGGCAAGCTCAGCTCGCTCCGGTGTTGTAAATACACTCTCTTCAGTGAATGCATTGTAAGGTTGCTCATCAAGCACCTTTGTGCAACTTGTTGCAATAAGGACAAGCGCTGAAAAAGAAGTTAATATTATTAATTTGTTGAATTTCATTGTATTTATTTTAAACGTTATCTATTTAATTTGAATTAGAGACCGATACTTACACCTGTTGAAATAATTCTCAATTGAGGTGAAACTGCATTATCCAATCCACCTTGAGAAGCATTCTCAGGATCCAAACCGGAGTATTTACTCCAAACAGCTAGATTTTGTCCTTGTACAAAGAATCGAAAGCTCTTAATGTAACCATTGGTAGCCTTAGAAAGTCCGTTTCTATCAAAGTCATAGCTAACCACCACATTTTGTAATCTGAGGAAGTCTCCAGATTCAACAAAACGGGAAATAGCCAATCCATTTTGATTGATATTATTACCCTGTCCTTGTCTTACTCTAGGCACATCGGTTACATCACCCACATTCTTCCATCTATTCAATACTTCTGTACCATTGTTATGAAAATTTTGACTTAACAATGCTTCTTGTCTGGTAATGTTCATGATTTTGTTACCACCTGAATAACGCAACATAAACTCAAAAGAAAAGTTTTTAAACCTGAAGGAATTGGTAAATCCACCAAAGAAAGTGGGCAAGCTCAATCCCAAATCTTGTCTATCAGAGAATCCCATGGAGGTTTGTGTTCCCAGTGTGGGTTCATTCTTGCTTCCTGCAAAATAATAAGCACCATTGGCAATATTATGTTGCACCAAACTTCCATCACCTTTCAAATACATTGGGTTACCATTGGCAGCATTTACACCTGCATACACATAACCATGTAAAATATTTGTTGATTTACCAACAGAAAGTAGGTTATAAGTACCCGGGATACTGTTTATTGGGGCACCGGAAATTGAATATAATGAAGTGATTTCTTCATTGATATTGGTGAAATTTAAATTCAAATTCCAGTTAAAGTCTTTCTTACGAATGATATCACCTCCAAAAGTTACTTCAATACCTCTGGTACGCTTAGATCCAATATTTTGTGAAATTGAATTACCCGGAACTCC
>JANOVY010000046.1:0-31950 GCA_031417635.1 Bacteroidota bacterium | reverse complement strand
GCTACTGTTTGGACACAAATCAGGTTAAATTCCTAGCCATTTTCCAGCCCTCATAAATCATTTCAAACTTTTCTAACCCACGTTTAATGATTATAGGGCCAGCCTTTCTTTGTTTGTTATTTCCTTTCCATCCTCCTAATCTTGCAATGACCCAGGATGCCCATGATAATTTTTGAGCATTAAACGGATTGGCTGTTTTGGGTGTTTCTTTTATTTGTTTGTCTGCTATAGTTTGCAAACATTTTATTTCTTCTTCATCAAACACTTCTTCAATTGGCTGGCTTTCTTCCACATCATATGCCAGATATAGTTGCATCACCCTTAATACGCTGTTTAGCAACAGCACTAATAATTTTCTTATTGCCCATCCTGTTTCTAATTGTGTATCCTCTATTTGAAACCCCTGCTTTTTTAATAACCGGAACAACTGTTCTATATACCATCTTAATTTATACTTATCTACTATGGCCACAGCTTGTTCGTATGTTTCTATTACATGCGTGGTAAGTATTCTCCAACAAATTTTATCTTTATGACTGTTGTTTTTTTCTTGTACTTCTACAGCATAGACGCTTAATTGATCTGGTACACCTTTACTTTTTACTGATGTTGGTTTTTGAATAGTTACAGCGATGGATTTAACTTCTACCGTTGCAACCCGTTTTACTTTTTCTTTGCGTATGTCCCCATAAAGGGCTATCTCATATTCCCCTAACGGCTTTGTTTGCCTGAGTACATCGTGTAACCTTGTACCATCCCCAAGCCTCCTGTTGTCTCTGTTGCGGATAAGCAGTTTTGTCTTCTCATCGGGTATGCTACAGAATTGCTCGTAAATATCACCCTCTCTGTCTTCTATGATTGTTATACTTTTAGCGCTATCCAATAATTCCTTTGTTTGTTGGCTGGCTTTTATCCATTTGTAAGATTCCTTTTCTTCAATGCCCTGTTTTTTATACGCTTTCGTTGTGTTATTAGCTTTATCCTCTGTTCTATGCCACAGTTGCACATCACTAAATCCAAGCATTGTTTCACTATTGGTATCTATCACTAAGCTACAATGCGCTAAAAACCCAACACCTTTTTTATTACCTACAAAGCCTGCACCGCTATCTTGCTTTATATTTTTCGCATTATGATTCAATCCAAATGAACTGCTATCCTGTATCACTGTAATATCCCGGTTGACAACATTTTTACAGCATCTGTTGACAAGTTCCTTAATTAAAATATCTTCAGTAACGCTCTTATTTTCTAAAAATCTATAGAACCCTTTTTGCTCAGCTTCATGCCGGGTAGCACCGTGTACAGAAGCAGTCCTGGTGTGCAACAAGGATTGGGCGATCATAGAAGCTCGTTTCTCAAGCCGCTTATCAGGAAAGATACCTTTGTAATTCGTTTTATGACTTAATAGCTCCATGTGGCAAAGTAATATATTTGTGTCCAAACAGTAGCTGGCGGCAGACAGGGATCAGAGGATCAAGGAACAAGGAACAAAGGATCAAAAAACAAAGGAACGTTTGCCGTATCAACTTCCCTCTACTATTATTTGGATAATTGACAATATTGTAATTACTTTGTGGTCACAACACTTAATCTATGGACATCTCAATTATCCCAATCGGTAATTCGAAAGGAATTCGGTTAAATAAAACATTACTTGAAAAATACAATATTACCGAAACGGTTGAGCTTATTCTTGAAAAGGAATATATCATTCTAAAACCTAAATCCTCTGCCAGAATAGGCTGGGAAAAATCGTTTAAAAAAATGCATGAGAATGGAGATGACAAACTTCTTATGTCGGATGTTTTTGAAGACGAAAATTTTGAAGAATGGAGTTAAAACAATACCAAATCGTTCTGGCAAATCTCGATCCAACAGTTGGGAGTGAAATAAAAAAAACAAGACCCTGTGTAATTATTTCGCCAAATGAAATGAATAAATATCTTCAAACAATTGTTGTTGCTCCAATGACAAGCAGCTCCAAATCTTATCCTACTAGAATAAAAGTTAAACATAACAAAACAAAAGGTTGGATTGTTATAGATCAAATCAGAACAATTGATAGACAAAGAATAATTAAAATATTAGGGACGCTGGTTGACAAAGAAATAAATAATGTGAAAGCTGTTCTCAAAGAAACATATGTAGATTAAATCTGCAGTAAATCACCTTCCTTCCTCACAGGTTGTTCAATTCTTCCACCTACCGGCAAAAAATACCGAGTTTTCTTCGACTGGTCTTCCTCCTGAGGCGGAGACCCGTCGAAGAATAAAAACTCAAAATAATTGATTTACATTTTGATTACTTTGGTACAAATCACAAAGTCCTCTTTGAGAGAATTTGTGGAGAACTTAAATAATTAGTTGATATATTTACAAAACTTGTTCAACGCATAAAAACCTCTACCTTAATTTATAAGCGCTTTGAATATAATAATGGCATGAAAAAATCAATTCCCATTTTTATCTTAATAATAAGTTGCAATACTTATGAAAACAAAATGCATGGCTTTCTTTCCCAAAAAAAGCAATTAGAGGATAGTTTATCTTCTAATATAATAAATTTAAATAGGATAAACGCTTTCATGAATGCAGATATGACCCCCGATAGTACTTATACCCTCAATAAATTTTCAGAACAACAAATCCAATTCAAATTACGAAATGATAGTGTTAGCAATTTTGAGAGTAGAATTAAAATACAAGGAGAAGCTATCAAAAAAGTAATTTACTCAATTGATAGTTTGTCAAAACTGAGGTAATTCTATTCCAACGGGTGTTCAATTCAAATATCTTATACCGTAACAATCCGCAAAAAAAGAGTATTCGTTATGGGTGTTTATTAATGAGTAACTCGTTGCCCTTGTAGGCCAACGAAGTTTCAGTTGATGAAAGCGCTAATACAACCATACTAACCAATGATTGATTCCTATTATGTAATTTAAATAATTATTTGTTTTTTGTGTTCTGTGAAGATAAAAAACAGAACATAGGGGCAAGGAAAAGGTGAGCAGCGGAATGGGAAAATGCTTAAATCCTCGCCGTTGCTGTCTCTCTAACAAGACGCTATAGATTGAAAAGTAAATTGTATTATTGAATCTAAAGCTAATACAATGCTAAAATCCATTAACTTACTTAATCAACATATTCGTTCAAACCACAAAGTCCTCTTCGAAGGCAACTACATACACTATATCACTAAGTAAGGATAACATTAGTATTAATGCTATTAGTATGTATAAACTTGTCGAATTTTTATGTAGTTAAAGTATTTAGCCATAGTGAGCTTTTTATGTGCAGGATGTTTTGTTAATATACAGTCCAAATTTCAATTATCAGATACTTCTTTTCTACTCGTTAGGCATATTTTAACTAATTATGATAGGAGGGCGTGTGGGTTAGATTCTATCGTATTAATAATTGATTCGCTCCCTGATTTAAAATTGAATAAGCTGAGTTGATTATCTTAATTATATCATTTAATAAATCGTTATTAATAATGCTTAAGAAATAATAAGAATCAACTGAATATGCCTCTAATTCATTTATTTGTGTAACGTGAGATTGCCAATTCTCAAGTGAACCACCTATATAATTCTCTTTTTTAATATACGATTGTTGTAGATAGTGAGTAAGTTCATGAATAATAGTTCCTTTTGCATTTATACTTTTTTCAAACGATACAATTATTTTTTTATTTAAAATTGAATCAAGAGTAGAAGAAATATAAATAACAGGTTTAAAGCACCATCTTTGAGAATAGATAGGTTGCCCATCGTATGTTGTGAATACTCCTATGGAGGAGTCGCTATATGTTGCGGTAGAATAATTTGACTGGTAAATTATAAATCTAAGTGGGTCATCGCGGTGTAAGAAATACCTCACAGGGATTCCTAATTTTTTCATTATTTGAATAGTTATTGGTCTTAGGGTATCGTAGTTCTGAATGGTTTGGGCGGTAGTGTGTATATTCGCTCCTAAAATTATAGTTACAATTATATATTTCATTGTGGATAAATACTACTTAATTTTCTTCTTTTTAACCTCAGTAGTAACAGCTTCAGTTACTAATACTTCAATGGTCATGTTAACCTATTGGGGCTTCTCTTTCTTTGATGGCTTATTTGTAGGGTTCTTTTCCACTGCCAACTAAGTTTTTTTAATCGGTTATCTTCCTTGTTTTGCACCCATATAGGGATAATCTAAAAACGGGACTTATTCGGAGACCTCAATTAAGCAGATATAATTTTTTAAAGTTTTTACTTGCTCTTTTAATTCCTTACCTTTTAACAATCCATCAGATTTTTGGTTTGAATATGAAGGAAGCATATTAATTATGTTTATCAGATATTGAACTTTAATAGCATAATTTACATTTTCTATTGAAGTTCCTACCGCATTAGAATTTAATTTAGCAGTTGTAAGTCCAATAATATTTCCATCTGAGTTAAAAAGTGGTCCCCCGCTATTGCCTGGTTGAATGGGGACAGTAATCTGATAATATCTTAAATCATCCCCTATACCGCTAGTAGAGCTAACAATACCGTCTGTTAATTTGAAATTGCTACCCATCACATCATTTAAAGGGTACCCTAAAGTAAATGTTCTTTCACCAATCTCAGCCCTATCTATGAAATCATAAGGAATAGCGTTTAACCCCTTGAATTTCGCATCATCAATTTTCAATATAGCAACATCATTTTTCGAATCTTTTAATTCAACTTTTGCCTTATAAGTGAAGGTGCCTAATTCATTAGTAATCTTTATTTCAATATTTTTTGAATTTTCTATAACATGAGCATTGGTAGCAATTAACCCATTCGAAGAAATAAAAAAACCACTACCTGAAGATTTAGTTATTTTCTTTTTGACAGTATTATCAGAAATATCAGTTGGATACACTTTTACTAACTTGCTCAATCTTTTTGATCCATCAGAATTCTTAAACTCTATTGATAATAGAGCGTCATTATCAAGTGTAGCGAAAGTCTCATTCTTAGCTTTATTTCCACTATACCAAGTTGTAGAATATAAGCCCCTCATAGAGCTTGATTCAAAGTAAGCCTTAACCTCACCAGGTTTCCAATACTTTGAATCAGACTCTATAACTATACCTAAGTATTTATCTCTCACTTTTTTAATGCCGATCTTGTAATATCCCATCGATTCTTCTTGGTATGTTTTGTAAATACCTTCAATGGGATCAATTTTATTTTCTTCAAAATAAGTTTTCAAAGAGCTTTCAGTTTCTTCAGTTTTATCAACTTGGCCCAAAATAGGTGTTGGAGTCAAAGAAGGATCAAATACATAAACGGTACTCTTTATTTTATCGAATGCCCTTCTTGTAGCTTTATTAAAATCGTCTTGAACTGACAATCCCATAGCACTACCTGTATTAGAGTATATAACTTCATCTTTACAGTTTTTTAATGTAAGAGTAACTTTATTGCTACCAACAGTAACATTTGTATGATTAATCTCACATCTTATTAATAAACAAGGGTCCTTTCTGATTTGATCACGAATCGATAAAGACCCATCAACAATAATAAATCCTTTATCAATGAACATAGCTCTGAACATTGATGAAATACTCCATATATCCTTACTCCCATCATTATAAGTTAAAGTAGGCATAAAAACATATTTATACCCATTGAGGTTAATTTGAGCACGCGAAGTGTTAAAAGACAATAAAACAATAATTAAAATAAAGTTTGAAATATATTTCATAAAAAGCATTGAAGCAACTGCCAAAAAAAATGGAAAGGGGGATATAAATCTAATCAAATATTTCAATGTTCCAAAATCTTATTCTACTCCTTTCCTTCTTCACATTGGTTAATTTGGAGGCAATGAAGTAACTTTATTAGCATAGATAAAAAAATCACTAAAAAGCCAGTAAAAAAAGAGAAAGCCAAATGAAGTTTAAAGCCCATATAAACAGACCAATTATCAGTACAGGAATTGAACCACCAATTAGTTTAATTACTACCTTTTCCAGAGAATGGATAATAGAAAATATTGATAGAAATACTGGCAAGCGATGGCCTAACCCTCTTGATACCAGTAAAGTAATTTGCACTTATCAATTAGATAAAATAAGAGATAAAGAAGATAATAAACAGTTTCAAATCACCTACACTACAGGTGATAAATATATACTTAAATTAGACTTTTGGAATAAATTCCTTTGCAACTGGATACATAAACGATATGTAATAAATAAAGATGGCGGGGAATGGTTCTTTAAATCAATAATTGCAGCAACAATAGGCTTTCTCTTTGCACTTATTGGTTTATGGATAGGTTATCGTTTAGGAGTCCAAGGTGCCCCAAAACAAATGCAACCGCCCCTCCAACAAGTAAGCCCAAAATAATAAGCAAAAATCACTTCTTTCCTTTCCCACAAGGTGTTCAATTCATCCACTTGCCAACGATAACTATTAGCAAAAAAATCGAGTGTTTGTCGCCGGGTCTTCCGCCTTGGGCGGAGACCCGGCGTTTTTACATGAGACAATGCAATGAAAAAACATCACAACTTGGGTAATTTCAGAATATTGATTAAATAATATAATTGAGATTGGAGTTGCGAAAATGCTTGTTTGTTTTTCCCGAAACTGTTTTGTCATTAACTATCACCACTTATTCGAGAACGCCGGGTCCTCTGGCGAGAGAGACCCATCGAAGAACAAAAGAGACAATGTAAGAACTAAAAACTTCTAATCACAATTCTAGGCCCCGATGTACTATTGCCGGATTTGTTTAGGCTGTATGTAAAACTCAGCAGGAAGTATCGTTGCAAAACATTGTACCGAGTATCTTCAATAAAATTCTGGTTGGCACTGCGGCTTACACCTACATTCTGATTTAGCAGATCGAATACACTGAATTTTATTTCGGCCCTTTTATTCTTTAAAAAACTTTTTGCAGTGGAAATATTCCAGAATGGAATCTTAGTATTGAATCCATCCGCTCTTCCGGTATTGACAGTGTACGTAAAATTGTTATTTAGTATAAGGCCAAATGGTAGGTAATTCGTCATTTCCATTCCGTACACCTGTTGTAAGTAATTTGAATTTAACTGGGGCTGTAATGAATATTTAGCACTACTGATATTGATTCTTGCACTGGCCATGATGTCTACCTTGCCATCAATGGTAAAATTGTAATTCACATTTGGACTAAGGCTGATATTATCAATCTCATTTCTTGCGCCATTTACAAAACTAATATTATGTGAGGCGTTGCTTCCAATACCGAGGTCTACCCTTGATTTTAATTTTTTCAAAGGGAAGCCTGCATTTACACTACCAAAAAGTTGATAAGTACCATCAGCATTTACAGGAATACTTAGTCTGGCACCATTCGACTGAATAAGATCAGAATTGGCAAATGCATTATCGGTTTTAGCAGCTGAAATAAATGCGAAGAGATTTCTTTGTGTATATATATTGGTTGAAAAATAGTTTAGTGTTAATGATTGCGTATAGCTTCTTTTTAAATTAGGATTACCCGTATATATATTTACAGGATCGCTTATATCCGGCACCGGCTGTAATTGCTTGGTACTAGGCTGTGCAGTGGAGGTTGTATAATTAAGGTTAAGATTACGGGTACTATTTAATTTGTATTGCACACTTGCATTAGGCAAAGCATCTGTGAAATTTTGTGTAATTACATTTCCATTAGAATTGTTGGTACTCACCAATACAGCCGATTGCAATGACGATCCTACCGTAAAATTCAACTTTTTCTGATTTGATCTGAAATTAATGCTCCCCCCGGAATAGGTGTACTCACTTTTAAAATCATTGCTTAGTAATGCATTTGCTTGGTCATATTTTCCGTTCAACAGATTGTAATCAAAGGTTTTCCGTTTACTATCTCCGATACTCGTATTATAATAACCGCTAAACTCAATCAGCGATTTTTTTCCAATGGGTTCGGTATACACCAAGTTGCCACCAAAACTGCGGGTTAGGGCATCTCGATTATTTTTTTGATCTCGTATTGAATCGGATTGTGGAATGCCGCCATTATAAAACTTGCTTCTTGTATAGAAATTGGCATTTTCTTTACTGTCGTTATAAGTCAAACTAACGGTACCGGATAATGTCCTGCCTTTTTTCTTGAACCTTCTTCTATACAGTGCATTCCCGCCAAAATTAAACGCATCGGCCTTTGAGCTATTATCTGTGCTACCATCATTTAATGTAACACCCTTGTCACTGATTGATGTATAGTTGAGAATGGATCTACTATCTGTTTTTTGTAAAGTAAATTGTGGTGTGAATTTAATTGATTGAAAACTATCTATCTTATGGTCAATACTAAGATTTATTTTTTGTTGCCGATTATGTTTGAGATTACTACTGGTAGATTGATAGTTAAAATTATTGCCGGGTAGAATATTTTCACGGTTTGTGGATCTGTCTGTTCGCAAATCAACATCACTGGCCATTGCACTAGTATTAAAATCGGTTTTCTTATTCCAATTATCATTATAATTAATACCCCCTGCAAAGGTTTGGGCAATCCCTTGTTGGTTTTGCCCTTGCCCAGTTACCGGAAGCCCGTTATCATCCCCACCACCACCCACTCTAATAGAAACACCACCTCCACTTCGCATCCCCCTTGACAATTCTCCCGAAAAGTTTAAAATATCACCAATTGAAAATCCTTGCTTATTGGTATTGTTGCCCATACCAATAAAAGACAGTTGTTTATCGCCTTTGAATTTATTAATGTTTGCTTGTGCATCATATCTTCCTTGATTGCCGGCTCCGGCTGTAACCCTTCCAAACAAAGAATTGTCTCTATCTTTTTTTAATTTCAGGTTGATGGCTTTTTCGCTTTGCCCATCATCTACGCCCGAGAATTCTGCACGATCACTTTTTTTATCAAATACCTGCACCTTGTCAATGGCATCTGCTTCCAAGTTTTTGGTAGCCATTTTAGGATCTCCGGTAAAAAATTCTTTGCCGTTTACCAATACTCGATTAATTCGTTGTCCATTAACACGAACGGTTCCATCATTATCAACAGTTACCCCGGGCAATTTTTTTAACAAGTCTTCTGCTACTGCATTTGGAGGTGTTTTAAAATTCTCTGTATTGAACTCAACTGTATCATTATTGATAGTTACCGGTGCTCTTCGGGCAATAACTGTTACATTTCCGGCATTTAATACATCTGTCATATTGAGGTTACCCAGATTGAGATCCTGGCCATCTTTCAATTCAATAGGCATCCAAACCGGTACAAATCCAACATAAGATGCTGAGAGAAGGTATTTACCTTTTTCAAAAGACGATAACTTGAATTTTCCTGTTGAATCTGCACGGGTAAAAGTTACCAACGTAGAGTCTTTGGCATTCACAACCGATATGGTTGCATAAGACAACCCTTTCTTAGAGGCAGTATCAAAAACCACACCCTTTATTGAAGCGGGCGTTTTTTGCGCCTGAATAAAAAATGGAAAAAGAAAGAGGGCGAATAGAATTAACAGGCGATACATAAGTAGCATATTTTTTAGTATCGCAAAAATAGTTCGGCTACTTAATAAACCCTGTTAATGAACTTTGTTGAAAGGTTAAGGAAAGTTAAAACCGTCATTTCGACCGAAGGGAGAAATCTGCTAATCGATTTACAGATTTCTCCCTTCGGTCGAAATGACGGACTTAATTAATTTTCTATACTAATTAACTCAACATCGAATATTAAAGTAGCACCGGGACCTATATCCGGAGGGCCATTGTCGCCATACGCTAAATCTGCAGGCACATATAATTTCCATTTACTGCCTACAGTCATTAATTGAATAGCATCTTGCCAACCTCTAATCAGTTGTCCAAGTGGGAAAACCACCGGGTTTCCGCCATCAAGAGAGCTTTGAAATTTATTGCCATTAATAAAATACCCTGTATAATGAAACTTAATTTTATCAGAAACTTTCGGTTTCGGGTTTGTGGCCGGACCATTGGTTATCATTTCATATTGTACACCGCTTGGAAGTGAAATCACACCCGATTTTTTTGCATTGGCTTCCATAAAAACCGAACCTTCCTGCCGAGCAATTTTAGCTTTTGCAGCATTTTCCTTCTGCTGTACCGATTCTTTTCCGGCATTCACTTTCTGTTGAAATTGTCCCAAACATTCAGTAATCGCCGCGTCGGCCAATGCGGGTGGTTTGGTAGTTGCAATATCATTCATTGCCTTTTGAAAGAGCGACATATTAAGGTTATCAAACCCTTGGGCTTTTAAGCTTTGGGCTATCCTTACGCCTACTGCATAGCTTACACTATCTATATTGCTTTTAAAAATGGGGGCTGTAGCGGTCGTTGTTTTTGCTACTGGTTTTGTGGCTGTTGTGGCGGGCTTTGTGGTGGTTACCGGTTTCTTTACCTGGGCATAACCGGTAGAAAAAGCCATTCCTACTGTAAAAATTAAAAGTACTTTATTCATTGTTGAAAATTTGTGAGGTCCAAAGAAACAATTTTTTATGCAAAAATTCACTTTTAAAGACAAAGGGATGGAAGATTTTACGAAGTAAGCAATGATTTGATTGATATTTGCACTTTTTCAAAGGTAAAGCTTTCAATGACTTTGTGCATCATCCCTTCAATCTGTGTATTACAAAGGTTACCAATACTGCCTTCATGCACATGGTTAACTTGATCAGAATGACCAAATGTTCCACTTTCAATTTGTTGCCCGATTTGTTGATAAGCATCTCTAAAAGGTATGCCTTGTAATACCAATTTATTGACTTCTTCTACACTAAATAGGTATTGATATTTAGGGTCTTTGAGAATGTTTTCTTTGATGTTTATATTAGATAGCATCAAACACATCATTTCCAAACAGTCTTTCAATGTTTGAAAAGCAGGAAATAGATGCTCCTTTAATAATTGTAAATCACGATGATAGCCGGATGGCAAATTGGTTGTCATTAACATGATCTCATTGGGCAATGCTTTTAAACGATTACAATGCGATCGGATCAATTCAAACACATCCGGGTTTTTCTTATGTGGCATGATACTGGAGCCGGTTGTTAAAGAAGCAGGGAAGCTGACAAAATCAAAATTCTGGTTTAGATACAAACAAGCATCCATGCTCATGCGTGCCAAAGTATCTGCAATATTGGCAAGTGCCATGGCAGTAATTCTTTCTGCTTTGCCCCTGCCCATTTGTGCATAGACTACATTGTAATTTAAATTGGCAAAACCTAATAACTGTGTGGTCAATGATCTATTAATGGGGAATGAAGAACCATATCCGGCGGCTGATCCCAATGGATTTTTATTAATTACTTGATAGGCTGCTTGCAAGGTAATCATATCATCCACCAAACTCTCAGCATACGCGCCAAACCATAAACCGAAGGAAGAGGGCATGGCCAATTGTAAATGTGTGTACCCCGGAAATAAATGGTTTTTGTATTTTTCACTTTGCTGGAGGAGTAATTGAAAAAAGGGTTGCGTTGCCGAAACCAATGATTCCACTTCACTCCGTAAAAATAATTTCACATCAACCAACACTTGGTCGTTACGGCTTCTGGCAGAGTGGATCTTCTTGCCGGTGTCGCCGAGTTTCTTTGTCAGTAAGAGCTCGATTTGGGAGTGGATGTCTTCTACGTTTTCGTCAATGGTGAGTTGTGAGTCGTGAGTAAGTTGGTAGATATTTTTGAGTTCGTTTATAATTTCTAGCGCCTCTGAATCAGTTAATAATCCTACACTCGCAAGCATTTTGGCATGGGCTATTGAGCCCAATATATCAAATGGCGCCAGTAGCAAATCAAATTCTTTATCCCTTCCCACGGTAAACTTTTCTACCATTTTGGAAGTATCTGTATTTTCTTTGCTCCACAATTTCATATTAAAAAGTTTCCGGATACCGGTTATCGGTTTCCTGTTAAAAAATATTCCTGTTTTTCTACCCAATGTATAAACCCTTCACTTGTAAACGGAATCTAACTAATTACATTCTTTAGCAATTCAAGATACAACTCAATTCCTTTATTTATTTCATCTACGTATATAAACTCGTCTGCAGTATGACTTCTTGCACTATCGCCCGGACCCATTTTTAAAGTGGGAAATGGCATCAGTGCTTTGTCGCTGGTTGTAGGCGAACCATAATATGTTTTTTTGAGATGCAACCCAGCTTGTATGAGAGGATGCTCAAGATTGATTGATGTTGACCGCATTCGTAAGCTTCTAGGGGTAACTTCTCCTTTTATACTCGATTGAATAATGGAAAGAATCTCTTCGAACGAATACAATTCATTCACGCGAACGTCAACTACATACCTACATTGAGAGGGTACCACATTATGGGCTTTGTTCTCTGTATCCATCACAGTAACTGACATTTTTATTTTTCCAAGCACAGGAGATATTTTATCGAACTGATAGTTTTTAAACCATTCAATATCTGATAAGGCTTTGTATATCGCATTTTCTCCTTCATCTCTTGCCGCATGACCTGCTGTACCAGTAGTTACCACATCCAATACCAACAGACCTCGTTCGGCAATGGCCATTTGCATTTGAGTGGGTTCGCCTACTATTCCAAAATCTATCTTTGGCAATGACGATAATAATATTTCAATACCATTCTTTCCGGAAATTTCTTCTTCGGCAGATGCAGCAAACACAATATTGTATTTCAAATCCTTTGCCTCATAAAAATACAAAAAGACCGCTATCAGTGCTACCAATGAACCGCCGGCATCATTACTGCCCAGTCCAAATAATTTACCTTCTTGCAAATCAGGTAAAAAGGGGTCGAGGGTATAGCTTTTATTGGGTTTAACTGTGTCGTGATGTGAATTGAGTAATAAGTAGGGTTTGCGCTCATCAAAAAATTTGTTTTTTGCCCATACGTTATTCAGCAATCGATTTGTGGTAACGCCGTTCGACTGTAGAAACTGTTCAATGATGTCTGCTGTTTGGTGTTCTTCTTTACTAAAAGAAGGGGTAGCTATCAGTTGTTGTAATAGTACAAGTGCATATTTCTGTAAGGGTAATATGGTGCTGCTATCACTGGCCATTGTTGTTGAAAATAGATTGATAATAAAATTTTTGGTACAGAATTTTTCCGCTTTTCCAATGTTGGATAAAGGCTTCTAATAGTTTTTTAGGCCCATGTTTTTTGCTGTCGAAAAATATAAGCATTTCTCCCATCACCATTCCTTTCTCCTCGTCTATTACTAGAGATACAATTTTCTGTTCGAAACTGTTAACACTTTCCAATGTCTTTTTTTCCATTTCTTTGATGGCTTTTTTGCCAATAATTGGCGCAGCCTCATTTTCAACCTGTTGCATGTCATCATCATAAAAAAGATCAATCACTGATAGATTATCCCCTTTTTCCAATAATATCCGATATTCTGCAAATGTTTTTGATAATGAATTCATGGTGATGACAGTTGAATGGTGGTACCGGATTTATTTTGAATAATTTCTCTTAGATGTTCTGCATTCCCAATCACTACTTTAGATACCCCACTTTCTAATGCAGCAAATGCATTGTCTAACTTTGGTATCATCCCTGAAAAAATCAATTGCTTCGATTTTAGTTTTTCATACTCAACTACATTCAAATTTGCAATAACGGAACTATTATCATTAACATCCAGTAGCACTCCATTTTTCTCAAAAGAATATATCAATTCAACTATGTATTGTTTACTCAAAGCTTTTGCAATTTCTTGCGCAATTGTGTCAGCATTGGTATTCAACAATTGACCCGCATGATTGTGCGTAATGGGGGCAATCACTACTGTCATATTTTTATCAAGTAAGGTTTGAAGCAAAGAAGTATTGACCACATCAATATCACCCACAAAACCAAAATCTATCGTGGCATGTTGCCTTTTGTGTGCTTGTATTAAATTAGCATCCGCACCGGTTAAACCAATCGCGTTACAGTTTTTTGCCTGTAACTGTGCCACAATGTTTTTATTAATGTATCCCGCGTAAACCATGGTTACTATCTTAATGGTTTCAGCATCAGTAACCCTTCTTCCATCTATCATTTGTTGCTGTATCCCTAATTGATTAGCTAGTTGGGTGGCTAATTTACCTCCCCCGTGTACCAATATTTTTTTCCCTTCAATAAGGGCAAAATCATTGATGAACGAAGAAAGTTTTTTTTCATCGTCAATAATATTTCCGCCAATTTTTATCACATAGACTACCTCAGCCTCACCCCCGAACCCCCTGAAGGGGGAGTTTTCATTTTGGTTAATATTATTATCTTCAATTATTTTCATATTTGTCTTCTTTATTGATATCACTAACTCCCCCTTCAGGGGTTTGGGGGGTTAAGTATTTCACTCAGCACCGCCTGTGCTGCCCAAACCCTATTCCCGGCTTGTTGCGATACCAGGCTATGGGAACTGTCCAATACTTCATCGCTTAATTCCACATTTCTTCTAACGGGTAAGCAATGCATTACTTTCGCATTTTGTGTTGTTTTTAATTTATCCAATGTCAACATCCATGTAGGATCGGCTGCATACATTTTACCATAATCTGAAAAACTGCTCCAGTTTTTTACATACACAAAATCAGCATTCTTTAATGCAGCATCTTGATCATGGGTAATGGTAGCTCCTTTCGTAAATTCTTCAGAGAGTGCATAGTTTTCAGGATGCGATATTACAAAATCAGCTTCCCCCCATGCATTGATCCATTGTGCAAAGCTATTGGCAACACATTGTGGAAGTGGTTTGATATGAGGTGCCCAGGTAAGTACGATTTTTGGTTTACCCCCTGCCCCTAAAGGGGAGTTACCAATGTTTTCTTTAATGGTAACAAGATCTGTGAGTGATTGAAGGGGATGTAGGGTAGCACTTTCTAAACTAACGATAGGCACGCCGGCATATTTAATAAATTGATTGATATACATTTCACTATAATCTTCCTCTCTATTTTGCAGAGATGGAAAAGTTCTGATACAGAGAATATCAAAGTACTGTCCTAAAATCGGTGCGGCATCTTTTACATGCTCCACTGTATTGCCATTCATAATTGCACCGTCGAGGAATTCCAATGCCCAACCCTCTTTATCAACATTGAACACTATGGCTTCCATTCCCAAATTTTTGGCGGCTATTTGGGTACTTAATCTTGTCCTTAGACTCGGATTTAAAAACAAAAGACCAATACGTTTATCAGCTCCAAGATGTTTGTCTTTAAATGGGTTCGCTTTATATAACAATGCCTTCGCCACAAGAGCGTTGATATCTGTTACATCTTGTGTGGAAATAAATTGTTTCATACCCCTAACCCCTAAAGGGGAATTTTATAGTGATTAAATATTGACATTGTATTGTGTTTTATATTTCAACTTTCTTATCATCTTTTAATTCATCTATCGCTTCAGATAATGATTCTAAAAAATCATCAATTTGTCTACGTGTTATTGCTAACGAAGGCAATAAACGAATGGTGTTTGGTTTTGCTTCGCCTGCAAATATTTTAAAATCAAACAATAGTTTTTTCTTTAGGTCTTTCAATTGTTCTGGAACATCAAAACCAATCATTAATCCACGACCCCGTACATTTTGTAAATCCGGTATGTTTTTTAATTGATTGATCAAGTATTGTCCATTTTCTTTTGCATTCAGCATCAGTTGTTCTTCTTCAATGATTTCTAATACAGCCAATGCTGCTGCACAAGCCAATTGGTTGCCACCAAATGTAGTTCCCAGCATTCCGTGTTTTGCTTGAATTTGTGGGGCAATTAATATTCCCGCCACAGGAAACCCATTTCCCATACCCTTGGCCATCGTGTATATGTCTGCATTAACTCCAGCAAAATCATGCGCAAAGAATTGTCCTGTTCGGCCATATCCACATTGTACACTGTCGGCTATATAAACTGCGCCATTATTACAAAGTTTTCTGATAAGCTGTAGAAAACCGGCGTTGGCCAAATTAATTCCACCAACCCCTTGAATTCCTTCAATAATAACAGAAGAAATTTCCTTGCCAAATTTTTCAAAACATTCTTGCAATGCTTTTTCGTCATTATAAGGAAGAAAAATTACATTATCCGTTTCATTTACAGGGGCAACAATAGCCGGGTTATCGGTTACTGCTACTGCCAATGAAGTTCTTCCATGAAATGATTTATTGAAAGAAATGATTTTTTTACGCCCATTGTGAAAAGAAGCCAACTTTAAAGCATTCTCATTTGCTTCTGCACCACTATTGCATAAAAACAATTGATAATCTTCTTTGCCACTCACTTTACCCATCATGGATGCCAATTCTTTTTGAATGGGAATAATGACAGAATTAGAGTAAAAAGCAATCGTTTCTAACTGGTCTTCAATTCGCTTTACCCAATGTGGATGCGTATGCCCAATGCTAATTACTGCATGACCCCCATACATATCTAAATACTGGATGCCATTTTCATCCCATACATAAGATCCTTGGGCTTTTGTAATGGAGATATTGTTAAGTGGATAAACGTCGAATAGAGTCATAAGTAGGAAGTAATAAGTTGTAAGTATTAAGTCAGTTTCTTACTTTACTAATTAAAGCGATTAACATTCCTTTTACTTCATTGATTAATAGATTTAGTGTTTCAAATTTATTCTGCGTTAAATAATTTAAATCTTTTGCCAAAATCAGAAAATATTCTGATTCATTTGATGAACCTAATGCAATATTTAAATAATGAGCAAATTCGGTCTTGTTGTTTTTGCCGGAATAGATGCAGCAGATCGTCGTAGTTGATTGGTTAAACTATACAACTCTTCTTTAGGAAATGACTTCGTAGCCTCATACACATTTAATGTAAAAAGATGACCCTTTTCCCAAACCTTTAAGTCTTTATAATTTTGCATACTGCATACCGTCTTAAATCTTATTACTTACAACTTAATACTTACAACTTAAAACCCTGATCCCTTAAGTCTCAACCCCATCGTCTCTTCCATCCCAAATAGTAAATTCATATTCTGCACGGCTTGTCCACATGCGCCTTTTAATAAATTATCAATGGCTGAATGAACAACAATTTTACTTCCGTGTTTCTCTATATGTAGCAGGCATTTATTGGTGTTTACTACTTGCTTCAGGTCTATCATTTTGTCACTAATATGCGTAAAAGGATGTTCCCGGTAAAATATTGTATACAATTGTTTTATTTCTTCCAATGGTAGTCCACAATCTATAACAGAGCTTGCATAAATACCCCGGGCAAAATCTCCCCTCCAAGGAACAAAGTTTACACACATTCCGTCATTCTCTTGTAATTGTTGAAGGCTTTGGTGTATTTCATTAATATGTTGGTGCTGCAATGTTTTATAGGCCTGAGTATTATTTACTCGCCAACTAAAATGCGATGTATTGCTGAAACCTTGTCCGGCACCCGTAGAGCCTGTAATACCCGTGGTATATACCTCTCCCAGCACACCTGCTTTTGCCAAAGGCAATAAACCCAATTGAATCGCCGTGGCAAAACATCCCGGATTGGCAATGTTATTTGCCGATTGTATCATTTCCTTATTCAACTCAGGCAACCCATATACAAATGTTCGGTCGCCAATTCTTGATTTTTCTGTTAGCCGGAAATCTTGAGAAAGGTCAATCATTTTAATACGCTGTTGAATTGTATGTTCTGCTAAAAATTTATTTGCATCTCCATGCCCCACACATAAAAACAAAACATCAATATCATCTTGAAAATCATTGGTAAAAATCATGTCAGTTTCACCCATCAGGTCAGTATGAATATTACTTACCCGATTACCTGCATTGCTGGTACTATGTATAAAGGAAATGGTAACATTAGGATGATTGATTAATAAACGTATCATTTCGCCACCGGTATAACCGGCGCCACCTATGATGCCTGCGCGTATACCCCCTGCTGCACCCCCAGCCTCACCCCCAGCCCCTGAAGGGGAGCTAGTATTGTTGTATTTAGTATCATCTGTTTTCATAAGTTTCAATTCTTCCCTTTTAATTCCCCCTTCAGGGGGTTAGGGGGTTGGGGGTTAGGGGGTTTACATTATGATAAATCGCCGTCTGGTTACCGAATATTTTGGTAAACCCTCTCACATCGTCACCGGTCCACCCTGTGTTCATTTCGCCATATTTTCCAAACTTGCTACTCATCAAATCAAAAGGAGAATCAATGCCAATGATTTGAAAATGATAGGGATGCAACTGTACAAACACATCACCCGAAACATTTTTTTGTGAGCTTTCTAAATAGGCTTCAATGTCTCTCATAACCGGATCTAGAATCTGCCCTTCATGCAGCCAGTTTCCATAAAACTGCGCCAGTTGGTCTTTCCAGCCCAATTGCCATTTAGTTAATACGTGCTTTTCTAATGCATGATGGGCTTTCAATATCACCATGGGTGCTGCGGCCTCAAATCCAACGCGCCCTTTGATGCCAATAATGGTATCGCCCACATGAATATCTCTTCCAATACCATATGGTCCGGCCAATGTTTGTAAAAATTGAATGGCTTCAGCAGGATGTGCAAATGTTTGATCATTGATGCTTGTCAATTGTCCTTTTACAAATCCCAATTTTACTTCTTCGGTTCCCTTTTTACTTATTTGTATTGGCCAAGCTTCTTCGGGTAGCAATCCTTTGGATTGTAAGGTTTCTTTGCCGCCTACACTGGTTCCCCATAATCCTTTGTTGATGGAATATGTGGCTTTTTCAAAATTCATCACTACACCTTTAGATTTCAAATAAGTGATCTCATCTTCACGACTCAATTGCATATCCCTTATCGGTGTAATGATTTCAACTCCCGGAATCATGATATTAAAAATCATGTCAAACCGAACCTGGTCATTCCCCGCTCCCGTACTACCATGTACAACTGCTTTGGTATTCATTTTTTTTACGTGTTCGGCAATATGCAATGCCTGACTCAATCTTTCTGCACTTACGCTTAACGGATAAGTATTGTTTTTTAGCACATTCCCATAAATCAAGAATTTAATAATACTATCATAATAGCTCTTCACGGCATTTACGGTGGTATGTGTTTTTACCCCAAGTGCATACGCATGTTTTTCTATTTTTTCAAGTTCTGCTTCACTAAATCCACCGGTGTTTACAATAACACTATGCACTTCATACCCTTTCTCATCGGTAAGGTATTTTGCACAATAGGTGGTATCTAGGCCACCACTGAATCCAAGGACGACGGCACCCCCACTAGCACCCCCAGCCTCACCCCCAGTCTCTAAAGGGGAGCTGCCATTGTTTTCTTTTGTTTGTTCTATTTTCATTGGTTACGATACTTTTTAATGAATATTTTTTGCAATTTCCCCTTCAGGGGGTTAGGGGGTTTACAGGTTGAAAAAGTAGTGAAAAAACGATTTCTGTTTCATGCCTGCACCACCTCCCACATTTTCTTTTTTTCTAAACAATTGTAATAGTTTGCTTTGTTTTATTTTCATAAAACGTTCATATAATTTAGAGTTTTGCTTGAACTCTGCTGAAGTTTCTACGGGTTCAAAATGATCGGTAGGGTCGTATAACATGGCGGTACACATGCAAATTTTTCTTTCCTTACTCATTAAAATATCATAATTCACACAGCTCTTACAACCTGCCCAAAATTCTTCATCATCTGTAAGTTCACTATAGGTTACCGGCTCGTAACCCAGATCACTATTAATTTTCATGACTGCCAAACCGGTGGTAAGGCCAAATATTTTTGCTTGTGGATACCTTTGTCTTGATAAATTAAAGATGGTTTGTTTAATTTTCTTAGCAATCCCACTTTTTCTGAATTCGGGGGAGACAATTAATCCGCTATTGGCCACAAATTCTTCATGTCCCCAAACTTCAATATAGCAAAAGCCTACCCAGGTACCATCCGGCAAAAAGGCAATGACAGCTTTTCCTTCTTCCATTTTTTGTGCCAGGTATTCCGGGCTACGCTTGGCAATACCGGTTCCGCGGGCTTTTGCCGAAGACTCCATTTCGTCTGTAATGGTTTTCGCATAATGCTGATCGCCACTATTCGCTACACGAACAATAATATTATCTTCCACTGATGATGATTAATTACGTAAAAAGAGAAACACAGATATGTGTTAATGTCTATTCCGGGAGAATGTTCACTGATAGGGGCAAGTGCCAGTTGCTCGTCCTATCAGAAACCGCGTCGAGGTCGCGGCAACAGGATGAATGCAGGACCAATTGTATTGAATACATTCAACACGCAGGTATGAAACGTTGTAATATGGTTGTTTCTTTGTTTCAATTCTAATTATATAAAAATAGATATGAACTGTAAAAGTATAACACTTTCTCCTATATTGGCAATTTTTTTTAATGTGCCATAAACGATTGATGATGTACTATAAAAGAAAAGCCACTCAAAACTATCCGAGTGACTTTCTTTGATTCGCCAAAACCTATCTATCAAGACTTAATTATCTCTCCTAAAATTTCCACCACCCGTTCCGCCCATCATTCTCATACCCTCAGGTCTGGCACCACCAAACATACCCGGCATGCGTTGTTGTTGGCCGGCAAAATTGCGTAAGTTATAAGTGAATGTTAACAGAAAATATTGCGTAAGTGTATTGGTTCGTGTGTCAGTAATCCTATTAGCAGTAACTGTTCTTGAAACACTTACATTCTGGTTTAATAAATCAAAACAACTTAACCTAAGCTCACCGGCTTTATTTTTCAAGAATTGCTTGGCAATAGAGGGCGACATTAAGGGTACGCTTGCATTATATCCCGCAGAAAGATTTCCATTATACGTGTATTCAAACTCACTTGCAAATATCCATCCGTTAGTAGTATAATAGGTAAACTCGGCTGATCCTCCATATCTATAGGTATTCAGATTTTGTGAGGATTGCAAGCTATTGCGAGCAATATTATAAGTGGCATTCACACTTAGGTTTACATCAAAATTCTTTTTAAGATTAGTCGTCCATCTAACAGTTTGGCCAATGGTAGTATTGTAAGTATAATTACTTTTCAAATTTAACAAATTCTGGTTTTGAGCATAGTTAAGGTTTGTTTGGAAGTTCAAATTTGATTTTGGTTTTTTTAGCGGAAACCCATAATTAAAATAACCAGATAGATTATAAGTACCACTCAAATTTACAAACGTAGTTGTTTGTCCGCCATTCAATTGCTGAATGATTGATGTTTGTATATCATTAGAAACAGCCGTTGCATTGATGGTAGCGAAAATTACTTTTTGTGTAAATGGATCAAATGATGAATACAAAACCCTTAGGCTATTTGTGAATTGTTGACTTAGGTTTGGATTACCTACTTGAAAATTCACTTTATCACTTGTGGTTACAATAGGCTGTAACTGAGTAGTACTAGGCTGTCCCGTTCTTCCATTATAAAACAATCTAAGGTTTTTTGTTTTCGTAAAATTGTAAGTAAAGTTTAATGATGGGGTAATATTTACAAAATTTTGTGCCACAACAATACCCTTTGTTGTGTTATTACTTGTACGGTCTGTAAACTGCAAACCGGAACCAAAACTCAAGTTGAATTTTGCATTTTGTAAACGATAACTTAGATTGGCTGTATTTGAAATGGTGTTATCTTTAAACGAGTTACTAAATAAACTATCAAAAGTGGAATATTGTTGTTTTGCATTATCAAAACTATACGTTCTATTTAGGGATGTATTATCGGAATATAAATAGGAATACCTAAATTCCAGGACTTGATTTTTTCCAATTGGTTCGGTGTATGATACCGTTGGATTAACCGATAAACCCCGAGATGAATCAAAGGAACGTAGGTTTACGGTATCTGTTTTAATAAATGGTTTATAAAAAGAGTTGAGCGAATAGTTAAAACCGTCTCCAATGTTTTCGTTAGCAGAAAACCCTAGATCTAAAGATAAGGTTCTGAATCTTTTGGCAAACCGATGTCTTAACTGAAGATTTGCCCCATTTACATTGTATCCACTATTACTATTAGAAGTTTTTGTACTTAGCTGGTTAACCAAAACACCTTTAGAACCGCCGGTGGTAATACTAGAACTTGTGGTACTGGGGGTGCTTGTTTGAAAAGTAATATTGGGGCGAAAAATGAATGTGTTATTTGAATCAATTCTATCTTCAATATTAAATGTAAAACGATGGCTGCCTGTTTTTGCAATATTTGAACTCCTAGCGTCAGTAAACGTAGAAGAATCGCTTGTTAATATATTCTGATTTAGGCTATTTTGTTCGGTTCTTGTATTAAGGTTATTATAAAAGTAGCTTCCATAGGCGTCTATTTTCGGGCTCCAAATATCTTTATAGTTGATACCTCCAGCCCAAGTAGTTGTAATGCCGCCGGCAGAAGATCCACCTCCTCCACCACCTCGACCACCACCGCCGCCACCACCACCGCGTCCCACATTATCCTGTTGTGAAAAACTTTGTTTATTAATATTGTTACCCTGACCAAGAATGGTAATCTGTTGATCGCCGTTAAAGCGATTAATATTTACGCTTTCATTATAGTTTCCATCTGTACCGGCACCTAATGCCAATCTTCCGAAATAGCCTTTGCGTTTATCTTTTCGGGTAGTGATATTGATTGTTTTTACCCGATTACCATCATCAAACCCTGTGAATTTACTTTGGTCACTTAAGTCATCAAATACTTGTATTTTATCAATTACATCAGGAGGAAGATTTTGTGTAGCTAATTTAGGATCATCCCCGAAAAAACGTTTTCCATCAACCAATACCCTTTGTACTTGTTCTCCTTGCGATTTGATGGTTCCGTCTTTTGCAACTTCCATTCCGGGCAATTTCTTTAATAAGTCTTCTGCAACGGCATTGGGCTTTGTTTTAAATGAACTGGCATTAAACTGAACGGTATCTCCTTTCATTTGAATAACCGATTGGGTTACAGTTACATTTCCCAAATCTTTAGAAGCCAGTTGTAAGTAAATAGATCCAAGGTCAACGGATGCATTGGTTTTAGAGAATGTGATTCTTCTATTAATGGATTCATAGCCTGCGAAATTTACTTGAAATATCACTTCTCCAAATGTTATATTAGAAATAGAAAATGAACCATCTGCTTTTGCCAGTCCAAAAACATCTAAGGTTGAGTCTTTCGCTTCTAAAATTGTTACAGTTGCATCTTTTAATGATTGTTTACCGATGGAATCAACCAATCGCCCTTTAATCGTTCCTGAATTTTGTGCAGAAGCGGTTATAGATAAGAAGACCAAACTTACTAAAGCTAAAATTTTATTCATAAAATTGATATAAGCAGAAATACAAAAATAATTCTCTTTTAAACCTCTTTTAGAAGTATAAGATTAACGGAAAACTAGCATGATAGTTGGCATTGAGCGTGTTAAAATCGGTGAAGTCTTACCTTAGCTAGGTAGGGTATACGAATGGGCATAATATATCGGTGAATAATCTACCACTAAGCGGCCGTTTGAGTTAATATTGGCCGATGTTTTTTCACCGCAGCGCCGCAGAGAAGCTGAGTTATCGCGGAGAAATCGATATAGAGCAAGCACAAAACCCTTTAAAAATATTTAACGCAAACAGTTTTCAACTTACCTGTAAATAGCTTACAAAGGCTTATTTTTAACGAAAATTTGTCCCAAAAAACACATTTTAATACCTCAAAACGTGAAATTTGTGCCAACTTAGAAACCATAAACACGCTGAATATGATGAAAATAATTGCTAGTAAAAATGGATTCATTGCATTTGGTTTGCTTGTAGGCAGCCTGGTACTATTTATTGCTTGTGAATCCGACTCTTCAAAAACTGTAAAATCAAATACGGATACAGTTGCTCTTCAAAAAGAGCCAGCCAATGTATTTGACCATATGCTCGTTGATAACAGAAAAGACCCCAGCTGTGGTATGCCCGTTACAGCCGGTATAAATGATACTGCTCATTACAAAGACAAAGTATTGGGCTTTTGTTCCAAAGAATGCAAAGATGATTTCTTAAAAAACCCAGAGTCTAATTTGGCAGCAGCGGATATTAAGAAGTAGAAAAGTGAAAGGTGAAAAGTGAAAGGTGAAAGGTGAAAGGTGAGATTTTCACTTTTGACTTTTCACTTTTAACTTTTTTACCCCCTTCCGCTAGCTAAATAAATATTCAACATCTTCCTTCGTCAGGCTCTTAACAAATCCTTCATCATCGGTAATCAGGTCTTTGGCAAGATTTCGTTTGCGCTCTTGTAATTTCAAAATTTTATCTTCCACGGTATCTGTGCAAATCATTCGGTAAGCAAATACATTTTTGGTCTGCCCTATTCTATGCGTTCTATCGATGGCTTGTTGTTCCACAGCAGGGTTCCACCAAGGATCTACTATGTACACATAATCTGCAGCGGTTAAGTTTAAACCCACGCCACCGGCTTTTAAAGAAATCAGGAATACACGACAGTTTTCATCATTCTGGAAACGGGTAATGGCTTTTTCTCTTTCGGCTACCGTGCTACTTCCATCAAAATATTCATAATCAACTCCCAGCTCTTTCATTTTTTCTCTTATCAAAGCAAGCATTCCTAGAAACTGAGAGAAAATCAATGCCTTGTGGTTGCTGATATTTTCTGTTATCTCTCTTCCAATCTCTTCCAGCTTAACCGAAACATTGGGAAATCTTTCTTCTTCTTTTACAATAGCCGGGCTATCACATATTTGTCGGAGTTTCATCAACCCTTGTAAAATGGTTAACTGCGATTTTTGTATACCTTGGTTTTCTACAACGCCCAAAATTTTATCGCGGTAATCATTGCGGTAGGCTTCATAAATTTTTCTTTGTTCATCACCCATTTCGCAGAACAAAACCATTTCTTGTTTTTCGGGAAGGTCTTTAGCCACTTGTTCTTTGGTTCTACGAAGAATAAACGGATACAATAATTTTCTTAGGTGGTCTTTTTGTTCTTTCTCTCCAAACTTATCGATTGGTACAGAAAATTCTTGTTTAAAAAATTCTACACTTCCCAACATACCCGGATTTAAAAAGTTCATCTGGGCAAAAATATCGAAAGTGTTATTTTGTAAAGGCGTACCACTTAAACACAAACGGTTCTTGGCTTTTAATAAACCGGCTGCTTTGGTAACTTTGCTGCCGGGATTTTTAATGGCTTGGCTCTCATCCAACACTACATAATCAAACTGCACATCCACAAATTGTCTGATATCGCTACGCAAAGTTCCATAGGTAGTAATGATCACATCAATGGCCGGATTGGCTAAGGTATCTCTGGATCTATTACCCCCATGGTGAATATAGTAGGTTAAGGAAGGCGTAAACTTATTGATCTCGTTTTGCCAGTTAAACATTAATGTAGTAGGGCAAACCACCAATGCTTTTAAACTGCCGTTTTCTTCTTTTAAGTGATGAAGGAAACTCAATGCCTGAATGGTTTTACCCAATCCCATGTCATCTGCCAGTATACCACCCCATTGCACTTCACGCAAATAGTTAAGCCATTGAAAACCACTTTCCTGGTAAGGACGCAGCACTTCTTTTAAATGCGCGGGTGCCGGAATTTCTTTGATAGAATGATTTCCTTTTAGCCGCTCATATTTTTCTTCCAATTTGAAGAATAGTTCTTCTTCATCCCTTTGTAGATACAATTCTTCAATAACACTGAAGTGGTATTTACTCAACTTCATACTACCCGACTTACCATCACCCACTCTAAACAGCAATGAATATTTTTTAATCCATTCTTCCGGTAAGATCCCTAAAGTGCCATCAACCAATTGAACAAATTGTTGTTTATTGGCCAAGGCTTTCTTTACATCTTCCACCGTAACTTTCTGTTCGCCAAATTGTATTTCAATTTTAGCATCGAACCAATCTGTGTTGCTGCTGATGAAAATTTTGGTAGAAGGCTTTGCCGTATTGAATCGAAAATTCTTCAGGGCTTCAAAACCAAATACCGGAATATTCATTTCTTTCACTGCATCAATAAACAAGAAAAACCAGTTATTGCGTAAAACATCTGTTCCTTTTAATGCCAACACATTTCCTTCTACCGGGTGTATAAAACCTGAATGTAGCGATTCTATTTTTTGTACAAATTCCTTTTCCAGTTCCAGGTTACGTTGAATAACCAATATTTTATCTTCTAAAGGAAGTATGATTTTTTCTTTATCGGTTATTCGTACATCATATCCTCGGTAATTGAATACGGGTTGAAACAAAAGGTATTCGCCTTTCTCTCTTAATAAAATTTTTACTTCCGGCCTGCTATCTTTTATTTCTTCTTTTTGTACATTGGTAAAATGAACATTGTATTCTTTCGAAAGCGGTAAAATAAATTGCTGCAATTGAACTGCCCAGTCTTCTGCTGCAATATTTATTTTTCCGGAAGGGAGAAATTTTTCAACCAGCATAATGTCTTCGGCTTTTTGCCAAGTAAAGAATTGGTTATGCGATTGAAACAATAGGGCAGATTCACTTTCATTGTCGGCAATGTTTAAATCGGCCAAAGGTAATTTTACCCTACAATCAACCACATATTTTCCATTCGCATAGTTTACTTCAAACTCAGGACTGATAAACTTTTCCATCAATTCTGCCGGCAACAAATTAGATGTTGTAAATATTTTTTTGGGCGGCAAATAGAAAACAAAAGGGCTGGCAAAAAGATCGGTAAAGAAATTTTTTATTTTAGGGTGTAGGAACTCATTGATTAAGTGCCTGGTTTCTTCCGGCAATTCATCGTTGTGTTGTTGAATAATGTTTTCCCAAATACCGCTAAACGGTGAGTTTCTATTCAGATAGCGACTTACTTCACCCGGCATCAGTTTTCGCAATTGTTGCAATAACATTTTATCGTCTTCACTAAACACTTCTGTGTTCACAAATTTGGTAAGGTCTATTTTAACCGCTTTGCTGATGTATTTGGTAAGTTCTTCATCTGCCTCTCCTTGTACCGCTTCTATTTGAATATAAGGATATTGCAATTCATTGGCGGTTATCACAATGCCCAATTTCATGGTGGTTTTGGGCAATGGTTCTTCATCCGCCACGGTGGTAGAAAATTCTTTCTCTTCTGCCCGAGGTCTAAAATCAGCACTTGTATTAACGGCTACTCTTTTAATAGAACTATCTAAAACACGCAAGAAAGGTTTATTGTCGGTATAGGTGAATTCAAATTTTCCTTGCAAGTTGTCGGTTAAAGAATAACCGTAGAGGGCCAGTAATTTATTTTTCTCTTTGTCCCAGTTTCGAATACTATCAAAATAGTTGGGACCATAATTGTGCAACAATTGAAGCAATACAATGTTCTTATGTACACAGAGTGGATGTTCTGTATCGCTAGCGCAGGTGCAACTGGTATCGAAATTTCTTTCTTCGTTTTTTTGTATAACTACTTTGTATTTTTCTTCTTCATATTCTAATTCGGCCAATACTCTTTCGTCTTTTGCCTCTAGAATATTGCTGTGACCACTTCGTAAATAGTTTTGTGCGGCATCAAAGTTATCCTGTGCAGACAGCATTCGGATTAATTTCAATTCCAGCTGTTTCATTTTCACCACCGTATGTTTTTGATCGTATACGGTTTCTTTGTCGCCCAATAAATTTTTATCCAGCAGGTCTTGAAGATGAAACAAGGCCCCGGCTTTGTGCCGGCAGATTTCCGACAAATTATAGGGGCAACTGCAACGCAGCGAGAGCGTTTTGGGATCTTTAAACTGGTTAATATGCACTTTGTAAAAAGTTGCATACCCATCATCTTTTACTCGAAAAACCACGGTCGCCATCAGGTCATCATACTCCAACAATTCAACATTACCCAATGCATGAATTTTTTTGCCCCTACGGATCACTTCTTCCGTACCGCTGTTGTAGATATGTTTAACCAAGTACGGTAAAGCCATGGGGAGGTTTGGGGTTTGTTGTTTGTTGTTTGTGGTTTGTGGTTGGGTTAGGAGTTTTGAGTCTGGAGTTAGGAGTCTGGAGTTAGGAGTATTCATTGACAAACTCCAGACTCCAGACTTCTAACTCCAGACTACTAATTACTTTCTCCTAACTCAAAATTGAGCAATTTGCAAAAGTAAAGGAAAGCAAGTTGGTTTCCGCTTTGAAGTGGAAGAATTGTTGGAAAATGGTTATTTGTAAGATAATGTTTAGATAGCTAGCTGCTAATCGAGAACCATAACCACCCCTGAATTAAGTTTTCTTCGAAAACTTAATTCGTCCCCTCCTTGGGAAGGAGGGGAAATGTATGAGTTGATCATTCTGTGATTTTGTTGTCGTCTATTCCTTGTTTCCGCCTGCGGCGGATTCATTGTTGTTCTGTTTACTGTTCCTCTGTTCCCTGTTCCTCTGTTCCCTGCTCATCTGTTCCTTGTTCTTCTGTTCAATATTCATCTGTTCAATATTCCTCTGTTCCCTATTCCTCTGTTCCTAAACCACCAAATCTCCATTTTTATAAAAAGGAAGTACATTGGCTACGTCGGGGGTAACACAATATTCGAGGTCTTTTTCGAGTCCGTAGGAAGCTAGGCGATGCCAGTGGGTGGTGCGACGGATAAAACTATTCATATCAGATTTGTGGAGGCTGTAGAGGTCGGAAGCCATCAGGCTGCTATCGCAGTGAATGGTAAAATGATCTTTTACTTTATCGATAACGGCACCGGCAAACAGTGCGTCTTCTAAATTAAAACGGTCTTTCCAGGCAGAGCAGCCTAGGATAACATTCTTTTTTTGGGATAATAAATAATTACAAACCGCTGAAAGATTTGGAAAGGAGCCGGTGATCACTTCTGCCGCTCCATTATTCAGGGCCATGTGTAATAAACGGGTGCCATTGGTGGTTGTTAAAACCAATGTTTTACCTTCTATGAAAGAACGCGGATATTCGGCGGGCGAGTTGCCATATTCCAGACCTTTGATCACTTTGCCATCTCTTTCGCCGGCTGTAATGCCGCCGGTAGATTTACCCAATTCAATACACAATTCCACCGAGTCTACCGGAATAATGCGAGCCGCCCCATTGTACAATGCGGTAGCAATGGTAGAAGTGGCGCGAAAGACATCGATAACAACTACTATACAATTGTTAATATCATAGATATCTAATAGCCTGGGAGATAGAACGGTGTGAAGGGTTGGCTTTGAACTCATAGGGTGCAAAGATAATTGAACGCGAAACGCAAAACGCGGAATGCTGAGCGCTGAACGCTTAAGGCAAAATGCATAACGCGGAACGCGGAATACTGAAGGCTAGGGGGAACACTTATTGCAGTATTGTTCTCTAAGCATACTATAACTAGTAAACTGCATAATGCATTTTGCGTTATGCCTTCAGCCTTCAGCATTATGCGTTCTGCCTTAAGCGTTTCGCGTTCTGCGTTATGCCTTAAGCGTCATCCGTACAGCGTTATTCCTTCATCATTCCGCGTTCTGCGTTCTGCCTTAAGCGTTTCGCGTTCAGCGTTTTGCGTTCAGCTTTCTTTCCCTTTCTTCGTCAAAATAAGTATCTCACTAGCCTGTATTTCTGTTGTATACCGTTTGATGCCTTGTTTGTCGGTGTAGTTGCGGTTAATGAGTTTGCCTTCGATGGCTACTTCGATGCCTTTTACCAGGTATTTTTCGGCAATCTCGGCCAGTTTACCCCAGGCGATTACTTTGTGCCATTGGGTTTCGGTTACTTTTTCTCCTTTGGCATTTTTGTAATTTTCGCTGGTGGCAACATTTAGGTGGGCCACTTTTTTTCCATCGGGGATGGTTTTGATGTCGGGTGCTTGGCCAAGGTTACCGATAATCTGTACTTTGTTTTTAATTGCGTTCATAACGTTTTCTTTTTTGTTTTTTTATATGCCGGCAGCATAGGCACTGCCGTTTACAACACAAAAATGAAAGAGATGAAACGAGTACTCGGTTTTTAGTCGGTTACTTTCGGATGTAAGTGTTTGTAAACGTATAAGGGAATGGGCAGTAACATGATACCGTTGACAAGAAACATCTTTCCGTAACTCTTTTGCTGTTCTATTTTTGGCCGACACGATACTTGTTTTTCCTGTATAGACGCCCGGTATTGCATTGTTACAAGTTGCCATGATTGTTTTTTTTAAGGTTAAATAATTTGTTTTTTTTTGTTTCCCCGCTGCAGACGTAAAAACGGTTTTTTTGTACAGGGCAAAACTAAATAGGAAAGTGAATGGGTGGGGGTAGCAGGGGGTAGTACTACCCCTTTCAACCCACTGGTTATGAGGCTACTGTGCCCAAAAAATCGTGTTTTTAGGCCCTTCTGCGATTATTTCTCCAGTACCGCTTCGGTAATCCTTCGGTATCGCTTCAGTACCGCTTCGGTACCGCTCGAAGAGCTACCGAAGAACACTCGAAGAAAGTACGAAGGAATACTGAATGAGATAGCGTTGTTTTACTGAAAAAACTTTACGGTGCGAGGATAATACTGGTAGCACTTTACAATTCTTCCGGTTTTCACCGTGAGAACGTTACCGTGTGAATTGTTTTTTTTTGGTATGAAATGGGATTTGGAAATATTTTCAGTTATGGAGAACCCATTGATGGAAGAATGCTGATTAGTAAAGTAAATTGAAAAGACCTTACACATGGTGCAAGTATTAGTAACCGGTATTTTCCGCAAAGTATGTTTTACAAATATCTTATTTGTAAACTTTATCAATGGAAAAGAATTGGCAGATAACACCCATCACCATTGAAGGCAAGAAAAGAATAGAAATTAGATTTCCTTATCATCAAGGTTCCATTCGTGAAATAAAATCCTGGAAAGGTGCTGTTTGGGATGCCTCTTTACATTGCTGGCATGTAACAGACAATGCCTATTTTAGAGAATTGCTAGGCCTTGCCATTCCCATGAAAGACTATATTGGCAAGGGTTTGGCAGACAAGATGGCCATAGGTGGGATAGAAAAAATTAAAGAATTTACGCGATTTTTACGCTCCAAGAATTATAGTGAACAAACGGTAAAAACCTATACTGAGGCGATTGGTATTTTTTTAAGTTATTTCCCAACAAAAAAAGTGGAAGAAATTGGCAATACAGATGTAATTGATTTTAATAACGATTATATAAAAGCCAAAAAATATTCGCTTTCTTTTCAGAATCAAGTAGTGAATGCCCTGAAGTTATTTTATCAATCCATCCAGGATGCGAGGATTGATCTTGACAAAGTACATAGACCCAGAAAAGTGCGGGTATTACCCAATGTGTTGAGCAAGGAAGAAGTAAAGTTATTGTTGGGATCATTGATGAATACTAAGCACCGGGCTATGCTGTCGCTTATTTATAGTTGCGGACTTAGATGCGGGGAATTATTGAATATACAAATCGGAGATATTGCTTCTGACAGAAATTTATTGTTAATTAAACAAGCCAAGGGGTTTAAAGACCGTATAGCACCGTTGAGTAATAAAACAATTCAGTTACTGAGAGAGTATTATCAAGCGTATCGCCCAAAGAAATTTTTATTTGAAGGACAATATCCAAATACCCCCTATGATGCCAGAAGTTTACAGCAGGTAATGAAAAAGGCTTTACAAAAGGCAGGTATTAAAAAACCGGCTACCTTACATTGGTTAGGGCATAGTTATGCTACACATTTGTTAGAAGCGGGAACCGATCTAAGATATATACAAGAAATACTTGGACATAAAAGCAGCAGAACAACTGAAATATATACACATGTAAGCACCAGAAGTATACAAAATATTAATACACCTTTCGATGATTTATAAGATTTATTTACTATATTCAATAACCGCTATAGATACACGCCAATCCCCCGATTTTTGTTGGCTAGGCGATATGCAGTAGCGGGTATAAGAGAGTTAGCCGCAATGCTTTGGGTTTCCTCTTCCAAAATTTATTTCCCATTTCGGGAACTTTTATTATCTTTGATTAAAATTAAGGATTGAGAGTAGTTGCCAAGAAAATATTAAGAGACTTTTGGTTAAGACATCCAGACTGT
>JANOVY010000045.1:0-1935 GCA_031417635.1 Bacteroidota bacterium | reverse complement strand
AAAGCAACCTGGAACTTGTTTCTAATAAATAAAAAGATGTTACGTTTATAATGGTAAATTTTATTTCAGATCAAAATAACGCTATGATTCAAAGATTAAGTTTGCTTGCAATACTTGCAATTACATTGTTCACATCTTGTGTTTCACCCGAAAAGTTGAGGAGAGAAAATGTATACTTTAATGAAGGGCTAGATACATTTAAGCTCAATCAATATCAATTGGTTGAGCCAATTATTCAAAAGGGAGATTTGCTGCAAATAACCATTTCATCAAGAAGCTCAGCATCCAATCAATTGTTTAGTCAAAATTATTCATCGGGAGGATCGGGGGGTTCAGGTGGAGGTTCATCTGCAAGTGGGGGTACTGGTGCAGGCGGATACTTAGTTGATATTTCATCGGGTGAAATTAAATTGCCTTTGTTGGGAGCTATACCAGCAGATGGAATGACAAAGCTGCAACTGGAAAAAGAAATCATCAAACGGGCTTCAGAATATTTAAGAGAAGACCCCATAGTAAACATACGATATCTCAATTTTCGAGTTACTTTTTTAGGTAGTGTGGGAAGCCCGGGTTCTATTATTTTCGAATCGGAACGGGTTTCTTTTTTACAAGCTTTAGGAGAAGTGGGAGGTGTTGCTCCGGGTGGCGATTTAAAAAAAATACTATTATCAAGAGAACAGAACGGAAAGCGTACCATGCATTATATCGATTTAACAAACGGCCAGTTTTTTAATTCAGCCAATTATTATTTAAAACAGAACGATGTGATCTATGTACAACCATCGGATAGGCAATTGGTAAATGCAGATCAATCAGTTACTCGCATCTTACAGTATGTGACTTTTGGTTTTAGTATACTTAATTTAATATTTTTCTTTATTCGGTAATAAAATTTTCTGATGTCAACAAACGGTTTTGAGCAAATACAGCAAGCAGAAACAGAAGGGAAAGTATTAACCTTCAAGGAAATTCTGTTTAAATACATTTCCAATCTCCCCTTATTTTTCTTTTCATTGGGCATTGCTCTAATTATTGCCTGGGCTTATTTACGCTGGGCCACTCCTGTGTACAATGTGGGCAGCAGTATGATTGTGAAAATGGAAAATGCAGCAAACATTAAAGGCAACGATAAGTTTAGCAGCATGTTTAACCCGATTGACAAAATCAATATGGAAGATGAAATTGATTTGATGCGATCTAAAGAGTTTTTAATACGGGTGGTGGATACTTTGGGTATTAACTCCGTTTATATTGAACATGGAAAAGTAAGAAGCAGTGAGGTGTATGGGCAATCACCTTTTATAATTGAAGTAGTTAAAATAGTTGATAGCATTCAGTCGTACTCTTTTAATATTCAATTACTAAATCAAAATACATTCCTATACAATAAAGAAACAAAGCCAAGAAGTTTTTATAGTAATATAGAAATCAATACCGGCTCAATATTTCGAATCATTCCGAATCCTTCACAGCTTAACGACCCACAGGGCCGTAGGTTTACCTATAGCTGGATGCCCTCAAAGTCTGTTGCCGGAAGTATTTCAGCCAACTTGAGCATTGCTCAAAAAAGCAGAACATCAAGTGTATTAAGTTTATCATTACGAACATTGAATCCGGAAAAAGGGATTGATATTCTCAACCAGATAATGAAAGAATATGGCAAGTACAATGTAATGGATAAAGGACGGATTGCACAAAACTCACTCAACTTTATTAATGGCCGTTTAGATAAACTGGAAGATGAATTAGGGTTGGTAGAAGGTAATCTGCAAAACTTTAAAAGGGACAATAAATTTCTTGATCTACAGAATCAATCTAGTATGTACCTCGAGAATATGACAAAAGGTGAAGAGGAACTCAATAAAATAGATTTGCAATTGCAAGTTTTGTCATTACTCGAGAATTATATGAAGGATAAAGAAAACGTATATAACC
>JANOVY010000044.1:0-22961 GCA_031417635.1 Bacteroidota bacterium | reverse complement strand
CCTACCCATAACGCATTTATATATTTAATGGAAGGGAATGTTGGGGTAGTTGGTGATGATGAAGTTCATGAAAACTATACAGCCATCTTTCATAACAATGGAGATGGTTTTACCATACAAGCAATAACCGATACCCGCTTTTTTATTGGAAGCGGTGAACCTTTGAACGAACCCGTTGCATCTCATGGTCCCTTTGTGATGAACAATCAAACAGAACTGATGGAGGCTTTTCGCGATTACCAGCAGGGCAAAATGGGTGTATTGATTGAGGATTAATTAACAGCCGTCATTTCGAAACCGCCCCGCGGTGAGAAACCTGATTATCGATAAACAGATTTTTCTCTGCGCTGCGTTCGAAAAGACGTTAATAAGTAAAAACGTAACCTTTAAAATAAAAACAACATGTCTATTTACAAAATTGATGCAGCACACAGTGAAATCACGTTTAAAGTGAAACACTTAATGATTACCAATGTATCCGGTAGCTTTACCAAATTTGATGCAACGCTTGAAAGCAATTCGGCTGATTTCAGCGATGCTAAAATATCTTTTGATGCAGATACAAATAGTATCACAACACATAACGAGCAAAGAGACGGACACATGAAAAGTGATGACTTTTTTGCCGCAGAAAAGTTTCCAAAACTTAGTTTCCAATCTACAAATATGGAAAAGAAAGGCGAAGATGCTTATGTATTAACAGGCGATCTTACCATCCGTGATGTTACCAAATCAATTCAGTTAAATGTAGAATTCGGGGGTACTATGACAGATCCTTATGGACAAGTAAAATCCGGCTTTGAAATCAACGGCAAAATTAATCGCAAAGATTTTGGATTAACCTGGGGTGCAGTTACAGAAGCCGGCGGTGTTGTGGTGAGTGATGAAGTAAAACTTCACTTGTCTGTTCAAATGATTCAACAAGCCTAGGGAATATTGAATGTTGAGCAAGGAATTTTGAATGTTGAAGTATAAAAAAGTCATTCAATGAGAACCTCATTTGCGCTTTTGAGTGAAAATACTTGTGAATGCAATCAAATTCATGGTATTGAGGGTAAGGTCTATCAAACATCATCACAGGATGATCTTTTATTAAACACGATAAACAATCAATGATGAAACTTATTAAAAACATACCCGTTTATTTACTGGCACTCATTTATTTTGTGTTCGGTTTAAATTATTTCTTTCATTTTATTCCCATGCCGCCAATGACCGGAGATGCAGGAAATTTTGTAGGATTGTTATTTTCCACCAATTTTCTATTGGTTGTAAAAGTATTAGAAGTAATACTGGCTATCATGCTTGTATGGACTAAAACACGAGCGTTGGGATTGTTGATCATCGCACCCATTTCGATCAATATCTTATTGTTTGAATTATTGATTGCTCATCAACCAAGCATTGGCATTTTACTTGTTTTATTGAATGGAGTAGCTATTTTCCAACAAAAAATAAAATATAGTAGTATTATAGTAAATCATCAAGTGTAAAGTTGCTGGAAATAGATGCATATTTATTTTCTAACACCTGCGACCATTTTAAATGATATTAATTTGAACAGGAAGGTTCTTTTGTTGTTAAGTTACATACAGATTTCATTAAATAAGTAGAGATGAACATAGAAATAATAGCAGGAAGCCCCAGAAAAGACAGCGTAACGTATAGAGTAGCTTTGTTTTTAAAGAACCATTTAACAGAAACAACCGATCATAGTATCGATATAATAGATGTACGTGAGTGGAATCTTCCTTTATTACAACAGGTTTTTAACAACATTGAACATACACCGGATAAGTATAAGCCACTGACAGAAAGAATGTTTGCTGCCAAAGCCTTCATTTTGGTAACACCCGAGTATAATGGCAGTTATTCCCCAGCACTACAAAATCTGGTGGATCATTTTCCTAAACAGAGCCACAAAGCTTTTGGTATTGTAACAGCCTCACCGGGTGCCATGGGAGGGATGCGTGCCAGTCAGCAATTGTTATTATTGGTCCCTGCTTTGTTTGGAATTGCCTCACCCAATATGTTGATTACCCCCCAAGTTGAAAAGAAATTTAACCAAGAAGGACATTTAATTGATGCTAGTTTTCAAAAAGCCATTGACAGTTTTGTACTTGAATTTCTTTGGTTAGCTGAAACTCTTCAAAAGGAGTCTGATAAATAACGTAATAAAATGTGGCGGAGTTGTAACTTCGCCACTTCTTTTAAATACCATCATGAGCGACGAAATCAAACACGAATGTGGCCTGGCCTATATTCGATTGCGAAAACCTTTCTCTTATTACCTTCAAAAGCACGGTGCTGTTACGTATGGTCTAAATAAGCTGTATTTGTTGATGGAAAAACAGCATAATCGCGGACAAGATGGAGCGGGCATTGCTGTTGTTAAACTAAATACGGAGCCCGGAAATCCTTTTTTACATCGGATGCGGAGTAGTGCCCAACAACCCATCGCAGACCTTTTTTTTAAAATTGGTCAGGAAATTGCCGAACTCGAAAAATACCAACCTGATATTAAACAACACCCCGGATTAATGAAAGGGCATTTGCCTTTTTTGGGTGAGATATTATTGGGGCATTTACGGTATGGTACCCAAGGAAAAAATAATGTAGAATTCTGTCACCCTTTTATTAAAAGAGACTTGATGCCGGGCAAAAACCTGGCATTAGCCGGTAATTTTAACCTAGTTAATACAGACGAATTGTTTGACCTCATTGCCATGAGTCCGGGCGATTTTCAAAAGCAGAGTGATTTGGCTGCCATGATGGAAGTATTGCATCATTTTTTAGCCAAAGAAGATGAGGAAAATCCCAATGCCGCAAATATTGCTAAAGTGTTGCAGAAAGCAACACCATTGTTTGATGGCGGGTATACGATTGGAGGTTTGCTGGGTAATGGATACAGTTTTGTGATGAGGGATGCACATGGCATTCGCCCGGCTTATTACTATATTAATGACGAAGTAATTGTAGCAGCCAGCGAACGAGCAGCCATTAGAACTACGTTTAATGTGGGCGAAAATGAAGTAAAAGAATTGATGCCGGGAATGGCATTGATCGTAGATGATCATGGCAATTATTCATTTGTTCAAATTACAGAACCCAAAGAAAGAAGGGCCTGTAGTTTTGAGAGAATTTATTTTTCAAGGGGAAGCGATGAAAAGATATACCGTGAAAGAATTGCTTTGGGGCATCATTTGAGTAAAACAGTATTAGAAAGTATCAGCTATGATTTAAAAAACACCATTTTTTCTTATATACCCAATACTGCCGAAGTAGCTTTTTATGGATTGGTAAAAGGGATGGAAGAATACCTAAATAAAATTAAAGTAGAACGTATTTTGAGTTGGGGAAGCGATTTTACACCCGAGAAATTGGAAGAAATGGTAAACCGCAAAATTCGTCAGGAAAAGATTGCAATTAAAGATGTTAAGCTGCGGACCTTTATTACAGAAGACACAAATCGTAATGAAATGGTTCAGCACGTTTACGACATTACCTATGGAACTGTTCGTAAAAATGAAGATACATTGGTAGTGATTGATGACAGTATTGTAAGGGGAACCACTTTAAAGGAAAGCATTGTAAGAATGTTAGCCAGATTAGCCCCTAAAAAAATAATCGTTGTTTCTTCAGCCCCACAAATTCGGTATCCCGATTGTTACGGTATTGATATGAGTAAACTAGGCGACTTCATTGCTTTCAGGGCTGCCATTGCTTTACTCAAAGAAAGAAATATGGAGGCGGTATTAAAAAATGTGCAGGACAAAATCATCGAATTACAACGAAATAATCAACTACATACAGAGAATGTAGTCAGGCAAATTTATAAGCCATTTACCACACAAGAAATTTCAGACAAGATAGCCCAGCTCATTACGCCACCGGGAATAGAATTGCCGGTTCAGGTAATTTATCAAACGATTGAGGATTTGCACGATAGTTGTCCTACCAATACCGGCGACTGGTATTTTACAGGTAATTATCCTACGCAGGGGGGCAACAAAGTTGTGAATAAAGCTTTTTTAAATTATATGGAAGGGAAGAATGTGAGAGGGTATTAACCCCCTCAACCCCCTGAAGGGGTAGTTTGTAAAAAATTCTCAATGAGAATTGCCATTGATAAATTGAATCGTAATGCTAATTGAGAAAACAATATTAACTCCCCCTTTAGGGGGTTGGGGGGTGGTTACACTCTATAACAAACCGCATTAATATTCATCCCCGCACCCACTGAGGCAAACATAACCACATCTCCGGATTCCATTTCGTGCGCATCTAGTTGTTTATGTTTAACAAGATCAAATAAGGTTGGGATGGTAGCTACAGAGCTGTTTCCAAACTTGTGAATACTCATTGGCATAATCTGTGGGGGTACTTCTTTAAACCCATATAAACGGTATAATGCTTTCACAAAACCTTCATCCATTTTTTCATTGGCTTGATGCAAAAAGAATTTTTTTACATCGGTTACGTGTAATCCACATTTATCAAGACAAGCTTTCATGGCTACCGGAACATTTTTAATAGCATATTCATAAACCTTACGTCCTTTCATCTTCATATACCGGATATCAGGATCAGCTCCGGGAAAATTTGATTTTCCAAAATGAAGGAAAAAGGCTTCATCAACACAATGACTTTGTACAACGGATGCTAATATGCCACTTTTTGTTTCTGTAGCTGGAAGGGCTTCCAATATGGTAGCACCGGCACCATCACTAAAGATCATACTGTCACGATCATATTTATCAATAACACGACTTAATGTTTCAGTGCCAATAACAAGGCATTTATTAGCCACTCCGGCTTTAATATATGCATCCGCCTGAATAACACCTTGAATCCAACCCGGGCAACCAAATAATATATCATATGCTACACAATTCGGATTTCTGATTCCTATATTTTGTTTTACGCGAGAAGCCAAGGCTGGTAAAGCATCTGTTTGAATGCTGTTTGATAACACATTGCCAAAATTGTGGGCTACAATAATCTGATCTAAAGTTTCCGGATCTATTTTCGAATCTTCAATAGCTCTTCTAGCAGCAATGGTAGCCATGTCAGACGAATTCATATCGGCATCAGCATAACGCCTTTCTTCGATGCCTGTAATATCTCTAAACTTAACAATGATTTCATTGGGTGCAGCCACTATACGTTCATTGTCTTCGGAATAGAAATCTTGTAAAACAAATTCACTATTGGTCTTTATATTGGGAGGAATAAAACTCCCCGTACCGGTAATTACCGTTCTTGTTTGCTGCATAAGCAAATGTGTTAGTACTTTTTTTGAAAATAAGGAATTGTAAATTTTTTCGATTCTTCAAATTTAATATTTATTCTTTAAGAATGGAGAGAGAAAATGAGCAATCAGTGATATGATTGAGAAGACACAATCATATCAAGGAAAAGCGATCAATTGTTAGTTATGGATGCAAATATTCTCTAAAAAGAATGCTGCTATTGGGGCCAAATTCAAGTCTATAGTAAGAGTCCTTCTTGTACCTAGAAATCAACAATCAAAAAATACGTCATTCACAAATTCGAAAATCAAAGGTACTTTTCACCTTTATTCCGTTTTACTTCTGCCACATATTCTTTAATGGATTGCTCTTTTTCTTTTTTACAGATGAGTAAAACATCGGGGGTATCTACAACAATAAAATCGTCCATTCCCTGTAAAACAACCAGTTTATTATTAGAAGCAGATACCATACATTTGGTTGCATCGATTACAATCACATTTTCACCTGCTACTGCATTACCCAAGTAGTCTTTGTCTAAATTATCATAAGCACTATTCCAGGTTCCCAAATCACTCCATCCGAAAGAAGATGGAATTACATACACATTGTCTGCTTTTTCCATGATGGCAAAATCTATTGACACATTGGTGCACAACGGATAAATTCGATGAATGGCATCTTTTTCGTGTTCAGTATTAAAATTTTGTTTTTCACTTTCGAAAAGCTCAAACATTTCTGCTTGGTACAATTCAAAGGCCTTCACAACATTTTTAACTTTCCAAACAAAGATGCCGGCATTCCATAAAAAATCGCCGCTAGATAAAAATGTCTTTGCCAGTTCTAGATTGGGCTTTTCGGTAAATGTTTTTACTTGATAAATACCATCAGCAACCGGTAAGGTTTCATGCTGTATATAGCCATAACCCGTGTTAGGATTTGTAGGCTTAATGCCAAGTGTAACCAAAGATTTAATATGTGCCACAAATTCAAGCGCCTGTAAAGTTATTTTTTTGAAGTTATCATTGTCTAGAATCATATGGTCACTTGGCGCCACAATTAAGGAAGCTTCGGGATCTTTTTGTAATAGTTTGAAAGAAATATAAGCAACACACGGAGCCGTATTTTTTCTGCTGGGCTCTGCCAGAATATTGTCAACATGTAGTTCCGGTAATTGCTCTTTTACAATTTGGACATACTCTTCTGAAGTAACAATAAAGATATTTTCAACAGGGATAAAAGCGGCATATCTTTCAAATGTCCAACGGATAAGCGATTTGCCTGTATTGAGGATATCTAAAAACTGTTTAGGTAAAGCGGTGCGGCTTCTTGGCCAGAAACGGCTTCCAATTCCACCTGCCATTATTGCTACATAGTGATGTTTATTCATTAGAATGAACTATTAAATTGTAAAATTTCGATGCAATATTACAGGGTTATTTGATGAGTTGGGTAATAATCGTGAGACGTGCATCGTGAGTAGTGAGACCTGAGGGTTGTATTGTGAGTCTTTAAAATTCAAAAGCGTTCATTAGAGCCCCAAAATTCATTTTATTTAATTTTCGCCTTCCGGCTGTCCTTCTCACGCCAGAACCCTGATGTTTCACGCTTCACGTCTTATTCCTGACTTCCACTCACACGATTCCCTCCCTAACCAGATCAAGAATATGTAAAACCCCCAAATAAGTACCATTTTCAGCAACAATTAGCTGGCTAATCTCTTTATTTCTTAAAATGTCCAAAGCCTCTACGGCTAAAATTGTGGGCTCTACAGTGATTGGATTTGCCGATAAAATGTCTTTGGCTATGATATTTAGAATTGTATCACTTTTCTCAAGCATTCTCCTTAAATCACCATCAGTGATAATGCCTTTTATTTGATTGTTCGCATCAATGACAGCAGTAACCCCTAGTCTTTTTTCGGTAATTTCAACAATCACTTCTTTTAAACTGGCATTCTCCAAAACGCTTGGTTTTTCATTCGATGTATATAGGTCGGAAACTCGAAGATATAAACGTTTTCCAAGGTTGCCACCCGGATGAAATTTAGCGAAATCTCCACCGCTAAATCCGTTTAACTGCATCAGACAAATAGCCAATACATCGCCCATAACCATTTGTGCAGTAGTGCTATTTGTGGGTGCTAGGTTATTTGGACAGGCTTCTTTGGTAACAGTTGTGTTTAAAACGATGTCCCCTGAGCTGGCTAGATAACTATCCATATTTCCCACCATACAAATTAACGTATTGCCAAAATTTCTAATTAATGGAACCAGTACTTTTATCTCCGGACTTTCTCCACTTTTACTAATGATTAACACCACATCCTCGTTTTGAATCATGCCCAAATCGCCATGAATAGCATCGGCAGCATGCATAAAAAGAGAGGGTGTTCCGGTGGAGTTTAATGTGGATACAATTTTTTGTGCTACGATGGCGCTTTTGCCAATACCACTGATTACCAAACGCCCTTTCGACTGGTGAATAGCCTCAATGGCATTTTCAAAAGAAGCATCAATAAATCCTGCCAAACCTGCTATAGATTCGGCTTCTAATTGAATAGTGGCTAATGCAGTTTGTTGAATAGATAGACTCATGTTTTGTAAAGGTAAACTTTAACTACAAAGTGAAGGAATTGAACGCATACTTCATTAACTTCGTCATCCTTTTTTAAGGCGCTCTGCTAAACAAGAGGGGATCTTAACTGAATATTACCACCCATTTGGGGCACTTTACATCAATCCGTTAAAGTTTTAACAAATAATTCATGGAAAAGAACTAAATTATAAATTGAAAAGAGTTCCGCTTCATGGCGGAAAGTAAATGATTCATACATGGCGACCGTTACAAAAAAGAAAACTGAAAAAAAAATAACTGCAACTTCTAAAGAAAGTGGGAATACAATAAAAACAGCTACAAAAAAAGGTATTTCACATTCATATGATATTTATGGGGCTTTAGAAAAACATTTCGGATTTAGAGAATTTAAAGGAACACAAGAAAATTGTATCAATAGTTTGCTGAATGGGCAAGATACTTTTGTAATAATGCCTACAGGCGGCGGTAAAAGTCTATGCTATCAATTGCCGGCCTTGATTATGCCGGGTTGCGCCATTATTGTTTCTCCATTAATTGCGCTAATGAAAAACCAGGTTGACCTGGTAAGGGGGTATAGTGAAAAAGATGATGTAGCCCATTTTCTAAATTCTTCTTTAAACAAAGGTCAAATAAAAGTAGTAAAAGATGACCTGACCACCGGGAAAACAAAATTACTATATGTGGCACCTGAAACACTTACTAAACAAGAAAATTTAGAGTATTTCAGCGACCTGCCAATTTCATTCTTTGCTGTTGATGAGGCGCATTGTATTTCTGAGTGGGGCCACGATTTTCGTCCGGAATATCGCCGTTTACGTGAGATGATGGATATTATTAATCCCGATATTCCGGTTGTAGCATTAACAGCTACTGCCACCCCAAAAGTTAAAAGCGACATCGTAAAAAATTTAGGATTGCGCAATCCCAACATTTTTCTTTCCTCTTTTAATAGGGCAAATCTTTATTACGAGATTCAACCAAAAATTGAAAAAGACCAGACCATAAAAAGTATCGTAAAATTTATTACCGGGCATAAAGGCAAGAGCGGTATTATTTATACACTCAATAGAAAAACGACGGAGGAACTTGCAGAAATATTGATGGCCAATAAAATTAAGGCCGTTGCTTATCATGCAGGTCTCGACCAAAAATTAAGGGCTAAAAGGCAGGATCAATTTTTAAACGAAGACGTTCATGTAATTGTGGCTACCATTGCCTTTGGGATGGGCATAGACAAACCGGATATTCGCTATGTAATTCACTTTAACATTCCAAAATCTATAGAAAATTATTACCAAGAAACCGGTCGTGCCGGCAGAGATGGAATGGAAGGTCTTTGTGTATTATATTATTCACACAAGGATGTTTCAAAATTGCAACATTTTCTTCGTGACAAGCCTTTGAGTGAAAGAGAAATTGGCACACAATTAATTGATGAAACAGTTGCCTATGCAGAAAGTTCTGTATGCAGGCGAAAAGTATTGTTGCATTATTTTGGTGAAGATTGGGAAACCCCCAATTGTGGCAACTGCGACAATTGCTTACATCCCAAAGAAAAAATTGAAGCCAAGGAAGATGTTATTAAAGTGATGAAAGTGGTAAAAGCACTGGATGAGCGATTTACAACCGACTATGTGGTGAATATGGTTTTAGGAAAACTTACTCCTCAAATAAGTATTTATCGCCATGATGCATTGCCTGTATTTGGTTTGGCGAAAGAGAAAGAAAGTCATTTAATGAATAGTTTAGTCAGACAAATGTTGTTGCAAAATCTGATTAAAAAAGACATAGAAGAATACGGCTTATTGAAAATGACTGAAAAAGGGGAACAATTTTTAAAGAAACCGACTTCTTTTAAAATCGTACTCAATAATTTATTTGAAGATGCCTTGTTTGATGAAGATGAAAGTGAAAATCCATCACAAATAGGAACCGCTTCAGATGAAAGATTATTTGAGATGTTAAAAGAGCTTCGTCAAAAAGAAGCAAAGAAAAAAAGTTTACCACCCTTTGTCATATTTCTCGAAAACTCCTTGTTGGATATGACAATTATTTATCCCACAACATTGGAAGAGCTGGAAAAATGCCAAGGTGTGAGCAAAGGGAAAGCCATTAAATACGGAAAACCTTTTGTAGAACTGATAGAAAAGTATGTGGAGGAAAATAATATTGAAAAACCCGATGAATTTGTGATGAAAAGTGTGGCCAATAAAGCCAACAACAAAATTTTTATCATTCAAAATGTTGACAAAAAAATTCCATTAGAGACCATCGCCAAAAACAAGAGCTTAAAGCTAGATGAATTGTTGGAAGAGATGGAAACCATTGCGGCAAGCGGCACAAAGCTAAACCTGGATTATGCCATTGATGAATGGTTGGATGAATATGATCAAGAGGAGATTATTGAATATTTTAAAAGTTGTCAAACCTCTTCTTTAGATGTAGCCAAAGAGGAGCTTAGTGATAACAACTATTCATGGGAACAATTGAAAATTATGCGCATTAAATTTTTGAGTGTGTACGGTAATTGACAATTTTTTTAGATGGTTTTATTGATGAATTTTATATTGGCTCGTTCTGTTGAACGGGCCATTTTTTGGTTCAGATCATACATAGAGACTAATATGGCGTAAAAAATCTTACTAGCACATTCTATCGCATTCGCCACTAATTTTTCTTAAAAGAAACTATCCGCTGTTTTGCATTCTCTCGAATGCTTAGATAATAGAGGTTCATATCAGCAATATGATAGTTTTTTGTGGTTAGAAAAATATTACCCAAAAAATGAGGTTTGTCTGTCCATAAAACACCCGGAACGGAATTGGCATTGGCTACTTCTTTAACGATCTTATTAAAGTTTAACAATAATCCTCCTTTGTTTAGTGATCGATTGGCTACCGGTATATTGGCATCCCACGTGAGGGGATTGGTAACAACTGATGCAAATTTTTCTTGTAAAACAAATGTAGGTTTGTATCCTTCTTTAAATGTTCGCCAACTGCAAGCACAACTGATTTGAAATGGCGTGATACAAGGGACGATTGTTTTAAATCGATCAGGTTCAAAAGGCATACCAATCAAATAGGCTACTATTAATCTTTCTTGTAATGGTTTGCCATCAAAAAATTCAGTTAATAATCTTTTGGCATGCTGTGTGCCTTGGCTATGTGCAGCAATAATGATGGGCCGTCCTTTGTTATTGTTTTCTAGGTAATACACAAAAGCGGCTTTTACATCTAAGTAAGCTAATTCAAATGCCGCAAAGGCAAATGTTGAGTCATCGGCATTTCTTGGATAATAGGAAGAAAGATGTGCTTGTCGGTATCTAGGCGAAAAAACCCTACCCGCCTCATTGAATATGCTTGATTGAAATAGGATGGTTGAATAATCTGTTTTTGCATTCAATTCTGCATCATCAATTGGGGCATTCTGTCCAAATAGTTTTTCTTTTTCAGTATAAGTTGTGGGGTGAATAAAAAAAACATCAACAGTAGAATCCGGTCGGTAAGTTTCTCTTAGTGGAAATGGCACGCTATCAGATGGGTCGTGTTTGTAAGGATGAGCAGCCCAGGTATTTAGGTCGCCGTAATCAGGTTTTCCATCTTTCGACTTATAAGTGTAATTTGTTGCAAATGAGTGATACCTATTACTACATCCCATTTGAAGTAGGCAAAAAAGAATGGAAAGGGATAAATAAAAGCGTTTCATTGGTTAAAGTTGATAAATTTTATTCAAAATGACTTCTTATTGACACCTATATCTATATCGGGTAACTTTTGTAATTTTCCATCCAGTATATTTTTTCACACTACAATCTATCGAATATGTCTATTCCTGTTGTTGATTTAGCAGAATTTTTAAGTGGAGATCCACAACGCAAGGCTGTTTTTGTAAAAGCTTTAGGTGAAGCCTATGAAGAAGTTGGTTTTGTTGCCGTTAAAAACCATGGGGTTCCTGATGAATTGATAGCAGAACAATATGAATATGTACAACAATTTTTTTCACTTCCCTTAGAAAAAAAGCTAATTTATGAAGTTCCCGGTCTCGCCGGACAAAGAGGTTATACCAGTTTTGGAAGAGAACATGCCAAAGGCAGTGAGGCCCCCGATTTGAAAGAATTTTTTCAATATGGTCAAACAGTAGAAGACAATGATCCCATTAAATCAGAATACCCCAATAATGTATCTGTTGCCGAAATAGGCCCTTTCAATAAAACATTGTTTGATGCGTATCGAAATTTTGAGAAAAGTGGAAAAGCATTGTTACAAGCCATCGCGATTTATTTGGGCTTAGATGAACATTATTTCGATCAGTATGTACATAATGGAAATTCTATTCTTAGATGCATACACTATCCTCCTATTACCGTAGAACCCAAGAGTGCTATTCGTGCCGAACAACATGAAGATATCAATCTTATTACTTTATTGGTGGGTGCTTCTGCGGGCGGATTAGAAATCTTAACGAAACAGGGAGACTGGGTGGGGGTGACCTCTTTGCCCGATCAGATAGTGGTAAATGTGGGCGACATGCTCCAGCGCCTTACCAATAATAAATTAATAAGTACCACTCACCGTGTTGTAAACCCTTCACGGGACTTATGGCATACCAGCCGGTTTTCTATGCCCTTCTTTTTACACCCAAGAAGCGAAATGAGCCTTGCCTGCTTAGACAATTGTATTGATGATGCTCATCCAAAAGCTTATTCCGATGCTACAGCCGGGGAATATTTAGATGAAAGATTAAGAGAAATTGGTCTGAAAAAATAGATTGCAGATTGTGTGTTGAAACTATAGTTATATGAAAAGTGAAAGGTGAAAAGTGAAAGGGGAAAAGTCAATAGGTGTTAAATTGGGTTAAAAAGGTTAAAACAAATAAACAAGCATTTAACCTTTTTAACCCAGTTTAATATTTGCTCACCTTTCGCTTTTCACTAAGTAACCTAACATCAGATTTGTCTGCGCTTATTTATTTTGTCTAAGCAGGCATATTAATTTTGCTTATATTTCAAACCAATCTGTTTCATAATCCATTGCAATTATTTCGACACATACCATTTTTACGAGCTGTGTTTTGGCACAGTATTAGTGCTTTTGGCGGGCCACAAGGTCATATGGGAATGATGATGAAAACCTTTGTTCATCAAAGAAAGGATGTAACTGAGGAGGAATTATTAGAATACAATGGTTTTTGTCAACTATTGCCCGGTGCATCGTCTACTCAAACTCTCACATTAATTGGCTATAAAAGGGGGGGGATTACCTTGGCCATTATAACGCTATTAATTTGGATTTTACCGGCTAGTATTATCATGGCTGCTCTATCTTTTTTATTAGATTATTTTGATGACAGGAGCTTGAAAGTAGAAATTTTTAAATTTATACAGCCAATGGCTATTGGTTTTATTGCTTTTGCTACTTTTCGATTGTATGGCATCGCAATTCATAATACAATTACACGAGTAATAGTAATAGCCGCAACCGTAGCCACATTTTTGGATTTTAAAACACCTTGGATTTTCCCTGCGTTAATTATTGTTAGTGGAATTGTTACCAATTTCAGCGATAAGCGAATTCCGCAAAAAGGCGTTCCCCCAAAAGAGATAAAATGGGGAAATATGCTCATTTTCTTAGCCATTTTTGCTTTGGCAGGTTATTTATCTGAAACCTCAAGTAAACAAAAATGGACTGCTCAGAAACCAATCAATCTTTTTGAGCATTCTTATCGTTTCGGAAGTCTGGTTTTTGGAGGGGGCGATGTATTAATGCCGCTGATGTATGAACAATATGTTACCCGTCCCGAAACAAAAAGGGTGGCTGAGACAAAAAGGGGGGTTTTGAGAATGAGCAGGGAGGATTTTTTAACCGGATCGGGGGTCGTTAGAGCCATACCCGGTCCTGTGTTCTCTATTGGCTCATTTACCGGAGGTATGTTAATGCATGAAGATGGCCCAAGAATGCAATTATTGGGATGTATTATTGGTACAGTAGCCATTTTTTTACCCAGTGCCTTGTTGGTACTGTTCTTTTTTCCGGTTTGGAATAATTTAAAAAAATATGCCATCATTTATCGTTCTTTGGAAGGGATTAATGCGGCTGTAGTTGGTATTATGGCAGGCGCCACCTGTTACTTAATTAGCGACAGCTTTTTGAGCTCTTTGTTAAATGCCCAAAAAATTGGCATTTGGGACCTAATCATTGTGATTGTAACCTTTGTTATTCTAAAAACAAATAAAATACCTGCGCCTTTTATTGTTTTAGGCTGTTTAATTCTTGGCTGGATACTATAAAATGTTTCCGAATATTGTGTAATTAGTAAAATCTTGTATATTAGAGTATGGTCACACTTGCACTTTACAACCTAAAAGGTGGGGTAGGCAAAACTGCTGCCACTATTAATCTGGCATATTTAGCTGCCAAAGAAGGCTATAAAACTTTAGTATGGGATATGGATCCACAGGGTTCTTCTTCCTTTTATTTGGGAGCAGAAGCCACTTCTAAAAATGAGTCTAAAAAACTATTGAGCAGTGAAATGGACTTATTAGATGCCGTTCAAAATTCTGCTTATCCCAATCTGGATATTATTCCTGCTGATCTTTCTGCCAGACATGCTGATGTTTTATTAAGCGAAATGAAACAGTCGAAACGAAAGATTTCTACATTGTTGGCAACTTTGAAAAAAGACTATGATGTAGTAATTCTAGATTGCCCACCGGGTATCTCTTTATTACATGACGCCATTTTTTTTGGGGCTGATTGGATATTTATGCCCAATATCCCTACCACGCTGTCTATTCGATCATATGAAACAGTTGCAACTTATTTTAAAGAAAATGACCTCGACAGTGCTAAGCTTAAATGTTTTTTCAGCATGGTTGACCATCGAAAAAACCTGCATCATGAAGTGATGAATAATTTTTATAAAGACAAATTTTTCTTGAAAAGTTATATCCCCTATTTGAGTGACGTGGAAAAAATGGGCACTCACGAAGCCCCTTTAGAAACCTATGCACCTAGTAGTTATGCTGCCCAGTGTTATAGAGATCTTTGGAAAGAAATAAAGAAAAACTGTATTGAATAATTCATTTTGACGATAATGAATGGGGTTAGAAATTTAGCAACCCGCTTTTCTTTTCTTTCTTCCTTAACAGTATTAATAACATACATAACGCCTATCAAACAGCCCCCTTTTTTTCACTAAATAGGCAAAACCATTTATCATGAACAGAGAACTTACTTCCTGGTACAGCCCTGCATTAGGGAAAGAAATGCCAATTGCCGGCTATGGTCATTATGGCTTCGCATTATTATTAATCCCTACAGCTGCAGCAGATTATTTGGAATATGAAAGGTTTCAAATGTTAGACGCATTGGCACCCTATATTAATGCCGGAAAACTTCGGGTTTTTAGTATAGATAGTATGAATAAAGAAAGCTGGATGAACGATGAAATGGAGCCATCCCATAAAGCAATAAGGCAGAACCAATTCAACGAGTACGTTTTTAATGAAGTAGTACCTTTTATTCGGAATTCAACCAGTCAGGATACCATGATTTACACCTGTGGGGCTTCTTTTGGGGCTTTGCATGCCATGAACCTTTTTTTAAAAAGACCGGATATTATTAATGGTGCCATTAGTATGAGCGGGGTCTATAATCTCACAGAATACACAAAAGGTTTTTTTGATGATCAGGTATATTATAATAGCCCGGAACATTATTTGCCAAATCTTACCGATGAATGGTATTTAGAGAAAATAAAAGCCAGTCATCACATACATATTTATACCGGAAGAGGAGCCTATGAAGATCCGGAAGCATCTAAACGTTTTGCCGGTGTTTTATCTGCCAAAGGAATTTGGTATGATCTTGATGTTTGGGGCGAAGATATTACACATGATTGGCCTACCTGGCGAACGATGCTGCCGTATATTATTGATGTGAAGTTTTAGGGGGTAGTAGATGGTCGATGGTCCATAGTCCATGGTCGATGGACCATAGTTCATGGTAGTAGTTTTGTACATAATCTTGGTTAAAATAGGCTTACCCTCGAGTATTGTAAAGATTTTACTTTACAATTTACTATGGACCATCTACTATTGACCATAGACCATCAACTATCTTCTCCAATTCTGCAAAAAGCAAGTTAATTCCGATCAGAATTCTTGAACTCTCCCTTTGCTGCTTTAATATTACAGCCTAAACCATGGATTTGAGAAAAAGGCTACCTGTTTTTACTGTTTTACTTTTGATAGGGATGGGCTGCCAATTTCAAAAAGCGAATGCCCAATTTATCACCATCAGCGGAACCGTATATGATATTTCTGCTCGTCGCCCTTTAGAAGCTGTAGGGGTATTAAGCACATCCGGACGAGGCGCCATCACCGATTCTTTAGGGAGATATATCATAACCGTTCCAACTAAAGATTCCATTTGGTTTTCATTAATAGGAAAATCCACCAAAAAATACCTCGTAGATACTATATCAAACCTCGAAAATTTTAATGTTATGATTCATGTCCGAGCTACAGAATTACCGGACGTGAAAGTGCGAAATAACTATTATCGTTTTGATTCTATTCAAAACAGAAAAGACTACGCTAAAATATTTGACTTCAGAAAACCGGGCCTTCGGGTGGTTGGTAATAATTCGTATAACCCCGGTGCAGTGGTCGGTTTTGATTTAGTTGAAATCATTAATATGTTTCGGTTTAAGCGTAACCAAAGTATCCTGAATTTGCAAAAAAGACTGGTTGAACAAGAACATGAAAAATATGTAAACAACCGATTCAGCAAGCAATTTGTAAGAAAGATTACCAAACTGCAATCGCCCGAATTGGATACGTTTATGAATCGGTATCGCCCAAATTATGAATTGGTGACTCAATTAAACGATTTGGAGTTGGGGTATTATATTCAAACAAGTTTTGACCAATATAAATCTGCCAAATATAATTGGAGAGGTGGGGCTTTGCGGAGAAGGGATGAGTAAGATTAGCTGATTGCAGAATTGGCTAATTTTCTCTAAAGTTTCCTCCCCTTTTCAAGGGGAGGTGCCCAAGGGCAGAGGGGTTACACAATATTTTTTTCAATAGACAATTCTGCTTTTTCTCCCAACAATTTTATCATAGGTAATAAAGCTCCAAAACGGGCATCCTTGCTGAAACCTTGCTTCCACCGATGGTAGATTTGTTGTGCAATGACTGCGTTTTTAAATAGCCCAAAAACATAATAAAATAAAATATCAGATAGGTCTCTTCCACTTTTTTGGGAATACCGGTTAATCAATTCTTTTTTAGTAAAATTTCCGGGTATCCAGGTTAGATTAAATTGTTTAAAAACATCACCCTCCCCTGCTTCAAACCAATAGGCAAGGGTTGCACCTAGGTCCATTAATGGGTCTCCAACCGTAGCCATTTCCCAATCTAGCACCCCAACTATTTCAGAAAGTTTATTGTGATTTAATATTACGTTATCGTATTTATAGTCATTATGCAGTAATGTTGGTTGTTGAAATCTTGGTTGAAATGATTGCAACCATTTTGCAACCCTATTTAGAGACGCTATGGTATCTGTTTCTGCTATATAATATCTTTTTATCCATCCCTCTACTTGTCTATTTACATATCCATCCGGTTTGCCTAGTTGGTCAAGTTCGGTAGTTTGAATATCTAGTGAATGCAGTGTAACCAAATTGTCTATGAATGATTCAGAAATTGAATGCATGGTTTCTAGATCAATATTCATTTTTGGAGCATTCGATGCGCGAAGGATGATACCCTCTAATTTTTCCATCAAATAAAAAGGGGAACCAATAATTGCTTTATCCTCACAATAGATTATAGGAGTAGGAACTAGATCATACAGCTTTTTTAAAAGAGATAATACTTTAAACTCCCGCCCCATATCATGTGCAGATTTAATATTGGCACCAACAGGGGGCATTCGCAAAACGTATTCTTTGTTTGCTGTTTGAAGGCAATAGGTAAGATTTGAATAACCGCCGGTAAAACGAGTAATCTCGTTTATTTTTCCAATCTGGGGCGCATGCTGTTGCAGATAATGGGTAAGCGAAAGAAGATGAATGTCTTCATTCGCTTTTAAAGGAAGGGAATTAATATCTGTATTCATATTGATGAAGGGGTCATTTCGACAAAGGAGAAATCTTTATATTATTAACAGATTTCTCCTTCGTCGAAAGACGATTATCTTTTCTTTTTTATATCTAATCCATATTTCTTTAAGATGCTTAAAGCTAAATTTTGTTTGTGTACTTCATCGGCACCATCCCAAATTCTTGCACCTCGTTCATGTTGGTATAAGTTGGCTAACATGGTTTCATCTGTTAACCCAAGAGCACCATGTACTTGAATCGCCCTGTCTAAAACTTTTAAAACCATATTGGCTACATAAAATTTAATACCAGAAATTTGGTCACGAACTTTTGAAGCACCCAATTGATCAATATTATATGCGGTTCTTAATACCAATAATCGGCATGCATCAATCTCTACTCTGCTTTCTGCGATAAAACCTTGGATAAATTGTTTTTCTCCCAACATGACCCCTTCTTCCATTTCTCTGCTGGCAGCACGTTTACACAATAGATCGAAGGCTTTTTCTGCAATGCCAATCCACCGCATACAATGATGAATACGACCGGGACCCAATCTTTCCTGTGCCAATCGAAAACCCATGCCCTCTTCTCCAATTAAATTAGTTACAGGCACTCTGCAATTATTATATTGAATTTCTGCATGACTAGCCCATCCTTCCCCTGCTTCACCAAAAATGGGAATATTGCGAATAAATTCGAATCCGGGGGTGTCGGTGGGAACGATTATCATACTTGCTCTTTGGTGTGGCTCTGCATCGGGATTGGTTACTGCCATTACTACAGCGAATGCTGCTCCATCTGCTGATGATGTAAACCATTTATGTCCGTTAATAATATAAGCATCCCCATCACGAATGGCGGTCGTGCCCATTCTGGTTGGATTAGAGCCGGCAAATTCAGGCTCCGTCATCGAAAAACAACTTCTAATTTTTCCTTCCAATAATGGGTGTAAGAATTTTTCTTTGATGGATGCTGAAGCAAATTTGCTGATGAGTTCTGTATTTCCTATATCGGGTGGCTGACAATTAAATGTGTATTGTCCGTAATAAGGTGCCAATGATAAAACTTCGCTGATTTGCCCAAACTCACAAAGGGTTAACCCCATTCCCCCTTTTTCTTTGGATAAATGGAGGTTCCACAAACCCAATGCTTTTACCTTCTCCCGTTTTTGTTCTAGAATTTTTTCGGTTTGCTTAAAAGGACGGGTTAAGTGTTCTTTTTCTAATGGAATTAATTCTTCCAAAACAAACGAATGCACAATTGGTAAAATTTCTTTTAGTCGATCAGTTGCAAAAATTGACTCCATTGGAATAATTGAATAGTAAGTGATAAAGAATAATTTTTTTATTTGTGAGCCATAAGACCTCGCTTGTCTCTAGATCCGCTAAGGAATACTTGATTGCAAACAACCTAAATGGTAATACCCCCATCAGCTGTAAAAATGGTACCTGTACAATATGATGATGCATCTGAAGCAAGAAACAAAGCCAAGCCTGCAATTTCCTCTACTGTACCCATTCGTGCTATAGGGGTTTGTTTTACAAAATAGTTCAGCCATTTTTCATTTTGCCAAAGGGCTTCAGAAAATTTTGTTTTGATGAGTCCGGGACAAATTGCATTTACTCGAATATTGTCAGGACCCCATTCTTTGGCGGTAACTTTGGTGAGCATATTTAATGCAGCCTTAGAAACGGAATACATTCCTAATCCGGGATCCGGGGTTAAGGCTGCTATGGAACTAATATTGATCACACTACCTCCTCCTCTTTCTTTCATAATAGGGTACACCAATTTACTCAACTCAAAAGGTGCTTTTACATTAATATTCATGATCTTATCAAAAGCCCATTCTTCGCATTGTACAACCGGACCGAATATCGGATTTGATGCTGCATTGTTAACCAGGATATCAATTCCTCCATAAAGAGCAACTGTCTTTTCAATAAGCGTTTTGCAGGCTGCAATATCTCCTGCGTTTGCAGCAATGCCTATACATTCTCCTCCTTCCCTTTTAATTGTTTCTGCAACTATATCAAGATCTTCCTGTTTTCTTGAATTGATAACTACTTTAGCGCCACAAGACGCTAAATAACGAGCTATTGCTTCACCAATACCCTTACTGGCACCGGTAATTAAAGCAACTTTTCCATTGAGGTTGAATATTTGATTGGCTATCATAATTATTTCTTTTCTTGGCGGTTGTCTTTGCGGCCTCATTTTCTCTGCGGTGAAATTGCTTATTCAAATAGGGCGAATTTGAAACCGATGCCTTCGTTTACACTATATTACTTCTGAATGCTTTTTTCATCGCATACATAAATTGCTCCTTTACTTTTTTTCTAAACCAGGTAGGTGCAAGGCGTTTCAAAAACCACATTTTCCTTGCATCTTTTGGCAATATGATGTACAACTCCTTATTACCGGCACGGGTTAATATTTCCTTCGCTACTTCATCCGCTTCCAATCCCGATTTATCAATAAATACTTGTGTTGCTTTTTTTATCAACTCTCCACCTCTGGCAAACTGAATAACATTTGTTTTGAAATAAGTAGGTTGGATGCAAGACACGCTGATATTAAAGTCCATTAGTTCTCCATATAAAGTTTCGCTAATGGCTACAACTGCGGCTTTGGTCATATTATAGGCACCCATTGTGGGGGCACATCCAATTGCAGCTGCACTTGCGGTATTTAAAATATGTCCGGATTTTTGTTTTTTCATTGCCGGAATAAAGAAATGACAACCATACACTACTCCCATTTGGTTAATACCTACCATCCACGCATAGTTTTCCAAACCATATACTTCAAAACCACCCCCATCGCCTACTCCGGCATTATTAAATAAAAGATCTATTCCACCGGCTTGTGCCAAAAAAGCTTCAGCTACTATTTTGTATCTATCTTTATCAGACACATCTATGGAAAAAAAAAGAGGTTTCCCGCCTAATTTTTCAATTTCAACGGCAGTAATGGCCAATTCTATAGCATTTATATCGGCTATTCCAATTATCCAGCCATCTTTTGCCAATTCAAGGCAAAAAGCTTTACCAAGGCCTGAGGCCGCACCGGTAATAAATGCTCTTTTTAATGGGTGAACTTTACTTAGTTGGTACATTTGTTTGTTTTACGAAAATGGATAAAATCGAAAAGGATAAGGAAGTTAATACTTAGTATATGAAATTACAGTGCAAAAAGCTCGAAAAACTTTTGTAGACCGATTTATTTACCCTACTTACCCTTTTAAACTTTGAATAGCATCTCAATATAAAAATTTTCTATCTTTATTTGCCTTTAAAAATTCAGCCTTTGAAAAGTTTGTATATAGTTCCGCTTGGTTTTCTACTATTAACTGCTTGTAAGCAAAAAAAGGAAGCCCCAAAACAAAATTCCGGTCCACAATCAGTGATGGTGGATGTGTTGATAGCAACACCGCAAACAGTTTATAACTCTCTGGAAGCCAATGGTTCTGTTGTGGCTTTTGAATATGTTGAATTGAGATCGGAAGTAAATGGTCGACTCACCTTCCTGAACATTCCGGAAGGGCAGAAAATAGAGAAAGGAACCATTGTTGCCAGAATTAATGATGCAGATCTTCAAGCGCAGCTAAATAAAACGAAAGTTGCTTTGGAACTTGCATCAAAAACAGAAGAACGACTTAGAAAGTTGATTTCTATCAATGGGGTTAATCAAGCAGAGTATGATGTTTCATTAAATGCTGTGAATGGTTTAAAAGCAGACTTAATGTATACCCAATCTTTAATTGATAAAACTGTGATTAAAGCGCCCTTTAGTGGAGTCTTGGGGTTAAGACAAGTGAGTCCGGGTGCTTATTTAACCAATGCGAATATTATTGCCACTTTGCAACAAATTGATAAGATAAAAATTGATTTTACATTACCGGAAGAATACAGTGGAATGATTAAAAAAGGTGACACGGTAAACGTTCAAGTGAATACCAATGATCAAAATATAAAGAAGGCAGTGATTGTTGCAACAGAACCTCAAGCAAATCAAGCCACAAGAAATTTAAAAGTGCGGGCTATTTTACAAGATGCTAATGTGAATCCGGGCGCATACGTAAAAGTCTTAATTACTTCTACCAACCAACAACAGAGTATTCTTGTTCCAACCGGTGCTATTATTCCTGATGATAAGAACAAACAGTTGGTTCTGGCAAAAAGTGGGAAAGCCGTATTTGTAACAGTGGAAACTGGGGTAAGGCAAGCGAATAATATTGAAATAACCAAAGGGATAAATATCGGAGATTCAGTTATCGTAACCGGTCTTTTATTTACCAGACCTAACTCGCAAGTTAAAGTTAGAAGCATAAAAACAATGGAGCAGTTAGGTAATTAATTTTTGTCGGTATCAATCGTATTATCTCTCAAAACATTTCAGTCAGACAGCTATGAATATTTCTGAATTATCGTTGAAGCGGCCAGTATTAGCAACTGTAATGAACCTGCTGATTATTCTGTTTGGAGTAGTGGGTTTTTCATTTCTTGCTGTTAGAGATTATCCGGCCATTGATCCACCAATTATCTCTATCAATACTAGTTATACCGGGGCTAATTCGGATATCATGGAAAGCCAGATAACCGAGCCCTTAGAAAAACAGGTAAATGGCATACCGGGCATTCGATCCATTTCTTCTTCCAGTTCTTTGGGAAACAGTAATATAACGGTTGAGTTTAATTTGGGTGTTGATATGGAGGCTGCGGCTAGTGATGTGCGTGACAAAGTTGGACAGGCACAACGAAGTTTGCCTCAAGATATTGATGCACCACCTATTGTATCAAAATCTGATCCAACCGGAGAATTTATTCTGGTATTGGCAATACAAAGCCGAACCAAAAGCCTGCTAGAACTCAGTGATTATGCAGAGAATGTATTACAACAGCAATTACAAACCATAAAAGATGTTAGTTCTGTAAACATTTTTGGGCAAAAGCGCTATGCAATGCGTCTTTGGTTGAATCCTGATAAAATGAG